>NZ_JBEPTC010000015.1:0-164519 GCF_040549275.1 Thalassospira sp. MBR-102
ATCGGCAATATATGCGACATCTTCGAGCCTAATGAATGCTGGAACTTCTTTAAGGCTGCAGGCTATGCTTCAGATTAAAAGCAAAATGCTTTAGCGCCTCATCCAGACATCACTTGGGCACGGCACGCCAAAGCTGCCCCAGCAGAACCGGCAGATGATGCGGAATATCCTCGGCAATCAGACCGGGACCAATATCCACCCCGGCACGCGCATGAAGCCACGCCCCGATGCAGGCAGCATCAAACATTTCCATCCCCTGTGCCATCAACCCGCCGATAATCCCGGCCAGGACATCCCCCGATCCGGCTGTTGCCAGCCACGGCGCATCGATCGTGTTGATTGCCGCCCGGCCATCTGGGGCGGCAACAACCGTATCCGCCCCCTTGATCAGGACGGTCGCACCGCTTCGCTTGGCTGCGGCCCGCGCCCGGCTTAGCTTGTCGCCTTCGATATCAGGAAACAGACGGGCAAATTCGCCTTCATGTGGCGTTAACACCGTTGGCCCCTGAATGGCAAAAAACAGCGTGCTGGGCTGTTCTGCGAAACTGGTCAGCGCATCGGCATCCAGAACCGTGCACCGACAATAATGCAGCAACGTAATGATCCGGCTGCATGTTTCATCCCCAACGCCGAATCCCGGCCCGATCACCAACGCGTTGTGACGACAATCCTTTAACAGGTCATCAAGGGTCGCAATCGGTGCCGTCATGATGCCGGGGCTATCCGCGGCATAAACCGAAAGGCTTGCGGGTTCTGCCACAACTGTAAGCAACCCTGCCCCAACACGGCGCGCCGCCCTTGCCACCAGCCGGCCTGCCCCGGTCATGGTAGCCCCGCCAATCACCAGCAAATGCCCCCGATGATATTTATGCCCATCCACACCGGGCCAGTTAATGCCCGCCCGCCACACACCGGGCTCATTACATACAAGCATCGGACGGATATCGCGGATCGTCTGATCGGCGATACCGATGTCACGCACAATCACCTGACCGCACAGAATGCGACCGGGCAAAAGATAGTGCCCCGGTTTCGGACGGCAGAATGTCACGGTGACGTTCGCCTTGACCGAAATACCGCGAACCTCGCCGGAATTGCCATCGACCCCGCTTGGCACATCTACCGCAACAACCGGCACGCCGGAATCGTTTACAGCCTGCACCAGACTGGCAAGATCACCCTCAATTGGCCGCGCAAGCCCCGCGCCAAACAGACAATCAACCACCAGATCGGCCCCGACCAGCAATGCAGGCGAAAGCCGCTCGACCGCCCTATCCCAGCGTCCCGCATTCAGGGCGGCATCCCCGGTCAGCTTTTCAACATCGCCAAGCAACCCCAACCGTACCGACCACCCCGCATTGCGTAAAAGGCGGGCAATGACAAAGCCATCGCCGCCATTGTTCCCCGGCCCGCATAACACCGTTGCGGCACGCGCAGTCCACCGCGACACGATTTCGGCAACAACAGACGCACCGGCATTTTCCATCAAGACATCGCCAGATGTGCCAGCTTCAATGGTTCTGCGGTCGGCTTCGTACATCTGTTCAGTGGTGAGGACTTCAAACATTTTCACCTGTCACATTCGGTACATTGGCGTGCTTGCCGGATCATCCGGAAAACGAACAGACACCGGTAGCTATTTGTTTTCCCGATCAGTATATTGCAAACGCAATCGCGAGTCAGAGACTAACGCGTACTTAACGATCCGTAACGAGGCTTTTCCGGTATGCATGTTGTCGTGATGGGCGCTGGCGTCATTGGGACGACGGCGGCCTGGTATCTTTTGGAAAACGGCCATCAGGTTACGGTCATTGACCGACAGCACGCCGCAGGTCAGGAAACCAGCTTTGCCAATGGTGGCCAGATTTCCGCCTGCCATGCCACACCGTGGGCAAATGAACATACCCCCGCACAGATACTGAAATGGCTTGGCCGCGAAGAAGCGCCGCTGTTGTTCCGGATGCGCTGGGATCCGCAACTGTTTTCATGGGGTCTCCGGTTCCTGCGCAACTGCACCGATAAACGGGCACGCGTGAACCTTGAAAAGGCACTGCGCGTTGCGACATACAGCCGCGCCTGCCTAAAAGACCTGCGCAGCAGCCTTGGCCTTGAATATGACCATCTCGAACAGGGTATTCTTCACGTCTGTCGAAACGAAGACGAACTGGCAACGGTCGAAAAGGCAACCCGCCAGATGCAGGAATTTGGCCTGAACCGCCGCATGGTCAGTGCCACCGAATGCCTTGAAATCGAACCAGCCTTGCGCGACAGCAATGCCAAAATCATCGGCGGCAGCTTTACCCCCGACGATGAAAGCGGGGATGCGCGAAAATTTACCGAACTTCTGGCAGACCGCTGCCGTGAACGCGGTGCCATCTTCAGGCTCGACACCACCATCACCGGACTTAAACAGGATCAGGGCCGCATTGCCGCCGTCAGCACCGATCAGGGCGATATTTCCGGTGATCGTTATCTGATGTGTCTGGGCAGTTACAGCCCGCTTCTGTTAAAGCCGCTTGGCATCCATTTGCCGGTTTACCCGTGCAAGGGATATTCGATCAGCATCGATACCACTGGCCATAACGGCGCCCCCCGGGTGGCCCTGATTGATGACAGTGTGAAGATGGTCTATTCGCGGCTTGGAAACCGGCTACGCGTCGCGGGAACGGCGGAACTGGACGGCTATAATCTTAGAATGTCGGAACGACGCCAAAAAATGATTGCCGACAAGGCATTCGAATTGTTTCCAAATTCCGGTGATCGTTCAACAATCGAGTTCTGGTCGGGACTTCGTCCTGTAACACCTGATTCTGTCCCTGTTATTAGTGATACCAAATATGATAATCTGTATCTTAATACGGGGCACGGGACTTTGGGGTGGACGATGAGTTGTGGTTCTGGAAAGGCTGTTGCCGATCTCATTGACGGACGCAAACCCGATATCTCGCTTCTTGGACTGGGTATCGACCGTTTTTAAACGATTGATTGCTGGATAACGATGGGACCAGGGGCCGACATGACCACAGACTCCCCGATTGACGCGGAAACCGCGCCATTGGCAGATCAAGTTGTTCTGAACGCACTGCCCTATGCCGCCGTCATCTGCGAGCGTAGCGGCAAGGTTTTGCAGTGCAATGACGCCATGGCGAACCTGATCGGTGTTGCCCGCGACCGAATGATAGGGCGCAAGGCGGGCTTTCTGTCTGCCGGACTTCTCAATGACATTGATGATGTCTTTGCATCCGGTAGGACATGGCGCGGCGATATCGTGCTGGTCAATGCCAGCGATGAAAGCCACATGTGCGATCTGTCCATCGCCCCGCTGGAATATTTCCGCGAAAACGAAACACGCACAGCTGTCCTGATGACGCTGCTTGAAAATGACAGGCAGCAACAGGCCGAGCGCACCTTGATGGAACAGAATCGCGAACGCTCGGACGCCAATGCATCAAAATCCGACTTCATTGCCAATATGGGGCATGAACTGCGCACCCCGCTTAATGCGATTATCGGCAATTCCGAATTGATCGCCGAAGGCGTGCTGGGCGATATTTCCGACAGCTATCGTGACTGCGCACGCGACGTGTACGAGGCTGGAACGCATCTGCTTGAACTCGTGAACAATGTTCTTGATGTCTCGAAGCTTTCGAATGGCTCGATGGCTTTGCAACTGGCAGAAGACGATATTGTTTCTGTAACGCAGGAAGCAACAAAACTAGTCAGCGACGACATCAAGAAACGGCATCACAAACTGATCCTGAATTTGCCGCAAAAACCATTGGTGATGCCATGTGATCGCCTGAAACTGAAGCAAATCCTGATAAACATACTCAGCAACGCCGCCAAGTTCACCCCCGACAAGGGAGAGATTTCCGTAACATTGACGGTCTTGGACGACGAAATCTGTTTTGCCATTCAGGATAATGGTGTCGGCATGAGTCCGAACGACATTCCACGTGCGCTTGCCCGGTTCTCCCAATTGCACCCATCTGGGGTCAAGGAAAGTGCCGGAACGGGACTTGGTTTGCCGCTGGCCAAGCTTTTGGTTGAATTGCACGGTGGACGACTAAGCATCGAAAGCGACCTTGGCAAGGGCACAACAGTACGAATCACCCTGCCCCGCGTTTAGGTTTTATGTCGTAAAAACATGAAGGCCCGGCAGGACATTGCCAGGCCTTGTGCTTTATTGGGCGGCCGACTTGTTCATCTGATCGTGGCGCATCCGGATTTCTTTGGGCCAGCGGCTTTTGATATAGGACAGGGATGCTATGATTTCCTCATCCGTCAGAACTTTTTCAAAGCCGGGCATCGCAGACTGATAACCATCACCGATCATTTTCGCCGGACCATATTTGGTCAATGCAAATAGCAAATCATCCGGGTGATGCCAGGTATGGCCGGTTTCATCATGGGGAGGTGCAGGCAGCAAACCATCGTCGCGTCGTTCGCGCCAGTTTGCTTCCCCTTTAAAATCACGACCGTGGCAGGACGCACAATTGGCATCATAGATTTTCTTGCCCATTGCAACCAGTTGCAAATTATCGGGTTGCAAGCGAACCTGCGCCGCATCTTTTTTAGGGTAGGCACCTGAAAAGACAACAGCAATCACCACGATTGCGGACACGGCCACAGCTCCGCCGAGGGCAAAAATCGTTTTCTTCTTCAACGAATGTCTTCCTTCTTCAGATTTAAGCAGGCTATCCCGCGAGATCGTTGATGATAGGACAATGAGGACGATGATCGCCTTGGCATTCGTCAACCAGATGCGACAAGGTCTTTTGCAGACTTTGCAGTTCTGCGATCTTGCGTTCGATTTCGATCAGATGTGTTTTGGCAATCTGCTTCACATCTGCCGAAGCACGGTTTCGATCCTCGTAGAGCGACAGTAACACCCGGCAATCCTCTACCGAAAAGCCAAGCCCCCGGGAACGCTGCAAAAAGCGCAATTTGTGCAAGTCATCGTCGCTGTAGTCCCGGTAGCCGTTTTCAAGCCGACCGGGCTTTACCAGTCCGATATCCTCGTAATAACGGATGGTTTTCGCCGGAAGACCGCTATCGCGGGATGCATCGGAAATATTCATGGTTTTTCTCCGCGGACTTTCCAACCGCGCAGCAACAGCGAGTTGCTGACGACCGAAACCGAACTCAACGCCATCGCAGCCCCCGCAATCGCGGGGCTCAGGATACCGAACGCCGCCAACGGCACGCCGATCACGTTATAACCAAACGCCCAGAACAGGTTTTGGGCGATCTTGCGCCGTGTTGCGATCGACACATCAATTGCCCCCTCAACAAGTGCCGGGTCAGACCGCATCAGGGTAATGCCCGCCGTCTCCATGGCCACATCGGTACCGCCCCCCATCGCAATACCAACATCCGCCGCAGCCAAGGCTGGCGCATCATTGATACCATCGCCGACCATGGCAACATGACGGCCAGCCTTGCGCAGTTTTTCGACCTCGCGCGCCTTGTCCTGCGGCCGGATACGACCGCGGCCTTCTTCAAGACCAAGCTGCTTTGCAACATAGGAAGCAACATCTTCACCGTCTCCAGACAACATGATGCTGTTGATCCCACGCGCTTTCAGATCGGCTATCGCCTGTTTAGCCGACGCACGAATGCGATCTTCCAGCGTGATGAACCCGGCGAACCTGCCGTCAATCGCAACCAGAATGACGGTCTGGCCGCGCCCTTCGTAATCGGCAATCTGGCTGCCAAGATCACCATCTGGCAATCCAATACCAAGATCGGCAAGCATTGCCTCATTGCCTATAACGACATTGTGGTCTTCAACCTTTGCCTGAACACCGGCACCGGTTTTGCTGCTAAAATCAGTGATGTCAGGAATTTTAATTTCCTGTTTGCGTGCGGCATTGACGATTGCACGCGCCAGCGGATGTTCGCTTGCGGCCTGCACGGCGGCGACCATACGCAGCAGTTCGGCTTCATCTGTGCCCTCTGCGGGTTTGATGTATCGAACTGTTGGCTTACCTTCGGTCAGCGTACCGGTTTTATCAAAAATGACGGTATCAACATTGTGTGCCTGTTCCAGCGCATCGAAGTTCCGGATCAGGATACCGCTTTTCGCCGCGGCCCCCGTGCCCGCCACCAGTGCGGTTGGTGTCGCAAGCCCCAATGCACAGGGGCAGGCAATAACAAGAACCGAAACAGCGGCCACAATCGATGCTTCCATCGTGGCACCGAATAAAAGCCATCCGCCAAAGGTAACCAAGGCAATCAAGACGACCACGGGCACAAAAATCCCGGAAACTTTATCGACCAGTTTCTGAACCGGTGCCTTTCCGGTCTGGGCATGTTCAACCAGCCGAATGATCCGCGACAGTGTTGTATCTTCGCCGATTGCGGTGACTTCGACATCAAGCCGCCCGGTACCATTGACCGCACCACCAACGACCATATCCCCTGCCACACGCGCGACCGGGCGTGTTTCTCCGGTGATCAGGCTTTCATCAAGTTCACTTTCACCTGCTGAAACCTTGCCATCAACGGGAACACGTTCACCTGGCAAAACCCTGACGGTGTCACCGATAACAAGCTGGGCGATATCGATTTCAATTTCGCCTTTGGTTTCGTCAAGTTTACGCGCACGGCGCGGACGTAGCGCCATCAGTTCACGAATAGCCGCCGACGCACCGCGTTTGGCGCGTTCTTCCATGATTTTACCGGCAAGGATCAGGGTGATGATCGCGGCGGATGCCTCGAAATAAAGATGCGTCTGCCCGTCATGATCAGCCACAATCATGTTATAAAGGCTCAGGAAATAGGCGGCCGACGTGCCAAGTGCGACCAGCACGTCCATATTGGCACTGGCGTTACGCAACGCCATCCAGGCGCCGCGATAGAACCGCCAACCGATCAGGAACTGCACCGGGGTCGCCAGCGCCAGTTCTACCCAAGGGCTCAAATGAAAATCGACCCCCAGATACATCCAGATCATCTGGGCCACCAGCGGCGCGGTCAGGACAATCGAAGCCGCCAGCCACCAAAGCGACTTGTCGGAATTCTTTTGGTCTGCGGGATCCTGCCCGTTTTCCTGACCCGATTTGCCTCGTGAAACAGCGTGATAACCGGCCTTTTCAACAGCCGCGATGACATCGGCGTCACCAACCTGTCCCGGTAAGGTATGAATATCGGCCCGCTCCAGTGCGAAATTGACACTGGCTTCCGTAACGCCGGGCAGTTTGCTCAATGCCTTTTCGACGCGAAGCGCGCAATTGGCGCAGGTCATGCCATCAATATCAAAAGACCGGCTTTCATCGGCAACAGAATAGCCCGCAGAACGGATGGTATCGGCCAGTTTGCTAACTGATGTCTGATCACGATCAAAGGTGACATGGGCAGAATTCAGCGCAAGGTTCACCTCGGACGATACACCGGGCAGCTTGCCCAATGCCTTTTCAATCCGACCGGCACAGGATGAACAAGTCATCCCGCCGATTTGCAGGGTCACTTCGCCACGCGCCCCTTCGTCCGTCGGTTTTTTCAAACCGGGGGCACCATTGCCACGAATTTCAGGGATGTCGGGTTCTGATCGCCTGTCCATTTAGGTCACCATTCCATAATCAATAACTTGATATGGGTGACCATAGAGGTTCCAGCAACTGGAAGGTCAAGCATAAAACGGGCGGATTGATTTTGCGTTATCAATTCACCCGCAAATATCTGATAAAAATAAAAAAACCCCGGACAATACCGGGGTTTTCAAATGACATTTGGCAACCTTAACCGTGCGGGTTCGGCTCGCCAACAGCGCGGAACTGGATATAGTTCGGCAAGCCCATCATATCGATCAGACGGATCTGCTGTTCAAGCCAATATGCATGATCCTCTTCGCTGTCATCCAGCAGCGTGGTCAGCATATTGCGCGTCTGATAATCTTCTTCCTTCTCGGCAAGTTTAATCGCCTTTTTCAGAAGATCGATCACATGATATTCGTGTTCGAGATCGTTTTTCATCATCTCGGGCACGGTTTTGCCGATCTTGATCGGACTGCGCGACGCGGTATCGGGCACACCTTCAAGGAACAGAATACGTTCGATCAGGCGTTTTGCATGTTCGAGTTCTTCGTCCTTTTCATGATGCATACGAGCATAAAGTGCATGCAAACCCCAATCGAGATACATCTCGGCATGGGTGTTGTACTGGTCGGCGGCGGACAATTCAGCCGTAAGCTGCTTGTTCAGCGCGTCGATAACCTTCTTGTTACCCTTCATGGCGTTCAAGCTCCTGATGTGTTAGTCGCCGTCGCCAGAACGGCTTTGAATATAATTCTGAATACCGACATTTTCGATCTGCCACTGCTCCGTTTCCAGCCAGTCGACATGTTCTTCCTGATCTTCAAGGAATTTGACCAGCAGATCGCGGGTTACAAAGTCTTCGGCCTTTTCGCAGGCGCTAATCGCCTCGCGCAGAAGCGGCAGGCTTGCCAACTCGAACTTCATGTCGCAGGAAACGATTTCCTCGACATTCTCGCCGATCATAAGCTTGTTCAAATTCTGAAGATTGGGCAGACCTTCAAGGAACAGAATGCGCTCGATGGTGTCATCGGCACGTTTCATTTCCTTGATCGAAAGTTTGTATTCGTACTCGCCCATTTCTTCCACGCCCCAGTCGCGGAGCATACGGGCATGCAGGAAATACTGGTTAATCGCCGTTAACTGGTTGGTCAGCACGCGATTAAGATAACTGATGATCTTGGGATCACCCTTCATGGTGGCACTCCTGATGATTGGGCTGTCCAAATAGTGGGATCGACCATTCCCCTTTTCAAGGGAAAACCGCGCCTTTGATTACCATTATCAATAATTTAGCCGATTTTTTTGCAAATTTTCAGATCATGGCACACAAGTAAAAATCATTCGCGCAGTAACCATTGCGAATGAAAATCGGTCCGCCCGTTTTCGGTTGTTTTTGTTTGCTTCAACCAATCTCTGGGACCTTTTTTCGCGTACGAGTCGGAAATATGATTTTCGCTGCCAGAGGTCGCCCGTTAAATGTCTGCCATCAAATCAATCCGTTTCATACTTGGTGATCAGCTGTCTGTTTCACTGGCAAGTTTAAGGGATGCCGATCCTGATCACGACTTGATTGTAATGGCGGAACCGAACAGCGAGGCAAACTATGTCGCCCATCACAGGCAGAAAATTGTCTTCATTCTGTCTGCGATGCGCCATTTCGCTCATGAATTACGTGAAAAAGGTTTCGCGATTTGTTATTTCGATTATGAGAATCAGCCGACCAATAGCTTTAGCGATGCCCTGAAACTGGCATTGAAAAATCATCCGGTAAAACAGGTAATCATTACAGAGCCCGGCGAATGGCGGATACGCACGGAAATCGAAACATGGGCGGACAAGTTCGGTATCGTCCTTGATGTTCGCGACGATGATCGTTTCTTTGCCCCACTTTCGGTATTTGCGGAATTTGCTGAAAACCGCAAGGAACTCCGTATGGAGTATTTCTATCGGCAACTGCGACGTACAACCGGTATCCTGATGGAACCGGATGGCAAACCGGTTGGCGGTCAGTGGAATTTTGATCACGATAATCGCAAACGCCTTCCCGATGATCACAGGCCGCCAAGCCCCCTGACTTTCAAACCGGATAGCATCACGCAGGCATTGCTCAACCGGGTTAAACAGGATTTCCCGAATGCCTGCGGGGATCACGAAAGTTTCGGCTGGGCGGTTACCCGACGCGATGCGCTTACAGTCCTTGATCACTTTATAGAACATCGATTGCCGCTATTTGGTGACTATCAGGATGCGATGACTGTAAAAAGCAGCACTGTTTATCACTCTCTTCTAAGCGGCTATATCAATGTCGGGCTTTTGCTCCCCGATGAAGTATGCCGTGCCGCTGAAAATGCCTATCGCGTCGGCAAGATACCAATCAACGCCGTCGAGGGCTTTATTCGTCAGATCCTTGGCTGGCGCGAATATGTGCGCGGGCTTTACTGGCATATGGGGCCCGATTACGGAAAAGGCAGTTATTTCGATGCCAGACGCCCCCTACCCGCCTTTTTCTGGGATGGGAATGTTGGGATGAACTGCCTGCATCACGCCATCACCGAAACGCTGGACAATGCCTACGCACATCACATTCAGCGATTGATGGTGATTGGCAACTTTGCGCTTCTATCCGGTCTGGATCCAAAGGAAGTCTGTGAATGGTATCTGGCAGTTTATATCGACGCATTTGAGTGGGTGGAACTTCCCAACACCTTTGGCATGGCACTTTATGCCGACGGGGGAAAAATGGCGTCCAAGCCCTATGCTGCGAGTGGAAAATACATCAACCGGATGTCTGATTACTGTACGGCTTGCCAATACAGTCCCAATAAGAACACAGGGCCCGATGCATGCCCCTTTAACGCACTTTACTGGCACTTCCTGGATCGTAACGTCGATAAACTCGGCAAAAATCCGCGCCTTGCTATGCCATATCGCAATTGGTCGCGTATGAATGGGAACAGTAAAACGGCACTAATCGAACAGGCCGAGCATTTCCTGACACAGATGGATACCGGAAAAATCCCAAAGCCATCACATCAGGCAAGCCTGTGGTAGCCGGGATCATCTGAAATACAGCGGCGTATTCAGAAGACAGAAAAACAAAAAGCCGGACGAAATGTCCGGCTTCTGCTTACACAGCTGCCTACAAACTGGCGCTGTCGAAATTCAGTCTGGCTTAAGCGATCGCGTCACGAGCAGCTTTGCGCGCTACGTCTTTGATCTGCCAGTGGGAAATCCCGACATCATCCAGATCACGCTTGTCGAGATTGTAGAGTTCGTTCGCGACAGAGCGTGCATAGGCCCAACGGCGAACAGCAACGAGAATACTGGACAGGAACATGTTGAACCTCCTTGGTTTAAGAATAAGAACGCTAGCCTGCGGGTCTTCCGCTTTTGGTCGGCGCGTTCATCACTTCGCTTTCTGCAATGCAATATGCTCCCAAGTGCCATATATCTCAACCGCCAAAGATTGCACATCATCTATTCCAAAACGTCACAATTGAATGGGTTCAATTGTGAAACTTGTAGCCTTCATCACAGGAAAAATTGAAATGAATCATATATTTCAGCCTTCGCCCCCATGCGGCAACGCAACATAGCCACGCACGGCAAAAATCTCATTTCGCCATTCCCGCGGCAACCACACATTTATCACCCGCTAGCTGATCACGTACCCCCATTGCCAATTCAAAGAACTGTTCCCGCACGGCACCGGCATAGGGGTTCTCGTTTTCAATCGCCCAGAAAACGCTGGGCGCGTCGTAGCGCACCATTTCGGTGGCCTTGACCAGCAAGTCAAAGCTTGCTGTTGTCATGCGCACAGGCAATGGATCCATCCGGGCAAGAACCTTGGCAATGAGATGCGTTACACCCTGCACGACCGCGGCCTCGCGGTCATGGACCTCCGGAGTAACAACAAAAACCTTGAGCCGCAGAACAAGGCGCAGGAACGCGGCAATCCGGCGAAATTTGTATCCCCGCACAGGGCATATCGCAATTTTGAGCCCGGAAATACCGTCCCGCGCACTTTGCGGACCAAACAACGGATGGGTACCGATGATCTCGACATGATCGGGAAGCCCTTCAAGCATTGCCTGCGCTGGTTCCATTTTCACGGACCCGACATCCAGAACAATCGCCCCCTTACGCAAATATGGTGAAATCGTCGCGATCACAGATCTCATTTCCGTAACGGGGACGGCCAGAATGACGATATCGCATTTCGCCACGCTTAGAATATCAGCCGCCCGAATGTTTCCATGCGCTGCTTCCGACACGTATGCCGAAACCGCATCAGGATTAACATCATGTACCAAAACCGGAAAATGATCTGCCAGATGCCGGGCGGTCAAACAACCAAAGGCGCCGAACCCGAAAATCCCGATGGTCGGGTGATCTGGAAATAAAAAAGGCATCGTCTGTCTCCGAAGAGCTGCGATGCCGGTGCCTGCCTTATAAATCAACCGCCGACGACGCAGCGGTTGAACATAGAAAAACGCTCCCGCCTTATGTGGCAGGGCCGTAATAGAAATCAGCAAACAGGCAAATAACGTTTTTCATGGCGGCGATTAATAATGCCAAACTGTTCCATGTCAAGGTATCTTGGCATCTCTGGCACGATGCCAAGAGCAGCACAGTATCAATACTAAAGTCCCTCACCCTCTCGCAGAGCTTTTCCCGCCTTCTCCGGAGGACGCATGCTGAATTCAAATTGCACCGGCACGCCTTTTCCAAGCTGTTACAAATACGGACACATTTCATTCAGTTGTGCATCATTGGAATAACTGTCTTGCGGCGAAATACGCTAATTTTTCTTGCTGCCGTGCAATATAATTCAGGACTACCATGCTATTTTTGTAACAGTTTGTTTCAGTTCGCATTCTGGAAACGCCCTGTTACAGTTTTGTGAGTGCAAAGGGTCCCCCTTGGCAGCATGTTGTCGCTGCAATTGGTTTAAAGCCAGGGAGGAAACCTAAATGAATCTGCGCAAAACCATTCTCGCCACCGGTGTGGCGTTCTCTGCTCTCGCGACTGCAAGCTTCGCACATGCCGAACCGACTGCCGAAGTCCTGCATTGGTGGACCTCGGGCGGTGAAGCCAAAGCGGTCTCTGCCCTGAAAGAAGATTTCGAAGCACGTGGTGGCAAATGGGTTGATAGCCCGGTTGCCGGTGGTGGCGGTGACGCCGCAATGACCGTGCTGCGTTCGCGCGTTCTGTCGGGCGATGCCCCGGCCGCTGTTCAGCTTAAAGGCCCGGCGATCCAGGATTGGGCAGAACAGGGTGCACTTGCCGATCTGAATGACGTTGCCGAAGCAGAAGGCTGGGACAAAGTCATTCCGCCAGCTATTCAGAGCGTCATGAAGTATGAAGGCGATTATGTTGCCGTTCCTGTAAACATTCACCGTGTTGACTGGATCTGGGCAAACCCGGAATTGCTGGCCAAAGTTGGTGCCACCGAAGCGCCGAAAACCTGGGACGAATTCAACGCCCTTGCTGACAAGCTCAAAGCGGCCGGCATCACGCCTGTCGCCCATGGTGGTCAGCCGTGGCAGGATGCAACCGTCTTTGAAACCGTCGTTCTTGGGCTTGGCGGCCCGGAATTCTACCAGCAAGCCCTGGTTGATCTCGACGAAGACGCGCTGAAATCCGACACGATGAAAGCCGTATTCGACCAGATGCGCAAAATCCGCGGTTATGTCGATGCCGACTTCCCGGGTCGTGACTGGAACCTTGCAACAGCTATGGTCATGAATGGCGATGCCGCCATGCAGATCATGGGGGACTGGGCAAAAGGCGAATTCCTTGCTGCTGGCAAAGTCCCGGGCAAAGACTTCATCTGTTCGGCAACCCCGTCCGAACACGGCTACCTGTTCAACGTTGACAGCTTTGCGATGTTCAATGTTTCGGGCGATGACAAGGTAGAAGGCCAGAAACTGCTTGCAGAACTGATCGTTGGCCAGAAATTCCAGGAAACCTTCAACCTTCTCAAAGGCTCGATCCCGGCACGTCTTGGCGTTCCGCTCGACAAATTTGACGATTGTGCGAAGAAATCCGAGGCTGACCTTCTGGCTGCCCAGGACGCAGGCGGGTTCCTTCCGTCGATGGCACACGGCATGGCTCTTCGCGGTCATCTTTCGGGTGCGATCATTGACGTCGTAACCGCACATTTCAACTCCGACATGTCGTCTGACGAAGCCGTCTCGCGGCTGGTCGAAGCTGTTGAACTGGCCAAAGACTAATCTCATCTGACCTGTACAGTCACATTGACTGACGACGCACCGGCCCCGGACATTTCCGGGGCCGGATTCCCGCTACTTTAATTGTTTGAGGCAAAGGGTATGGGGGCTTCTTCAAGCACCGAAAGCAACCTGACGGCCAGCATCCAGCGTCATCTTTCCAAGATCGTTGTTGCACCGTCCTTTGCTGCGTCCCTGTTTTTCGTCTACGGGTTCATCCTGTGGACAGGCTATATGGCGTTTTCGAAATCGCGCATGCTTCCGGTCTGGGATTGGGCCGGCCTGCGGCAATACGAACGTCTGTGGCAAATGGAACGCTGGCATGTTGCCATCGAGAACCTGCTGATTTTCGGCGGTCTCTTTATTGTTATCTGCCTGTTTCTTGGCTGCCTGCTTGCAGTTCTTCTTGATCAGCGCATCCGCGCCGAAGGCGTCCTTCGCACAATTTTCCTGTATCCGATGGCCCTGTCCTTCATCGTGACGGGTACCGTCTGGAAATGGCTTCTCAATCCGGGCCTTGGCCTGGAAAGCATGATGCATGACCTTGGCTGGACCAGTTTCAAATTCGACTGGCTGGTCAATTCGGACATGGCGATCTACACGGTCGTGATCGCAGCCGTCTGGCAGGCATCGGGTTTTGTTATGGCAATGTTCCTTGCGGCATTGCGCGGCGTCGATCAGGACATCATTCGCGCAGCCTATATGGATGGTGCCAGCCTGCCCCGCATCTATTTCGGGATTATCATTCCGTCGATCCGTCCGGTTTTCCTCAGTGCCATTGTCGTTCTGGCCCATCTGGCCGTTAAAAGCTTCGACCTCGTCATTGCACTTACCGGCGGCGGCCCCGGCTATTCGTCCGATCTTCCGGCAACCTTCATGTACACGATGGCCTTCCAGCGCAACCAGCTGGGCGTTGGTGCAGCAAGTGCCATGATGATGCTGGCGACCGTGATGGCGATCATTGTGCCGTATCTGTATTCCGAACTGCGCGGAGGCAAGAAAAATGGCTGATATTCAGCATTACAGCCACGACGCAGGCTGGAAACATACCATACTGCGCGGGTTGCTATATCTCGTTCTGATCCTGTTCGCAGCCTACTATCTGTTCCCGCTTTTCGTGATGATTTCGACCTCGTTGAAGTCGCTCGATGAAATCCGGGAAGGCTCACTCATTTCGCTGCCGCGCGTCATCACGTTCGATGCCTGGAACTATGCGTGGAATGAAGCCTGTGTCGGCGTTGAATGTTCAGGCATCAAAATTTACTTCTGGAATTCGGTCAAAATGGCGGTTCCGGCGGTTCTGATTTCGACCTTCCTTGGTGCGATCAACGGATATGCCCTGACCAAATGGCGTTTTAAAGGGGCTAATATCGTCTTTGCCCTGCTGCTGTTTGGTTGCTTCATTCCGTTCCAGGTTGTGCTGCTGCCGATGTCACAGGTTCTGGGGTCACTTGGCCTTGCCAGCTCGACCACCGGTCTTGTTCTTGTGCATGTCGTTTACGGCCTGTGCTTCACCACCCTGTTCTTCCGCAATTACTATGTTTCGATCCCGGATGAACTGGTGAAGGCAGCCACCATCGACGGCGCAGGTTTCTTCACCATTTTCTGGCGTATCATTCTGCCGATTTCGACACCGATCATCGTCGTGTCGGTCATCTGGCAGTTTACCCAGATCTGGAATGACTTCCTTTTCGGTGCTTCCTTCGCCTCTGGCGATAATGCGCCGATGACTGTCGCACTCAACAATATCGTCAACACCACGACCGGCGTGAAACAGTACAATGTCGATATGGCCACAGCCCTGCTGACCGGCCTGCCGACCCTGCTTGTTTATGTTCTGGCCGGAAAATACTTCGTCCGCGGCCTGACCGCCGGTTCGGTGAAGGGATAAGCAAATGGCATCACTCACCCTTGATAAAGTTCGCAAGGCCTTCGGTCCTGTCGAGGTTCTCAAAGAAATCAATATTGCTATTGAAGACGGCGAGTTCCTCGTTCTGGTCGGCCCGTCGGGTTGCGGCAAATCGACCCTTCTTAACCTGATCGCAGGTCTGGAAGGTTCCAGCGACGGGGAAATCCGCATCGGTGATCGCGTGATCAACGATGTTCACCCCAAGGACCGAAACATCGCCATGGTGTTCCAGTCCTACGCGCTTTACCCGAACATGACCGTTCGCAAGAACATCACCTTCGGCCTTGAAATCCGTGGTGTTTCGGCAGCAGAACGTGACAAGGCGGTTGCCGATGTCGCCAAACTGCTACAGATCGAAGCCCTGCTGGATCGCAAGCCATCCCAGCTTTCGGGTGGTCAGCGCCAGCGCGTTGCGATGGGCCGTGCACTGGTTCGCGATCCGGACATCTTCCTGTTTGACGAACCGCTGTCGAACCTTGATGCCAAGCTGCGCGTCGATATGCGCACCGAGATCAAGAAACTGCATCAGCGTCTGGGTGCCACCATCGTTTACGTCACCCACGACCAGATCGAAGCCATGACCCTTGCCTCGCGCATTGCGGTCATGAAAGACGGCATTCTGCAGCAGTTCGATACGCCGCAGAACATCTATGAACGCCCGAACAACATCTTTGTTGCTGGCTTTATCGGTTCGCCGTCGATGAACTTCATCAACGCAACCCTGATCAATGACAATGGCAATCTGGCCGTATCGATCAAACGCGATAACGACCCGATCATTCTGCCGCTGAAAGATGCGCCGGAAAGCTATCAGAGCTATGTCGGGAAAGATGTCGTTTTCGGCATCCGTCCGGAAGGTTTGACGCACAAGCGTACCGGTTCTGATGAACCGGGCAGCCAGTATGTCAATTTCGACTGCAAGGTCGAGGTTATTGAACCGACCGGTGCTGACACCATGACCGTTGTCGAAATCGGCGGAAAGGAAATCGTTGCACGTGTCCGGCCTGACCGGGCACCGCAACCGGGCGAGATGATGACATTCTCGGCCGACATGTCTCAGATCAGTCTGTTTGATCCGGTAACGGAACTTCGGATCTGATCTGATCGGCGGGCGGTTCTGGGGGCCGCCCGCCGTTCTTGTATATGGTATGACCTTCGAACAAAACGGCCCGGAATTCCCGGGTCGTTTTGTTTTCAACCTTTGTCGACGCGCCGCGGCAAAGCAATCGTGACTTCCAACCCGCGTCGGGGCAGATTGCGTAATCGTATCGTCCCGTCGTGTGCATCGATGACCGTTTTTACAATCGACAGACCAAGGCCGCTGCCACCGGTGGTGCGTGCGCGTGATCCTTCGACACGGAAGAACGGCAGAAAGACATCCTCCTGATGTTCCGCGGCGATTCCCGGTCCTTCGTCCCGAATGGACACTAGCACCGTGTCGGCCGTCGCATCCAGACTGACATAGGCACGGTAACCGTATTTCAGCGCATTCTCGATCAGATTGGTGAAGGCACGTTTTAATGTTCCGGGCCGGCAGGTCAGACGGATGCTGCGCTTGTCACCAAACGAATGCGCCTCGTCCCCGCCGCCAAATACGGTGTGAACCGAACTGAAACGAAGCGGCTGCGGTCCCTCGAAACTTACCGGACGGCCAAGATCGGCATAATCGTCACAAATCGCTTCGAGAACCGATGTGAAGTCAACTGTGCGCTCTTCTTCCTTGCTAATCCAGTCACCAAGGAAATCGAGTGCATCGTTGAGAAGCCCGTCCATTTCGTCAAGATCGCGCAACACGGTTTCACGCAATTCTTCATTTTCGATAAATTCTGCACGCAGACGCAGGCGCGTGCTGGGCGTGCGCAAATCGTGTGAAATTGCGGCCAGCATACGGGTTCTGTCACCCAGCATCCGTGAAATCCGTTCCCGCAATCCATTATATGCTGCGGCCATTGACCGGGCTTCGGTCGGCCCCCGCTCCTCCACCGGGGGGCCTTCAACTTCATCCCCCTGGCGAATGATCGCCTCGGTCAAATTCTTGAAGGGACCGGCCAGAAGATCGGCCAAAGCGGCAAACACCGCCAACACGGCAACAACCCCGACCAGAAAGATCAGAAAAACCATGGATGGCGATGCATAGTCGGACCACAGCACCGGATGAGACAACAGCATTCGCATGCCGGATGGCAACATGATTTCAACGCGAGCCTCAAGTCCCTGACGCGCTATTTCGCGCGATAGGCCGGCAAAAAACAGACTGGGATTTTCGGCGGTTTCAATCAGGTGGCGCTGTTCCGCGCCAAGACGCCCGCGCCGAAAATGGACCTTTACCGATGTCGGCCAGCCCGTATCGGCCAGACGTGCGGGCATTGCGATATGTTGTGCCGGGCGCGAAAACAGAAGAATGGTACCGATATCGTCAGATGGCAGAACACGAACAGAAAGCCCGTCACGCGCGGCTATATCAACGATATTTCCCTGTAACTCCGGACTTTCGGCAATCAGGATCAATTCGCGAATGGTAAAGCCCAAAGTATAGGCTCGGCTGATCCGCTCGCTCCGTTCGATGATGTATTTCGATGCGATTGAACTGATGCCCGCGATGATGACACCGCCGACCATCATGATCATAAAGATGCGTCCGCCCAGCGTGCGGGGCTTGAACCGCCGCATATATTCGGAAATCGCACCAATCTGATCTGTCATGGATCGAATTCCTAGACGGTCCTCGTATCGGCACAGAACTGATAGCCGATCCCGCGCACCGTTTTAATCAGTTTGGGGTTTTTGGCATCTTTTTCAATTTTGCGGCGCAGGCGACTGATCTGGATATCGATACTGCGGTCAAACGGGATAGAGCTTTGCCCGCGTACGATATCAACAAGCTGTTCACGCGAAAGCGCACGCTTGTTATGCTTGACCAGCGCCAGCAACAGCGAAAACTCCCCGGTCGACAAATGCACCGCCACATCATCAAGATCGCGCAATTCACGTGATCCGATATCGAGCGTCCAGTCGGCAAACAGGATTTTCTGGGTTTTGGTTTCTTCGTGATGGACCTGTGTCACGGTACCAGTTTCAAAACGGCGGAAAACGGCACGAATACGGGCCAGCAATTCACGCGGATTGAACGGCTTGGTCAGATAGTCATCTGCACCCAGTTCAAGACCAAGAATACGATCTGTATCCTCGCCCACCGCAGTCAGCATGACAATCGGCACCTTGGAATTACGGCGCACATCCCGGCAGAGCGCAAAACCATCCTCGCCGGGCAACATGATATCAAGGATTACCAGATCGATATTCCAGTCACGAAGCGCACGATGCATCTCCGCCCCGTCGGAAACGGTGGTGATACGAAACCCGTGCTGGAGCAGGAATTTTTTCAGGAGCTTCTGGATTTCCTGATCGTCATCGACAACCAGAATATGGGGTTCACGTCGCGTACTCAGTCTCCGCCTCCCTTCGGTCGACAAGCCCGGAACCGGACCGTGGCGCGGAGTTTAGTGCATAACGTTACAGGATTGAACCATTTTACCAAGCACCGGACATAATTGAAAAAGCCGAGGACAAAATCCCCGGCTTTTCAGGTGAAATCTCTTTATATACAGCAGCTTAAAAACCTATTTCAGGTCATAAACTTTTGTACTGCCCGATACTTCGCTTGCCACGATCAGCATGGCATTGCCGGTGGGGCTATCCTTTGCTTCGACAAACAGCATACCTTCCGGGGCAAGTTCACCTGCGGTGTCTGCTTCCGGATTGCCGGAAAAACGACGATCTGAATGATAGGTGACAAATTGCGGATTAGTCGGATTGGTCAGATCATAGACCATAAATCCGCCCTGACGTTCCAGACCGATAAAGGCATAAGGTGTGCCATTAACGTAGCCGGTTGCCAGACCTTCGGGTTCCGGGCCTTTGTCATCCGAACGGTTATCGCGGCTATAGTTTTCAGTGTTCGATGCGTTGAAAACTCTCTCGTAATTGGCCGCCATGAACTGTTCGAACTTGTCGCCACTGTCAAAGACCATGTCGCCATTCGCATTCAGGACCGAGAACGAACGTGCCCCATAGCTGTAGATCACATCGAAATCGCCATCACCATCCGTATCGCCCTGCGCAGTGGTCGTTTTCAAGCGACCGAGGTTTTCATCTTTTTGCAGGGTTGCGGCATTCGGGAAGGCGACCGGATCAAGGGTCAGTTTTCCGACGCGGGTTTCTTCGCTGTAGCCGTCATAGTCGCGTGAGTCGCCTTCGTTTGCCGTCAGGACCCAGGTTTTGCCGCCGATTTCGATAGCATCGATCGTGTCTGGCATATACATGCCCATCACAGGCCATGTACGGATGTTGATTTTGCCGTCCTTGTCGCTGGCATCAAATGCGTTGACCGAATGGTCCTTGAAGCCAAGACCGGCAACCCGGACAACGTTTGCGGTTTCAATATCAATGATCGCCACCGCATTGTTTTCCTGAAGTGAAACATAAGCCGTTTTACTGTCTTTTGAGACGGCGATATATTCCGGCTCGACATCCTGTGCCACGGTCGACGTTCCCGGGTTTGATGTCCGCATGCCATAAGGCAGGTCCACATCATTGAGGAAGCCAAAGTTTACCGTGCGAACATCGGCATCTGACAGATCGGTGAGATTTCCCGATACCGGGATAATCGAAACACTGCCTTCCGGGTCATTGTCGAATGCATCGTTCGGCTCGCCTTCGTTCGCGACCAGAACGTGCTTGCCATCCGGAGTAAATTTGATCATGTCGGGCAATGCACCGACAGTTACAGCCGCAATGAAATCACCATCCGTGTTAAAGAACACGGCCTTGCCCGGTGCCTGTTTGTCGTCATTCTCGACAGCCGCTACGACAATATTGCCATGAACGGCAACGCTGTTTGCCGCCTTACCCCATGTCGAAAGCTTGACCGAACCGATTTTTGCAAGTGTTTCAGGGTCCGACATATCAAGAATATCAATCGACTTGTCGCCACCATTGACTACGAATATGCGTTTGGTCACCGGGTCAAAAGCCGGAATTTCCGCGGCCCCTTCGTCAAACATGCCGGTGCGATAGTCGCCCATCGGCACGATTGAAAGCGGCTTGGCGGCAGGCGATGCCGTATCAACGGCCATTACCATGTTTTTTGACGTTGTCGTGGTGCCGCAGGCACCGAGCATAACCGAAAATGCCACCGTGGCCATCAAAGAATAACGCATATTTCCCCCTGAAAACTGGATGAACCGTGGCAGACAAACTGCGGACAATGCGTAACGGTTTAATGACCTGACGATGACAGTTTCATAAATATCTTCGGGGTGTTGATGCTCCAAACAACGACTTTTGACGTAAGGAGGAAAAGGTTCACAAGGTTCGAACAGGAACAACAAAATGGCCCCAATGAATATTGCCGTGATCGGTGCGGGAATGGCCGGCCTTCGGGCGGCGGCCACACTTCATGCAGTCGGCTTTTGCGTAACGGTTTTTGAAAAAAGCCGTGGTGCCGGAGGGCGACTTGCAACACGTCGTACCGAATTGGGCAATTTCAATCATGGCGCCCAATATGTCACGGCGCTGCATCCGGAATTTCAATCATTCCTACAACAGGCCGAACATCAAAAATCCGTTCGGAAATGGCAACCACATCTCCTTCGTGGTGAAAACGCAACCGCAGGGGCACCGGCATCGGCTTTGAAACGTACAAATACGGCCGCAGATATCTGGTATCAGGGGTCACCGCAAATGAACAAACTGATCACCCCGCTGCTTGATCCGTTTGAAATCCGCAAAGAACACCGTATTACCTGTATCGAAACCGCCGGACCACGCAGCTTTATCCTGCATGACGATCTGGATGGTGAATTCGGGCCATTTGACGGTGTGATTGTTACCGCCCCTGCCCCGCAAACCGCAGAGCTTCTGCAACCACTTGCCCCAAGATTTGATCCCATTGCGGATGTGGAAATGGCACCGTGCTGGGCAGCAATGATTGCATTTGCCAAACCGTTGCCCACGGCATTTGATGCCATGATCCATCCCGATCCTGCGATCAGCTGGGCGGCACGCAATGGCGATCACCGTGATCTGATCCATCGACCTTCACCTGATCTTTGGGTTCTGCACGCAAGTCCGGAATGGTCACGTGATCACCTGGAAGAAGACAAGGAACGCATCGCATTCCTTCTGCTTGAAAAACTGCATAAAGCTAGCGGTGCAAAGCTTCCCGATGTGGTGTCCGTAAACACGCATCGCTGGCGATATGCCCGCACGATCAAATCGCTTGGAAAAAGTCATCTTAGCGGCATGAACGGGCGCGTCATTGCTGCGGGCGATTGGTGTCTTGGTGCAAGGGTGGAAGCCGCATGGCGCAGCGGAAAATGCGCGGCCCATGCCATGATCGAGACACTGATCGGGTAATTTGGGATGCGCCGAAATGCCAATGGTCAAAGGCCGACAAAATCAGCCCTGCCACACAAAACCTGCCTGACCTGTAATCGACCGTTTGCCTGGAGGCGCAAATGGCGTAATTGCTGGGACGATGTCAAATATTGCTCTGCCCGTTGTCGGGATCATCGCGCAAATATCAGGGGCGGTGCCAGTCAGGCTGACACCGCCCCATAAATCCACAGATTTGTCGGATCAAAATTAACCCCGAAGGGCATGCAACTGATGGATCAGACCGGCGGTTGAAGCGTCACGGCTATCGGCAGTTTCATTCCCCTGAACCATTGGCAGCAATTCCTTGGCAAGCTGTTTGCCAAGTTCGACCCCCCACTGGTCATAGGAATTGACGTTCCAGATAATCCCCTGAACAAAGATTTTATGTTCATACATTGCAACCAGACGTCCCAGCGTAAAGGGATCAAGCTGCTTGTAAAGGATCATTGTGCTGGGTTTGTTCCCGGCAAAGATCTTTTGCGGTGCCAGCACATCAATCTCGGCCGGGGTCAGATTGCCACCGGCAAGTTCGTCACGTACTTCGGCCTCGGTCTTGCCGCGCATCAGGGCTTCGGCCTGTGCAAAGCAATTCGCCACCAACTTGTCATGATGGTTTGCCAATGGATGCAGCGCATTCGCCGCAACGATGAAATCAACCGGGATCAGTTCCGTGCCCTGATGGATCAGCTGATAAAAGGCATGCTGGCCATTGGTACCCGGTTCACCCCAGATGATCGGGCCGGTTTCGTAATAGATCGGCTTGCCATCGCGGGTAACCGACTTGCCATTACTTTCCATATCGGCCTGCTGCAAATAAGCCGGCAGACGTGAAAGATGCTGGTCATAAGGCAGGATTGCCTGACTGGACGCGCCCAGAACATTGCGATACCACACCCCGATCAAGGCCAGCGTCACCGGAATGTTGCGCTCAAGCGGGGCTGAACGAAAATGATTATCCATCGCCTGCGCACCGCGCAGCAATTCTTCGAATTTCTCGTAACCAACCGCCAGAATGATCGGCAAGCCGATAGCCGACCAAAGGCTGTACCGCCCACCGACCCAGTCCCAGAAACCAAACGCGTTGTCGGTATCAATACCGAATTCAGCAACCTTGTCCAAGGCAGTCGATACCGCGACAAAATGCTTGGCAACAGCACCCTCGTCTTTCAGCAAACCAACAAGCCAGTCGCGCGCCGAATAGGCATTGGTCAGGGTTTCGTCGGTGGTAAAGGTCTTGGATGCAATGATGAAAAGCGTCGTTTCCGCATCAAGGTCTTTGAGCGTATCAACGATATGCGCGCCATCGACGTTGGAAACGAAATGGCAGCGAATACCGTCGATATGATACGGACGGAGTGCCTCGTTCACCATGACCGGGCCAAGGTCGGAACCGCCAATCCCGATATTGACCACATCGGTGATCGCCTTGCCGGTATGGCCTTTCCAGTCGCCGGTATGCACACGCGCGGCAAAGCGTTTCATACGTACCAAGACGTCCTTGACATCAGGCATAACGTCCTTGCCATCGACCATCACCGGATTGCCATCCAGATTGCGAAGTGCCGTATGAAGAACAGCGCGGTTTTCAGTGATATTGATCCGATCACCTGCAAACATCCGTTCGCGCCAGTTTTCAACATTGGCCGTTTCCGCCAATTCACGTAATGCGGCCATCACATCATCGGTGATCAGGTTTTTCGAATAATCGATAAACAGATCGTCCTGCGTGACATGGAAACGCGCAAACCGCGCCGGATCATCGGCAAAGGCTTTGCGTAAATTAAGGTTCTTGGAAACTTCCGCGCCCAGTCGATCAAGCTTTTCCCAACAGGTCGTCAGATTTTCTGTGGACATTCCACCCTCGGCTTCAAACAGATAGCAAACAATATCGACGTCATGTCAAAACACTAACACGCCGATGCGACCATTTGTGGGACAGTTTGTGGGACATTTTGATGGCAATCCGGCGGGAACAGGATTGCCATCACCACGGATATTAACCGGTTAATCAGTTTGCAGAAAGAAATTCCGAAACCTGCGCTTCGGTCGGGAGGGCAGCAATCGCACCGCGTTTGGTGGCTGTTATTGCACCTACCGCATTGGCAAAACGGCATGCTGCCTCGACCTTTTCCGCGGATTCCAGCAATTGCGGATCTTTCAACAAACGTGACAGGAAACCGGCAGTAAAACCGTCCCCTGCTCCGGTCGCGTCGACAGCCGTGACCTTGAACGGATCGGCCGAACCTTCGAAATCAGGTGTAAAGAACCGGCTGCCTTTCGGGCCCGACGTCACGATCATCAGTTTCCAGTGATCGCACCACAATTCACGAACGCCTGCTTCAAGATCATCCTTGCCGGTGATAAAGGCGACTTCGTCGTCAGAAATTTTCACAATATCCGCCTTGGTAATCGCAAGACGCAGCATATCACGGGCGGCATCGGCACTGGGCCAAAGCGGCAGGCGCAGGTTCGGATCACATGAAATGATCGCGCCGTTTTCACGTGCAATGTCGATGGCCGCAACCGTCGCCGCGCGCGGATCATCGTCGATCATGCAAAGCGTGCCATAGTGAAACAGCGCGCATCCCTTCAGCATGTCCTGATCCAGATCGGACGGCGACAACAGCATGTCGGCCGACGGGCTGCGATAGAAAGAAAATTCACGTTCGCCATCGGCCCGCAATGAAACAAACGCAAGGCCCGTCAGGGCTTCCTTGGTCAGGACAATGCCCGATGTATCGACATTGTCGGCTTTGAGCGTATCGACCAGAAAATGACCGAATGCATCATCGCCAAGCTTGCCGATAAAACCCGTTTCAATTCCAAGC
Organism: Thalassospira sp. MBR-102; assembly: GCF_040549275.1. Classification (NCBI taxonomy): domain Bacteria; kingdom Pseudomonadati; phylum Pseudomonadota; class Alphaproteobacteria; order Rhodospirillales; family Thalassospiraceae; genus Thalassospira; species Thalassospira sp. MBR-102. The sequence goes on from NZ_JBEPTC010000015.1 coordinate 24,947, forward strand.
CGCTGCAATCCCACAGCCACATTGCCCGGCGCACCACCTGCGGCCTTGGCAAATGCCGGCGCATCGGCAAGGCCGGTGCCAGTTACGGTCGGAACAAAATCGATCAGCAATTCCCCAAGGCAAACTGCTTTTGCGCTCATAGCGTTTCTCCGTTTATATCGCCCGCAAACGGGTTGCGGGCATTATCATTTGCTGTGGGACGCGACGTTTTTAAATCGATTCAATTCATCAGGCAAAGGAAAAGCCACTTCGCGAACAAAGTGGCTTAATCCAGCTTATCTAAGACACACTCAGGCCGCTTTCCCAAGTGCCACTTCACGCGCACGGCCAAGCGATGTCATCCATTCCTCGAAATGATCGTCATGTTCAAGCTGATAGCGATAATGCCGGTTAAGGGCAGCCGTCAGCTTACCGTCCCGACCAAGCAGATTATCAGCAAAGGCAATCATCCGCGAATTTGGCCAGGCAATCGGACGCATGGCACGAAGGGTTGCAAAAAGTTCATCTTCGTTTGCATCGGGCTGGGTTTGCGCCATTAGCGTCAGCATCGCTGCTGTCGAACGTGAAACGCCCATATGGCAATGCACCAGCAAATGGCCGTCCTTACGGGCATCGACGGTGTTTTTGAGTCCCTCACCAAAGGCGAGAACCTCTTCGACATGGGCGACCGTCGGAGCCATCTGACCGGGCAGTTCATCAATGATATCGTGGAACCGCAAAATGGTACGTTCATGGGGGGCATAAGCCGCGAATGCATCGGGGTCCGGTCTTTCCGGATCAAGGACCGAAAGCACATGCGAAACCGACCGGGTTTGATGGGTTGGCAGTTCATCAATGCCACAAATCGTCAAAAGCGAAATAGAAACCGGTTTCATGTCTTTCCTCCAATACACTGATTAAGCGCAATAACATCACAGCAGCCGTAAAAAGCAAAGGGCCGGTAGTGTTAAAATACCGGCCCGCTTTGAAATCTTTGTGATCTTGCTATTACGGCTTTCGGTTCACCGCATGGATATTCAGCATTTCCCAAGCAATCGTCGCACCGGCAAGCGATGTGATGTCCGATACATCATAAGGCGGGGAAACTTCCACCACGTCCGAGCCGATCAGATTGATCCCCCCCGCAAGACCGCGCAGGATCGAAACCGCCTGATGGCTGGTCAGGCCGCCCAGAACCGGCGTGCCCGTGCCCGGTGCATAGCACGGGTCAAGCCCGTCGATATCAAAGGTGATATAGGCGTGATTGTCACCCACCACGTCCTTGATTTTGGCCACGATCTGATCAATCGACATCGCCTGCACATCTGGCCCGTAAAGGATGTTGTATCCGTGGGTCGATTCATTGTGCGTACGGATACCGACCTGAATGGATTTCGACGCATCGACAATGCCGTTCTTTGCCGCATGCCAGAACATGGTCCCGTGATCGATCCGATCACCATCGTCTTCCCAAGTGTCGGAATGGGCGTCGAACTGAATAAGCGATATACCCTTACCGTACTTTTCGGCATGGGCCTTCAGGATCGGATAGCTGATGAAATGGTCGCCGCCGATCGTCAACATCTTTGCCCCGGAACTGACGATATCGCGTGCGTGATCCTCGATCATTTCCGGGATTTTATGCGGATAACCGGGATCGATGACCATATCGCCATAGTCAATCACGGCCAGTTCGCCAAAGATATCGCGCCCGGACGGAAAATGTGGTGCCCATGCAAGGTTCACCGAAGCACGGCGCACCCCCTGCGGTCCAAGGCGCGTACCAGGGCGGCTCGACGTTGCAAGATCAAAGGGAATACCGGTCACCGCAACATCAATGCCCGTAAGATCACGGGTATATTTGCGGCGCATGAATGACAGCGCACCGGAATACATCGGCTCGCTGGTATTCTGATGCACGGATTTCGCAGTAAAAGCGTTGTCGCCGCCTTTGGTATCAATAACCCCGGTACTGCTCATAATTCGTCCCCTTGTCCTTTCCCAACCTCAGGCGTCGCCCAGTGCAATCCAGGTCGACTTGATTTCACAATATTTGTCCATCGCATGCAGCGAACGGTCACGACCGGTGCCCGATTGCTTGTAACCGCCAAACGGCATGGTGATGGATCCACCGTCCCAGCAATTGACCCAGACAAGACCGGCACGCAGTTTTTTCGCGGCCAGATGCGCCTTGTTGATATCGCGCGTCCATACGGCTGCGGCAAGTCCATATGGCGTATCATTTGCCGTCTGAACAGCCTCTTTCCAGTCCTTGACCGAAATCACCGACAAAACCGGGCCAAAGATTTCTTCCTTGGCGATTGTCATGTCGTTTTTGACCGCATCAAAAACGGTTGGTTCGACATAATAGCCACCGGACTCGGTGCGTGCACGCTTGCCGCCGGTGCAAAGTTTTGCACCCTCGGCCGCCCCCTTCTCTATATAGCCCAGAACGCGGTTCATCTGATTTTCATCGACAATCGCGCCCATCTGACTGTTCGGGTCCAGGGGGTCACCCGGCTGCATTTTGCGGCCTGCCGCAACCACTTTCTCGATGAACTCATCCTTGATGCTTTCTTCAACAATCAGGCGCGAACCGGCCGTGCAAACCTCGCCCTGATTATAGAAAATTCCGCCTGCTGCCGCTTCGGCCGCCGCGTCCATATCCGGACAATCGGCCAGAACGATATTGGGGCTTTTGCCACCACATTCCAGCCAGACGCGTTTCATGTTCGACTGACCGGAATATTGCAAGAACAGTTTCCCGACTTCGCCCGAACCGGTAAAAGTCACGCAATCAACATCAGGATGTAGACCAAGCGCCTTACCCGCTGTCGGTCCAAAGCCGGGCAGAACGTTCAGAACACCCGCCGGAAGACCGGCTTCGACCGCCAGCTCCGCAACACGGATCGCGGTCAATGGCGACTGTTCGGCAGGTTTGAGAATGATCGAGTTACCCATCGCCAGAGCCGGGCCAAGCTTCCAGACCGCCATCATCAGCGGGAAGTTCCATGGTACGACTGCCGCCACCACGCCCAGCGGTTCACGCGTGATCATACCGATTGCGCGTGCTTCGCCCGGTGAAATCTCGTCATAAATCTTGTCAATCGCCTCGGCGTACCAGCGAATGCATTTATAGGAAAGCGGAATGTCATCACCCGCCGCAAGGCTGATCGGTTTGCCCATATCAAGACTTTCAAGCAGCGCCAGTTCGGCTGCATGCTTTTCCATCAGATCGGCAAATTTCATCATGACGGCCTTGCGCTTGCCCGGGGATGCTTCCGACCAACTGCCTTTTTCAAAGACCACACGCGCGGACTGCACCGCGCGATTGACGTCTTCAACATCGCATTCGGCGACCTGGGTCAAAATCTTGCCGTCGCGCGGGCTGATGCAATCAAACGTTTTACCCGATGCCGCATCGACATAAACGCCATTGACAAAGGCCTTGTTGCGGATCGTCAGGCTGGCGGTCTGTGCTCTAAGCTGTTCGAAATTCAACTGGTTTGTCATCGGAAATCCTCCTGACGGATCGCGCGTGCTGTTTGTTCCGCGCGATATTCAAACATGATGATTGTGCAATCAGTATGACGGTGGTGTCGCGGCACTGACGACTTCGCATTCAATGTCGCCCGCGTTACGAAACCGGTGCGGGATTTCCGCATTAAAGTAATAGGCATCACCCGGTCCAAGAACCTGAACCCGTTCGCCCACCGTGACCTCAAGCTTGCCACGGACGACAACACCGGCCTCCTCACCCTTCTGGACGATCAGATTGTCGCCGGTATCGCCGCCGGGCGGATAAATTTCATGAAGGACGCGCAGATTGCGGTCCTTGCGTGTTGCGCCGACAAGACGCATCGACATGGTGCCATCGGAAAGCTCGACGAGGTCTTCCTTGCGAAAGAAAATCTCCTCGCCGTTTTCCAGATCAATCGTAAAGAAGTTGATCAGGCTCATAGGGATGCCTGCCAGAACCTTGGCCAGACTGTCGACCGACGGGCTGACCCGGTTCTGTTCAATCGTCGATATCGTGCTGTTGGTGACACCGGCGCGGCGCGCCAGTTCACGCTGGGATAGCCCGTACATGGTACGTACTGCTTTCAGGCGATCCCCAACCTTTTGTGACATCCGGTCTCTTCCCTGTCGGTCGCTCTTCTCGGCGACCATTTTGCAAAAGTGGCGTTATACCGCGTCAAGATACCAGCGGTATTCAAGCGGCGTGACCTCCGAGAAGAATTCGTCATATTCGGAACGTCGGCAGATATCGAACACCTCGACAAACCGTTCCCCCAGATATTCCTTGACGATGTCACCCTCGACAAAACGATCAAGTGCAGAAATCATGCTGCGCGGGACGATCTTGCCGCCATGCTGTTCATAGCCGTTGCCAACAATCGGATCACCTGGATCAAGCTTGTTCTTGATGCCGTAATGCATCCCTGCAAGAACGCAGGCCAGAACCAGATACGGGTTGGCATCCGCGCCCGACACACGATGTTCGATACGCGCGGCTTGCGGGCTACCGGCTGGGATACGCAGGGCAACCGTACGGTTGTTAAGCCCCCAGTTTGGAGACATCGGCGCATAGGCCTTGTTCTGGAACCGGCGGTAGGAATTCGGATTTGGCGCAAAAATCGCCATGCTTTCAAACATCGACGCCTGCAAGCCACCAATAGCGTTCAACAGGAGATCCGAAACATCCTCGTCGCCCTTGGGCGACAGGGCGTTGTTTCCTTCCTCGTCACGCAGCGACACATGAACGTGCAATCCGTTACCCGCCTGATCGGAATAGGGTTTTGCCATGAATGTCGCGGTCACACCATGATCCCAGGCAATACCTTTGACAACGCGCTTAAGCTGCATCGCGTGGTCTGCCGCCTGCATCGGATCATTGACATGACCCAGATTGATCTCGAACTGGCCGGGGCCTGCTTCGGCAACGATTGTATCGGCAGGAATGCCCTGACGGTTCAGTTCGGCAACCGCGTCATGAAGGACTTTTTCGAAATCCTCGATCTGCTGGAGGCCATAGACCTGCACACCATCCGACGCGATCCCGCCGCCAAGCGGTGCGGGTGGCAAGGGTGCGGCAGTTTGTTCGTTCTGATCGGCAAGATAGAATTCAAGTTCCAGCGCCACGGTCGGATAGAAACCATCCGCTGCCAGACGATCCACAACCGCCTGCAAAACGTTGCGCGGATCGGCAAAGAATTTTGTACCGTCCAAGTTATACAGGCTCATCATGACCTGTGCCAACGGCAGCTCACCATAGGGAACCGCATGCAGGGTTCCCGGGATTGGCTTGGCGATATTGTCCTGATCACCACTGGACCAAAGCATGCCGGTACCTTCCGGGTTGTCGCCGGTGATATCCACCAGACACACAGAACCCGGCATGTTGATGCCTTCATGGAAGCTTTTAAGAAACTTCTGCTTGCTGATTCGCTTGCCCCGGAACACTCCGTTCACATCAGGAATGAGTAATTCGACAAGTTCTATATCCGGATTTGCTTCAAAGAATCGTTGAGCTTCCGCCCTACTGTCTTCGACGAACGACTTGTTCATCGTCTAATACTCCCAGAAAAGCCTGTTTATTTCACTTTTCATCGTGCCCCGCCCAATGATTGCGGTCAAGCCCCTCGTTCGATATATCGTGCAAATAATGCACTGCAAAATAAACGCACGACATCATTGCATTGGATATTAAGAATGGTTTGAAACAACCAGTGCATATCAAATTTGACGCCAAGACGACAAAATTGTTTCATAAAATTTCCCCTTGCAAAGGTGTTCAAAAAAACGAACACTTGTCTCAGATGTTCAACATATCGCACAAAGCAGGCGACTATCGCTGTCAGGAGACGTTATGAATAATTTCGACAAAACCGCCTATTGGCAGGATATCGATCAGCAGCACCACATTCATCCGTTTACCGATACGGCCGACCTTAACAATCGTGGCACACGCGTGATTACACGCGCCAAAGGCGTCTTCATCGAAGATTCGCACGGTAAACAGTATCTGGACGGCATGGCTGGCTTGTGGTGCGTCAATGTCGGTTATGGCCGCAAGGAACTTGCCGAAGCCGCTTATAACCAGATGCTGGAATTGCCCTACTACAACAACTTCTTCCAGTGTGCGAACACACCTGCGATCGAGCTTTCCAAAGTTCTTGCAGAAATCACGCCCGATGGTTTGAACCACGTATTTTATGCCAACTCCGGGTCGGAAGCGAACGACACGGTCGTGCGCATGGTGCGCCAGTACTGGAAGCTTAAAGGCCAGCCGGAACGCACCTACATCATCAGCCGCAAGAACGCCTATCACGGCTCGACCATTGCCGGGGCATCGCTTGGCGGGATGGCCGGGATGCATTCACAGGGCGGGCCGATGCTGCCTGATGTTGTGCATATCGATCAACCTTACTGGTACGGCGAAGGCGGCGATCATACCCCCGAAGAATTCGGCCTGATTGCCGCACGCAAGCTTGAAGAAAAAATCGAAGAACTCGGTGTCGACCGCGTCGGCGCCTTCATCGGCGAACCGATCCAGGGTGCGGGTGGCGTGATCATTCCGCCATCAACCTACTGGCCGGAAATTCAACGCATCTGCAAAAAATACGACATTCTTCTGATTGCAGATGAAGTCATTTGCGGATTTGGCCGTACCGGCAACTGGTTCGGCTCCGACACGTTCGATATCAAGCCGGACCTGATGCCAATGGCAAAGGGCATGTCGTCGGGTTACCTTCCGATTTCGGCCGTTATGGTCGGTGAACGGGTTGCTGACGTCCTGATCAACGAATGCGGCGAATTTACCCACGGCTTCACCTATTCCGGCCACCCGGCAGCCGCCGCCGTAGCCTTGGAAAACATCAGGATCATTCGCGATGAAAAGCTTGTTGAACGTGTCCGCGATGATATCGGTCCGTACTTTGCCGAAAAACTTAAAACCCTTGCCGATCATCCGCTGGTCGGGGCAGTTGAAACCGTCGGCCTGATTGCCGGTATTCCGCTGGTCGATAACAAGGCGACCCGCAAACCGTTCGATAAACCGGGCACGGTGGGCACGATCTGCCGGGATGCCTGTGTTGAAAATGGCGTTATCATGCGAGCCTGCGGTGATCGCATGGTGGCATCACCTCCGCTTTGCATCACGCACGACGAAGTCGATGAGCTGGTCAAACGCGCACGTGCCGCGTTTGATGCAACAGCCAGGAAAATCGGCAAAATGTAGGTTCCGATTTAAATCAAGACATTACACAAACACCCGGCGGGATATATCATTCGCCGGGTGTTTGTGATTTTGTCTCGAAACACTGCTGAAATGCCCTATCTCAAAAGAGTCCGCCATGCTCAAACGCCTTTATCAATCCCCCGCCTATCAAACCGCCACCCTGCCCGACAGCTATTGGGTTGCCAGTGCTGGCCATCTGCCCGAATGTGATCAAATGCCCGATGAGGGCACCATCACGGCCGATGTCGCGATCATTGGTGGCGGTTATTGCGGCCTGTCAGCTGCACTGGAACTGGCAGAAAGCGGCATTGATGTTGCGGTATTCGATGCCGGGCGTTCCGGATGGGGCGCATCAGGGCGCAATGGTGGATTTTGCTGCATGGGCGGAAGCGGCAAAAGCTATGCACAGCTTTCAAAGAAGTTTGGTGATGACCAAACACGCCATTTTGCCAAACTTCAACGCAGTGCGATTGACCTTGTCGCATCGCGGCTTGAAGAGTGGAATGAAGAGTGGAATATTGATGCTGATCGTCATTCGGACGGGGAAGTCATACTGGCGCACAAAGCCAATCGGGTGGCGGAATTGCGCAAAGAGGCCGAGGAAAATAATCATTTTACCGGTATCGAAAGCGAATTCCTGACCAAGGACGAGCTTCGCGAACGCGGTCTTTGTGCGCAGGAAACCCATGCAGGATTGCACGTCAAAAAAGGTTTTGGCCTGCATCCGTTGAAATATCTGGCCGGACTGCATCGTGCCTGTGTAACCAAAGGTGTTCGGATATTTGAACAGGCGACCATTGAAGACCTCCAAGACACCGGGGACGGTTACATCCTGACCTGCAAAAATGTGCGAATTTCGGCGAACAAGGTCGTTATCGCCACTAATGGCTACAGCGCCGAAAACCTGCCAGACTGGATCGGCGGGCGATTGATGCCGGTCTTTTCGGGTATTCTTGTCACCCGACCGATGTCAGATCATGAGCTTGCAACGCAAGGCTGGACCAGCGACCTGATGGCGTTTGATACCCGCATCTTGCTGCACTATTTCCGTAAACTCCCTGATAATCGGTTCATGTTTGGCGGTCGCGGCGGCATCACGGCAACCCCCGCCGCATTTGATGATGCAAAACAGCATCTGTTGGCGCATTTTCGCCGGATGTTCCCCGCATGGCAGGATGTTGAAATCACCCATCACTGGAACGGTCTTGCCTGCCTTTCGCAGTCGTTCCGCCCCTATCTTGGTCGGGTTCCGGGGCATCGGGACGTCTGGACGGGACTTGCATGGCATGGCAACGGCGTCGCACTTGGAAGTCTGGCCGGGAAAATGCTGGGTCAGCAAATTCTGGGCGCCAAGGGCCCGGATGATGTCGGTGCCATCATGGGGACACCACCGGATCGTTTCCCGTTATCAAAGTTTCGCCGGATCGGCCGCAGTCTTGCCTATCGATATTATGGTCTGCGTGACGAGTTTGCGTAATCAGTCAAACTGACCTATGTCATGTCGCGGATATGGCCTTTGCGCTATTGCCCGTATTAATCCTTATCGAGCACGAGACGAGCATGTCAGATCAACCGACCCTTGCCGAAATCAAAGAACGGCGTGAAATCGCGACCCGCAAAATCCGCGAAGAAACCGGTATTGATCACCAAATGATCAAAGATATCGTGCATGGCTTTTATGCCAAGGTACACGACGACGCGATGCTGGGCCCGGTATTTGCCGAGAAGATCACGGATTGGGATCACCATTTGGAACGGATGTGCATGTTTTGGGCATCTGTGGCACTTGCCAGTGGTGCCTATGACGGTCGCCCGATGCAAAAGCACCTGACACTCAGGATCGACCGCACCCATTTTGATCGCTGGCTTGAATTATTTGCCGAAACACTGGCAGAGCATTGCGAAACAGCTGCCGCACGTCACTTCATGGAACGCGCCCTTCGGATTGCATCCAGTTTCGAAATCGGGATTGCTGCGCATAACGGCGTCATTCTGGGTAAAGGCGAACGTTACGATCCGGTTTCGGCATGGTCCCCGAAATAGGCCAGAACTCATAGTAATCAGCACACTGCAAAACTTTTTGTCAGCTTTCTTAAGACCGACATGTTGACAACATTGTCCTGCTCTGAACAAAATATTTTTACGTGTTATTACTAGACGGGGGCAATCTTCGCGCGCACTGAACTGGCAAATCAAAGGGCTTATATTGGCAGCCCTGCAAGATTGCTATGTGCCAGACCGATTGCAGAGTACGACGGACGAGAGCGGAGAAAGACGATATGTGGTCTTGGATTGGCGTCAGCGCAGTCATCATTCTAGCCCTGATTACCTATACGATTTATGGCCACAAACGTCATCTCAGCCCGACAAAGGGTAAGAAAATCGATCTTTCTCAACGCCCAAACAGCGCGCTTCTAATCATTGATCTGCAAGAAGACTTTACGCTGGCCACCGGCAAAAACGCCTATGAACCTGCCGCGGTCGAAAAAACGATTTCCGCGATCAATGAACTTGTTGAAATTGCCAACAAAACCGGTCAATCGGTGATCTCTGTCCGTCAGATATTCAAAGGCTGGTACATCAATCTTCTGGTTAGTCTGTTCAATAATGGGCGCGGTAGCCCGAAATCACCGGGCCTTGATCTTGATGCCCGCCTGAACGGCGATATCGATCATGACATTACCAAAGCCCGCGCCGATGCCTTCAGCGCGCCTGAACTTGAACGCGTTCTTGAACGCCAGAAAGTCGGCAAGCTGCACATCGTCGGTCTGGATGGAAATTACTGCGTCCAAGCAACAATGCAGGCCGCAATCAACCGCGGATATGATGTTTCATTCACCGATGCCGGTATTTTGGCGGTCAATCCCGGCATTTGGCAAAAAACCAAGGCCCGCCTCGCGGCGAGTGGTGCCAAAAGCACCATCACACAAGCCCCCGCCAAGGCATCCTGAAACTTTACAGTCTGTCGCGGATTGAATACCAGGTCATGGCAAGAACCAAAAACGGATAGCGCAACGCCTTGCCGCCCGGGAAACTTGGAATTTTGATGTTTGACATCACATCAAACCGGTCCATCGTGCCCGATATCGCATCGGCCATGATCTGCCCGGCCAGTGTCGCCATGGCAACCCCATGCCCGGAATAGCCCGTCGCGGTATAGACGCGGTCCTCTACCTTGCGGAAAAACGGCATGCGATTCATCGTAATCGCCAATGTCCCGCCCCAGCCATAATCGATTTTCACATCCTTAAGCTGCGGATAGACTTCCAGCATATGCGGCGCAACAAAGGATTTTATATCCTTGGGGAAGTGATAGCTGTATGTCTCGCCACCGCCAAACAACATGCGTTTATCAGCCGACAGGCGATAATAATTGATCACGAATTTTGAATCCGCCACCGCCACATCATCGCGGATCAGTTCACGCGCCAGATCATCGCCCAATGGCTCGGTCGCAATAACGAAATTGTTGATCGGCATCACCCGTCTGGCAACCCGGTCTTCCAGCCCGTCAAGATACCCGTTGCAGCCCAGCACCATCATATCCGCCGTCACCCGATGCCCTGATGCCGTTTTGACAATAACCTTTTCGTCATTGTCATAGCCATTAACCGTCGCGTTTTCAAAAATCCGCGCCCCGGCGGCACGTGCCGCATCCGCAAGTCCAAGCGCGAAATTCAGCGGATGAAGATGCCCCGCCCCCATATCAAGCGACCCGCCATAATAAAATTCCGACCCCAGCATGTCGCGGATTTCATCCCGGCCAACGGCACGAATGGCGTCGTAGCCATATTCGGTCCGGAGTTTTTCGGTATATTCATGCGTGCCTGCAACAAATCGTTCGCGATGATCGGCATGCAGAATGCCCGGTTTCCAGTCACACTTGATGTCATGCTTGGTAATCAGGCTTTTGACGATATCCTTGGATTGCTCCGCAATATCCCATAGCTTTCTGGCATCGTCGCGACCGACCATCTTTTCAAGGTCGTCCTGCTCGCGGCGCTGTCCCGAACCGACCTGCCCGCCATTGCGCCCTGATGCACCCCAACCAACCCGGTGCGCTTCAAGCAACACCACACTATATCCGCGTTCCGCCAGATGAAGTGCCGAGGACAGTCCGGTAAACCCGCCGCCGACAACAACAACATCGCAAACCTGATCCCCATCCAGTTCGACAAAGTGTTCGGTCTTGTTTGCCGTCGCGGCGTAATAGGACGACGGATATGCACCGGACTTGTCATTTGCGGTCAGGAAGCTTGGGGTAAACACGCGATGCCTCGGATTGGTTGTCTTGAGATTTATAATCCCGTCATGGTGCCGGAATTGATCGGACCATCAAGGGAAAACTGGCTAAAACCAGCCTTCGCACATGCTTTTCACCGATTATGTCAAAACAGGCAACAACCGGAACAAAGGATTGCGCAAAAACCGGTTTATAAGGGTAATTCAACGCGCCTGCGTTACAGCCTCAACCATACGAAGGGCGGTTTTGGTCGCAGCACATCCGCCGCGTGCCGTGCATCGCAAATCCGGATGCATCATGGCCCCGATTTTAACCGTCTGATCGACCAACTCGTCATATCCCAACACCGCATCAAACCCGGCCATAACCGCCATTGCCGATGAAAATGCGTGCGACACCCCGGCAACATTGCGCGCATGGCACGGGATTTCAACATCCCCGCCCACCGGATCACAGACAAGGCCCAGCGTATTCATCAAACACATACTGGCAGCGTCAAAACATTGTACAGGTGTTCCGCCAAATGCCTGCGCCACACCCGCGGCCGCCATTGCCGCCGATGCACCGGTTTCCACCGAACAACCACCGCATTCGGCGGCAAAGGTTCCGCGCGCGGCAAACACGGCACCCACCAGCGCCATCACCTGCAACGCATCGGTCGCTCCATCCAGATCAATGCCATGCCGGATAAGGCCATACAGTGTGCCCGGAACCACACCAGCACTGCCTGCCGTTGGTGCAGCACAGACCAGTCCGCGATTGGAATCCCGTTCCATCGCCGAAAGGGCACCTGCAATCGCATCCTGCAAAACCGCCCCGCCCAGCCCTGCGGGCAAATTGGCATCGCGAACCTTGCGCGCCCGAAGGGTTAAAAACCGCATCACATTGTCTTCGGGCTTGGCATCGAACCCTTCGGCCACCACACGCAACATCAATTCGCACCGTTCACGAAACAGGGCACGCGTTGCATCACGTGAAAGACCAAGGCGCCTTGCTTCCAGAACCAGGCCCGCCTCGGCAAGTGATCCGCCCTGTTGTTCGCCCACCGCGATGACCGCATCGCTGGTCGAAAACAGATCATCAGTGGCACACACCGGATATTGCGAGGCAGCAGCGAAACGAACGTCTTTGATACCGTCCTGATCACGTAAAGAGGCAATCAGCTTTGTATCGGGCAAGGTCTGCAGGGCGATTTCGCAGCGGTTATGATCCGGATCGACCGATATTCCGAGCAACTTGTTGCCATTCAAAGCAAGCCCGGCCGCAATGTTATCTGCCCGCGCACCGATATCAGAGCCCCAGACAAACACACTTGCGGTTTTGCCAGTCAGAAAGACCGGTTCGCCATTCATCGCATCGATGTAATACATCCCGCCACCAACCGATGCACCGGCATACAGATCGGCACGATCCGAGCCATTCCGCTCGGTTACGGTCAGTTCAAGGTCAACCCGGTTGGGATGGTTGTTGTTTTCAAGTTCGACGATTTCGACCGCGAAGAGAAATCCCTCGCCCCGCGTCACACGCGGTAAAATGTCACGGTAATCTGTATCCGTCAGCGCCGCCCCGGCAAAACCGGCGGCAAAATTTTCATCCGAACTTTGTGCCTGATACACGGGCGCAAACGACCCGCGCGGATCGAAACGGACAATCGCCTTTTTCAAAACCTCGCCATTGCTGCACGATAATTCGCGCACGACCTTCGCCATCATATAAGGTGCTGCGCAATGGGAACTTGATGGGCCGCGCATCACGGGGCCAATAACGGAATTAAGCAGACTGATTTCTTGCATGGCGGGGCAATCCGGGAAAATTGCATGTGATTTTTCCCGATGATCGCGCGCAAGATGGACGAAAGCAATGACCGAAACGAAAAATCCCCGGTCCTGAAAGATCAAAGACCGGGGATGAGCAGTATCAGCGCTGTTTGGTTTCCCATTCAGGATGGACGAAATATGGCGCATTTGATGGCGGCAACGGATCGCGTCCGCGAATGATATCTGCGGCCTTTTCCCCGATCATGATGGTCGGGGCATTCAAATTGCCCGATGCGATTGTCGGCATGATCGAACTGTCCACCACGCGTAGACCTTCGATACCATGCACGCGCGTTTTTTCATCCACCACTGCCATATCGTCGCTGCCCATCTTGCACGAACAGGACGGGTGATAGGCACTTTCGGCATGATCGGCGACCCATGCATTGATTTCATCATCGGTCTGAATGTCCCTGCCCGGCGAAATTTCAATACCGCGCAGGTCCTTGAAGGCATCCTGTGCGAAAATCTCGCGGGTCAGACGCACGGATGCGCGCATTTCTTCCCAGTCTTCCGGATGGCTCATGTAATTGGGATCAACAATCGGGCGCTTTGCCGGATCGTTTGACGCCAACCGGACCGTGCCGCGCGATTTGGACCGCATCGGACCGACATGCGCTTGGAAGCCATCCTTTTCGGCGGCTTTGGATCCGTTATAGTTAATCGCTGCCGGTATAAAGTGATATTGAAGGTCAGGATGCTGAACACCCGCTTTTGACCGGATAAACCCACCGGCTTCAAAATGGTTGGTCGCACCAAGCCCGGTTTTGAAAAGATACCATTCCAAGCCGATCTTGAATTTGTTCCAAGGATCAAGCTTGCTGTTCAGACTGATAGGCTGGGTGCATTCCATCTGAACGTAAAGTTCCAGATGGTCCTGAAGGTTTTCACCAACACCGGGAATATCTGCCACCACATCAATCCCGTGTTCGCGCAGATGTGCGGCCGGACCAACACCCGACAACATCAAAAGCTTCGGTGAATTGATCGATCCTGCCGAAATAATCACCTCGCGATCAACAGTCGCACGCTTAAGCTCCCCACGATGGGTAAACTCAAGTCCGACGGCACGTTTTCCATCAAAAACAACGCGCTGCGCCAATGCCTTGTCATAAACAGTCAAGTTCGGGCGTTTCATTGCCGGATGCAAATAGGCCCGCGCGGTTGACCAGCGGCGGCCCTTGTAAACCGTCATATCCATCGTCCCCAGACCTTCCTGGCGATAACCATTCTGGTCGGGAGTAAATTCATAACCGGCCTCCTGACCGGCCTTGATCCACGCCTTGTGCAGCGGGTTTTTGCAAGCCCCCGTGGTGACATGCAGCGGGCCATCTCCGCCATGATATTCGTCACCATTGGTGTCTTCATTGCGCGTATCGGCCTTGCGGAAATACGGCAGGCACCGCGCATAATCCCATTCTTTCAGCACCGCATCCTGTTCCGCCCAGCGATTGTAATCAAGCGCATGACCTCGAACATAGGCCATGCCGTTGATTGAACTGGACCCGCCAAAGACCCGCCCGCGCGGTGTTTCCATACGGCGATTGTTAAGGTTCGCCTGCGGCGTCGTCCAATAGGCCCAGTTATAGGTTTCGGACTGCATCGGATAGGAAAGTGCGGTTGGCATATGGATGCGCCAGTCCCACCAATGATCAACCGGTCCGGCTTCAACCACCAGAACCCTGACTTCCGGGTCCTCGGTCAGGCGACTGGCCAGCACGGCACCGGCAGAACCGGAACCGACAATAACGTAATCGTACTTTTCCGTGGTGGTCGGCGTATTCATGCTTTTTCCTTATCTTCAACAGGTTGCAGGCAGCCATTCACAGTTCGGAACCGTGATCAATAAGGCGCCTCGACGTCACCGGTTTCGACATAGACGGATTTGATCCGGGTATAATGTTCAATCGCGGCCCGGCCATTTTCGCGGCCCACCCCGGATTTCTTGACCCCGCCGAACGGCATTTCAATCGGGGTGATGTTGTAGGTATTGATCCAGCAAGTTCCTGCCTCAAGCCGCGCGACAACGCGGTGCCCGCGCGACAGGTCCCTGGTAAAGACCCCCGCAGCCAGACCATACTGGGTATCGTTAGCACGTTTGATGACTTCGTCTTCATCCCTGAAGGTCAGGACCGACATCACCGGACCAAAGATTTCCTCACGCACAATAACCATATCATCGGCGCAGCCGGTAAAGATGGTCGGGGCCACAAACAGGCCGCCTTCGGGCATGTTTTCGGTAACCGCATGACCGCCAAGAACGCATTTCGCCCCCTCGCCCTTGCCGGTTTCGATATAGGACATGATCTTGTCGAACTGGCCTTTGGTCACGATCGGACCAACCTGGGTTTCCGGTTTTTCCGGATCACCAAGAACAAGATCCTTGCTGCGCGCAATCAGTTTTTCGATGAAGGCATCGGCAACGGTTTCATGGACGAAAACGCGCGTGCCGTTTGAACAAATCTGCCCGGATGAATAAAAGTTCGCCATCTGCGCGCCCGATACGGCGTTATCCAGATCGGCATCTTCAAACACGATCATCGGCGATTTGCCGCCAAGCTCCATGGTCACGGCCTTCATGCCGCCTGCGGCAACTGCGGCGACCTTGGCACCGGTCTCGGCCGAGCCGGTCAACGAGATTTTATCAACGCCCGGATGTTCGACCAGTGCCGCACCACAAGCACGCGCGCCCTGAACCACGTTGTAAACCCCATCGGGAAGGCCTGCTTGCTGCAATGCCTCGGCCACCGCGATCGCCGAAAGCGGCGTGACTTCGGAGGGTTTGTAAACAACCGCGTTTCCGCACGCCAATGCCGGTGCGGCTTTCCAGCAGGCAATCTGGATCGGATAGTTCCACGCCCCAATGGCACCGCAAACGCCAACCGCCTCGCGCCGGGTATAGGCAAAATTGCCGCCAAGATCGATATGCTCTCCCGATAGGCTTCCGGCCACACCGGCAAAATATTCAAGACATTCGACACCGGAAATCACGTCAACAATTTCGGTTTCCTGAATGGCACGGCCCGTATCACGGGTTTCTACCAGCGCCAATTCATCGTTACGGTCCCGCAGAATTTGGGCCGCCTTGAACAAAACGCGTGCCCGTTCAGCCGCGGGCGTGTTTTTCCAGATTTCAAAACCGGCACGTGCGGCCTTCACTGCGGCATCAACATCGGCAGCGGTGCTTTCCTTACCCTTGGCAAGGACCTTATTGGTCGCGGGGTTCAGCGTGACCATTTCCGCACCCGAACCGGCAACTTTTTTGCCGTTGATAAAGTTCTGGATCTGATAAAGGCTCATGTCGAAACTCCTGCAGGCCACACCGGAAACGGGCAGCCCTTTTTTTAAGTGTATGTCTATTGACTAGCGCGCGGGCGAACTCGCCAGATGCAGGTGCATGGTATCAAGCACCATTTTCCGCGCCGCCGCGACATTGGCGCGTCCCGGTGTCAAACCGGACCGCACCCAGATGCCGTCGATCATGGCAGCAGTCACCGCCGCAATT
Source organism: Thalassospira sp. MBR-102 (assembly GCF_040549275.1). Taxonomy (NCBI): domain Bacteria; kingdom Pseudomonadati; phylum Pseudomonadota; class Alphaproteobacteria; order Rhodospirillales; family Thalassospiraceae; genus Thalassospira; species Thalassospira sp. MBR-102. The sequence goes on from NZ_JBEPTC010000015.1 coordinate 41,731, forward strand.
TCTTCGGCCCGCTGATCGGTTGTCAGCCGGCGCAACTCATGGCGTAAATTCGATGCCAGTCGCTTGAAATAAACCGCATTCAATCGGCGCAGCGGATCGGAAAACGGCACCTGCGACCAGAATGACAACCACGCACCAATCACCTGCGGCGTGAATTGTTCTTCGTTGAAGTTGGTATCAACAATCGCTTCAAGACGTTCGTGGGGTGTTTTCGCCTTGGCAACGCGGCCCAGAAAATCGCTGCGCAATTCCTGCATCAGAAAGCGCATCGTTGCTTCCAGAAGCGCATTCTTACCGCCGAAATAGTGCGAAATAATTCCTGACGACATCCCCGCCGCCCCGGCAATCCGACTGATCGTGGTATCGGCAAAACCAAAGCGGTGAATGGTCTCGATCGTGGCATCGATCAGTTGCCTGCGGCGTACAGGCTGCATTCCAACCTTGGGCATTACTAATCCAATTCTAAGCGATCCGAAGGACTTAGGCCTGTTTGATGACGCAAATGCGACTTTTTCGCCCTTCGCAATTGACCTCGGGGGAATATGCTGTATTTTAATTGAACAATCAATCAATAAAAAACGCCGTCTTTTGTGGCGCGACGTTAACAGGGAAAGTGCCTTGGTTGCGCGGCTTTACGGCTGTTTTTATGATTATTCCGGTCTATGTGACAGGGTTCAGGGGACCCGATCACATGGTTTTGGACGGGTGTTGGCGGTGCCAGATGCGCATCGTTTGACATGCGTCTGGCCTCCGGAACCGAAAGTCTGATGGCGGCGATATTGCCACCATCAGTAACCGCTAGGTCCACACAAGGGAGAACCATAAACATGACCACACGTTCCACCATTGGCCGTCTTCTTGGCACCACTGTCATTGCCACCACCCTTCTGGGGGCGGCCGGTGCACAGGCGGCTGATAGCGATGCTTGCAAAACCGTAACATTTTCTGATGTTGGCTGGACCGACATCACCGCGACCACGGCAACCGCATCGGTTATTCTCGAAGCACTTGGCTATGACGCTGAAACCGAACTTCTTTCCGTTCCTGTCACCTATACCAGCCTTGCCAACGGGGACGTTGACGTCTTCCTCGGTAACTGGATGCCGACAATGGCAGCAGACATTGCGCCCTATCTGGAAAAGAAAACCGTCGTCAGCACCGGCGCGAACCTTGAAGGCGCTAAATATACGCTGGCCGTTTCGAAAAATGCCTATGATGCGGGCCTCAAGGATTTCGCCGACATCGCCAAATTCAAGGACCAGCTTGATGGTGAAATTTACGGGATCGAGCCGGGCAATGATGGCAACCGCCTGATCCAGGACATGATCGACAATGACCAGTTCGGCCTCAAGGACTTTGAACTTGTTGAATCTTCCGAACAGGGCATGCTGGCCGAAGTCAAACGCAAATCGGCACGTGACAAATTCATCGTTTTCCTTGGCTGGGAACCGCACCCGATGAATGCCAAATATGACATGGCCTATCTTGATGGTGGCGATGACGTATTTGGTCCTAATTTCGGTGGTGCCACGGTTCATACCAATCTGCGTGCCGGTTACACCGATGAATGCCCGAATGCCGGTAAATTCGTCACCAACCTGAAATTCAGCCTTGATATGGAAAACCAGATCATGGATGCCATTCTGAACGAAGGCACCGATCCGGAAGATGCCGCAACCGCATGGCTTAAAGCCAATCCGGATGCCGCGATGGCCTGGCTTGACGGTGTTACCACCTTTGACGGTGGCGATGCCAAGGCAGCGCTTAAAGATGAACTCGGTCTCTAGGGTCCAGCTTCAAATACATAATCCCGGTACGTTGCCATCATCACAGGCAGCGTATCGGCACATTTTCTTTGTTCAAATAATGGAAAAATCCAATGGAATGGCTCACGGAAACTAAAATTCCGCTGGGACGGTGGATTGCATCCCTTATGGATGCGCTTAACGAGCATGCCGACTTCGTGTTTTACACCATCTCGGACGTTCTTGAATTCATTATCGAAAACACAGTCGATCTGCTGGTCTGGTTACCGCCGTTTCTGATTATCGCGCTATTTGGCGTGCTGGCTGCATGGCTGCACAGATCTTGGAAACTGACGGCCTTCACGGTTCTTTCCCTGCTTCTGATCGTCAATCTTGGCTATTGGGAAGCCACCATGGAAACGCTCGCACTTGTAATCTATGCGACGCTGTTCTGTATGATGATCGGGGTACCGCTTGGCGTAGCATCGGCACATCGCCCCTGGCTTTATCAGGCATTGCGTCCGGTTCTTGACCTGATGCAGACGATACCGACCTTTGTCTATCTGATCCCGACCCTGATCCTGTTTGGTCTTGGCGTGGTTCCGGGCCTGATTTCGACCGTGATCTTTGCCATCGCCGCCCCGATCCGCCTGACGCATCTTGGCATCGCCAGCACGCCAAAGGCGCTGATTGAAGCTGGCAGAAGCTTTGGCTGCACGCCGCGGCAATTGCTTTTCAAGGTCGAACTGCCATCTGCCATGCCATCGATCATGGCGGGCCTTACCCAATGCATCATGCTGTCACTGTCCATGGTGGTGATTGCCGCTCTTGTCGGGGCTGATGGACTTGGCAAACCGGTTGTTCGCGCACTTAATACGGTCAATATCGCCCAAGGCTTCGAGGCCGGCCTTGCAATTGTGATCCTGGCCATTGTGCTGGACCGCATCTGCCGCCGCGACAAATCAGAAAATACGGGGCAGTAATCATGAGCAATGCTGTTGAATTTGATAATATCGACGTCATTTTCGGGGATAAGCAGGCTGAATCGCTCGCCCTCCTCGACGCCGGTAAAAACCGTGACGAAATAGCCAAGGAAACCGGAAATATCCTTGGTGTTGCCAATGTCAGCTTTGACGTCCCGCAGGGTGAAATCTGCGTTCTGATGGGGCTTTCGGGCTCGGGTAAATCCTCGTTGCTGCGCTGTGTAAACGGGCTTAACCGCGTTTCACGCGGATCGCTTCGGGTACATGACGGGGACTGGATGGTCGATGTCACCAGCTGTGATGCCAATACGCTACGCGATCTGCGTCGTAAATGCGTTGCCATGGTCTTTCAGCAATTCGGCCTGTTCCCTTGGCGCACCGTCGAAGACAATGTCGGTTTCGGCCTAGAGCTTGACGGCATGGGACCGAAGGAACGCCGTGAAATCGTCCGGGAAAAGCTGGCTCTTGTCGGGCTGGATCAGTGGGCCGGAAAATATGCCCATGAACTTTCAGGCGGTATGCAGCAGCGTGTCGGCCTTGCCCGTGCCTTTGCCACCGATGCACCGATCCTTTTGATGGATGAACCGTTTTCGGCCCTTGATCCGCTGATCCGTAACCGCCTTCAGGACGAGCTTCTTGATCTTCAGGAAAAGCTTAATAAAACCATCCTGTTTGTCAGTCATGATCTGGACGAAGCCATGAAGCTTGGCAATTCAATTGCCATCATGGAAGGTGGCTATGTCGTACAGCATGGCACGCCCGAAGACATCGCCCTGCGTCCGGCCAATGAATATGTCGCCGATTTTGTTGCCCATATGAACCCGGTCAATATCCTGCGCGGTCGCGCCATCATGCACCGCATTGACCGCGATCAGCGCAACACGACCGGCGAACTTTCCGTCGAAGACGAAGATATCCGCATCACGCTTCAGGGCGGCATCATTCGTGCCGCCAATAGCGGCGAACATGGCGAGTTGAAGCTAATCCAGTATGACGGCAACCTGCCGGACGATCTGGACGGGACCGACAATTCGGTCATCTTCGTTGCCGATGATACCGTGCTTCTCAAAGACCTGATCGAAATGCGCAGCATCACCCAGAATCCGGTGCTTCTAACCCGCGAGGGACGCATTTCCGGCACATTGGGCCGCAAGGAATTTTTTGAAAGCCTGACGCAAACGGCAACCGTCGCAGACTGATCATCAAAAAAGGCGCCCTGCAAACCGGGCGCCTTTTAAATACCATTTCAATTTCGTCTTTTATCCCCCGGTTACCGGCGGAAACAGCGCGATTTCGCTGGCACCACGAACATCACGTTCGCCTTGCGCATATTCCTGATCAACCGCAACCCGGATAATCGCCGGATCAGCAAGCGCATCAGCGAAATTCGCCCCCCTGCCCGGCATCCATGCCAGAAGGTCGGCAACGGTTTTCACATTTTCCGGCAGTTCAACCTCTTCCTCGGCCATGCCGATACGATCCTTGACCCAGGAAAAATAAACCAGCTTCATCTTCTATCCCGTTCGCTTGAAATCCGTGTTTGGCCGCATGCTTGCGCAAACACCCACAATCCGCAAGTCCCGATCACATCCTGTTTACGGATAAACAAAATAGCCATCCGGCGCATTGCCAAGCCGCCCGGTCAGGTTTTCAATAAAAAACCGTTCCGCCCGGCCAAGCGACATGCGCGGATTGGTCACCAGATAGATATCAATTGCCGGCGGCGCATCATAGGGTGGCAGGCGCCATAACTGCCTGCGTTCCATCGCGTTTTGCACGACATGGATCGGCAACGGGCCAATGCCAAGTCCAGCATTGATCAGGCGGCGTACTTCTTCCAGATGCGGGCTGGTGGCGATCACCTTGCCTTTCATGCCTTCGCGCGCGCGTAATACCGCAACCGGGGCTAGCGCATCGGAAAGCTGATCGGTGGAAAACGATACAAATGCTTCGCTACGCAGATCGGCAAGTGTCAGGTTTTCCCGGCCAAACAAATGATGTGTCGGCCCGCAAAAGAACCCGAAATGCTCGCGATACAGTTTGCGATATTCCAGCCGGGGATGCTGTTCATTCACAAGACAAATGCCGAAACTTGCCTGTTGGGACAGGACCTGACTTGTTACATGGGCGGATGTCGCGACGTTGATTTCATAGGTGACTTCGGGATGTTCGCGATTGAATTCAAACAACGCATCGTCAAGCGGCGGAAACACCACATGACTTGCCAGCCACAAATGCAAATGCCCGCTAAGCTGATTGCCACTGTCCGACATCACATCGGAAAGTCGGCCAATCGCCCCGCAAATCTCGCGGCATTCATGATAAAGCGCCAATCCCTGTTCGGTAACCTCAAACCGGCCGCGTTCCCGGTCAATCAGGCGCGCGCCGATCTGATCTTCAAGCCGTTTAAGCGCATTGCTGACACTGGGCTGGCGCAAAAGCAGCCGGTTGGCCGCCCCGGTGATCGACCGTTCTTCGACAATCACCGTAAAGGTATGCAACAGGTTCCAGTCGAATTGCCGTTTTAAAAGGTCGCTCATTTCCCCACCCATAGCGATTGGCTATGTGATCTATTCTACTTATCTATTTGCGCTATGCGCAAGTCTGGGGTGAAATGATCAGACATATTCATTCACGGCCAGATAACCGCGCATGGCAGGCAATTGCCAGAGCACAATAACGGGAGGCAAAAATGGCCGCAGATGTAGCCGGGGCACGCAGAACGCCCTGGGTCCTGCTATCGCCGTCACTGGCGACGATATCGCTGTTATTGATCGTCCCGATGATGTTCATCGTGGTTTATTCGTTCTGGCTGCGCACCGCGACCGGTGCTGATCAGGTCGGATTTTATCTCGATAACTGGATCGAAGTACTTGGCGACCGGTTTTACCGCGATATCCTGTTTCAGACCTTTGCCATTGCCTTTTACACCACGGTGATCTGTGCGCTGGTTGGCTATATCCCGGCCTATTTCGTTGCCAACACCCCGATGAAATCGAAGACTTTCCTGCTGTTGATGCTGATGCTGCCCTTCTGGATCAGCTACATCATCCGCACCATGTCCTGGATCAACATCCTTGGCACGTCGGGCGCGCTCAACACATTGATGCTATCGCTTGGCATCATCGATGAACCGATCCAGATGCTCTACAATCAGACCACGGTTATTCTGGGTCTTGTGCATTATCTGCTGCCCTTCATGATCCTGAATGTCTATGTCAGCCTGGATGGTATTGAAAAAAACCTTACCGAGGCCGCCCAAAGCCTTGGCTGCACCGGCTGGCAGGCCTTCCGCGAAGTCACCCTGCCCCTGTCCTTCCCCGGTCTTGCTGCCGGATCCCTGTTATGTTTCGTGCTGGCCGCAGGCACCTATATCACCCCGATTGTTCTCGGGGGCCCACGCGATGCGATGTTTGCCAATCTCGTGTTCGAGGCCATCGTCACACAGCTTAACTGGCCACTGGGTTCCGCCCTGTCGCTTGTTCTGCTGGCCCTGCTGGGTACGCTGGTTGTCATTTACACCCGTTATCTTGGCGTCGATCAGATCGCCAAAAGCTTCAAATAGGGAAATGTAATGATGTCCGGCTGGTCCCTGATCCGTATCGCCACAATCCTTGTTTATCTGTTTCTGTTCGCGCCGGTCGCGGTCGTCATCCTGTTGGCATTCAACGCCAACCAGTTCGGCAGTTTCCCGATTGAAGGTTTTTCGACACGCTGGTTCGAAGCATTGTGGAACAACGATGCTATTATCCGTGCATTCAAAACATCTCTGTTGCTGGGCGCGCTGACCAGTGCAATTTCAACGACGTTTGGCACGCTCGCGGCCCTTGCCATGGTCAGGTACGATTTTCCGGGGAAGCGTTCAATATCAACGCTTCTGGTTGCTCCAATCCTGATCCCCGAAGTCGTCCTGGCTGTGGCCCTTTTGCTGTTTCTGCAATTCCTCTCCATGCCCAAAAGCTTTGGCCTGCTTTTGATGGGGCATGTCGTTTTCACCCTGCCCTTTGTGGTTCTGGTGGTTCAGGCGCGCCTTGTATCGATCCGGCGCGACGTCGAAGAAGCCGCCATGAGCCTTGGCGCAACTCCGATCCAGACTTTCTTTGAAATCACCCTGCCGCTGATGATGCCGGCTGTCATGGCCGGGATGCTGTTTTCCTTCACCATCTCGTTTGACGACATCACCGGCACCTTGTTCTGGAAACCGGGCGGGGTTGAAACCGTCCCAACCCAGATTTTTGCCATGCTGCGCAATTCCATCAGCCCGGAAATCAATGCACTGGGCGCTGTGATGGTGATCTTCACCATCGCGCTACCATTGATTGCCACCGCCATTGCACGCATCGCATCAGCACGAAAAATACGGGCACAAAAAGCCGCTGCCTAACAAACAACAGATACCGCGGGAAACCGCCAAAACCAACAACAAGACCATAAAAAAGAAGACCATAAGACCGACAAGAAAACGGATAAAAACCTTTATCAGGAGGCCTTAAATGGACGAGACGAAACGCTATGAACGCCTGCTTACCCGCCTAAAAGACGGCGATATCAACCGTCGCACTTTTCTGACCGTTCTGGGGGCTGCGGGTGTCACCGCCGGAATCACCGGGGGCCCGATGGGCATGCTGGCCCGCAACGCCCTTGCCGCAACACCAGAACAGGTCCGCTTTGACGGCTGGGGCGGTGTGGTATCCGAGGCATTTGAAAAATACGCATTTGCCCCCTATACCGAGAAAACCGGGATCAAGGTCGTATCGGGCACCTTTGGCGGTGCGGACGAATATATCGCCCGCGTCAAGGCGGGCCAACCGGGCGAGTTTAACCTTGCCCACCTGTCGGGTGTGTTTGACTATGCCCGATATCATGGTCTGGAACTGACGTCAGAACTGAACGAAGCCAATATTCCGAACCTGAAAAACGTCATTCCCGGCCTGATCGAACCGCTGCGCAAAATCACCGGCGGTACCATTTCGGCGGTTCCCTATGATTACGGCACCACCGGCATTGCCTATAACCGCAAATATATCAGCGACGATGAAGCCAAGGCCAAAGGTGCCAAGCTGATGGTCGATGAAGCTTACAAAGGCAAGATCGGCGGCTGGGGCGAATGGAAAACCCGCGTCTGGTACGGTGCCCTGCAATCCGATCAGGACCCGAATGCAATCAAGGATATCGACGCCGTCTGGGACATGATCCGTGCCCATCGCGATCTGGCCCTGAAATACTGGAGCTCAGGGGCCGAACTGATGAGCCTTCTGGCCGAAGAAGAAATCTATGTCACCGAAGGCTGGTCCGGGCGCATCAAGGCATTACAGGATCAGGGCCACGATATCGGCTATCACGACCCGAAAGGCGGTCTTGGCTGGCAGGAATGCCTGTTCGTTCTGCGCGGAAGCCCGATGGCAGCCTGTGAAGAACTTCTGAACTTCATGCTCGAACCCGAAGTCGCGATTGCGGTTGCCGAAGGCCAAAGCTATCCGCCTGCTCTTGATCCGCAGAAAGTCGAACTCGGCAAAGTCATCCCGACCCTGCCCGCGTTTGATCCATCCGGCACGCTCAAGGAACTCAGCTTCTTTGATCCGGCCTACTGGAACGAAAACGAAGCCGACTGGTCGAAAACCTTCTCGCGGGTTCAGCGCGGCTACTAAGCCGGACTGATCGCATAAACCGGAACCCCGGTCGTTGTTTTTAAATAATGGCCGGGGCACCACCGCCTTTTTCTGACAGGGTTATTTGTGATGGCTGACATCGAAAATGCGGTCGAACTGCAAAATGTCGTCAAACGTTACGGCGAATTTACCGCCGTGCAACGCATGGATCTGACCGTGCCTGACAACAGCTTCGTGACCTTTCTGGGTCCATCGGGCTGCGGCAAGACCACGACACTTCGCATGATTGCCGGGCTGACCGACATTACCGAAGGCAATTTGCTGATCCGTGGCAAACGGGTCAATGCCCTGCCGATCCACAAACGCAATCTGGGACTGGTTTTTCAGAACTACGCCCTGTTCCCGCACAAATCGATTTACGACAATATCGCCTTTGGCCTGAAATACCGCAAGGTGTCCAAATCTGACATCCGGGAAAAGGTCAATCGTGCCCTTGATCTGGTGCAACTGCCCCATGTTGCGGATCGTTTTCCCAACCAGCTTTCCGGCGGGCAGCAGCAGCGCATTGCCCTTGCGCGCGCCATCGTGATCGAACCCGATGTACTGTTACTTGATGAACCGCTATCTGCCCTTGACGCCAATCTGCGTGAAGAAATGCGGGTCGAACTGAAACGTATTCAGCGCGAGCTGGGCATTGCCACCGTTTTCGTCACCCACGATCAATCCGAAGCCCTTGCCATGTCCGACAAACTGGTGGTGATGAATAACGGTGTCGTCGAACAGGAAGGCGCGCCTGAAGACGTCTATAACAATCCCGCATCGGCCTTTGTTGCCGATTTCCTTGGTCATTCCAATATCATTCCTGCTGCCCTTGGTGCACCGGATGCGGCCTTTACCAAGGTTGCCCTGCAAAGCGGCGAAACATTGCTGACCACATCCGAACAAACCGCCAAAACCAATGGTTCAAAAGACGTCCGCGCCGTTATCCGCGCTGAAAAAATCGGCCTGTCGGATCAGAACGGTGCGACGGACGGTGTGATCGCCATCCCCGGCAGGATCAAAACGGTCGACTATCTGGGGCAGCAGGCCCGCTATTTCGTCACGGCCAATGGTCGTGACTGGCAGGTGATCAACCCGATTGATGCCCGCCCCCATCACGAAGGTGCCGATGTGTTCATGCACATTGCCGCCCGAAATTGTGTGTTGTTGCCCGGTCATCACGACTGACCGGATCTGGAGTGCCACCCGAAGTGACGCATGATAACCCCAAAACCGGCCATAACCGGGAATCCCGCCTGTTTTATCAAAGCCGTTCGCGCCGGCCGCTGATCGACCGCGCCAAGGGCGTCTATATGTGGGATGTCGATGGCAAACGCTATATCGACGCTTCCAGCGGTGCGATGGTCAGCAATATCGGCCATAGCGACCCACGCGTGATTGCCGCAATGAATGCGCAGCTTGAAAAGGCCAGTTTCGCCTATCGCCTGCATTTTGAAAATGATGCGGCCGAAAATCTGGCATTCCGCCTTGCCGAACGCGCACCGGGCGATCTTGAACGGGTATTTTTTGTCTCCGGCGGGTCAGAAGCCGTCGAAAGCTGCATCAAGCTTGCCCGTCAATATGCCCTGGCAAAGGGGCAAGCCCAACGAACCAAGATCATTTCGCGTTTCCCCAGCTATCACGGCTCAACCCTTGGTGCGCTTGCCATCACCGGCTATACGCCGATGCATGCGCCCTTCGCCCCGATGATGGTGGACCAACCCAAAATCCCCGCCCCGACCTGCTATCTGGATCGCGATGATCTGAGTAATCATGAACGCGGCCTGAAATACGCCAACATGCTAGAATCCGAAATACTCAAACAGGGCCCTGAAACCGTTCTTGGTTTCATCATGGAACCGGTTGGCGGGGCTGCGACCGGCGCACTGGTTGCGCCTGACAGCTACTATGCCCGCATTCGCGAGATCTGCGATCAATACGGCATTCTTCTGATCTATGACGAGGTCATGACGGGTGCCGGACGCACTGGCAAATATTTTGCCGCCGAACATTGGGGCATCACGCCGGATATTCTGGCCGTGTCAAAGGGACTGGCGGCGGGGTATGCCCCGCTGGGGGCGATGATTGCACCTGATCGCATTGTCGGACCGGTTCTTGATCATGGCGGGTTTATCCATGGTTATACCTATGCCGGAAATCCGATGGCCTGTGCGGCGGGTAACGCGGTTCTTGATGTTATCGACGAAGATAACCTTCTGGAAAATGCGACCCAAAGCGGGGCGGCATTAAAGGCCGAACTTGGTAAACTTGCCGATGAATTTCCGATCATCGGCGATGTGCGTGGCCTTGGATTGCTTCTTGCGGTCGAACTGGTCAAAGACCGCGAAACCATGGAACCGATTGATCCCAAACATCTTGCGGCTGCCCGCCTTGTTGATATTGCCTATGACAAGGGCCTGATCATTTACTGGCGTCGCACCCGCGGCGGGTATCGCGGTGATCATGTGATGGTCTGCCCGCCCATGATGATCACACCGGATCAGTTTGACGACATCCTCATTCCGTTGCGCGCCGCCCTTGGCGAGCTTCAGGACGAACTCACCCGTGCCGGAGCCTTCGCATGAGCCGGAAAGTCATCATCACCTGCGCCATCACCGGATCGGTTCATACCCCGTCCATGAGCCCGCACCTGCCAATCACCCCCGACCAGATTGCCGATCAGGCGATTGCGGCGGCAAATGCCGGGGCTGCCATCCTGCATCTGCATGCACGCGATCCCGAAACCGGCTTTCCAAGCCCGGAACCCGCAATTTTCAACCAATTCCTGCCGCGCATCAAATCGGCCACCGATGCGGTGATCAATATTTCGACCGGCGGCGGCATGACCATGACGGTCAAGGACCGTATTCGTGCGGCAAAGCAGGCAGCACCCGAAATGGCGTCATTGAATATGGGGACGATGAATTTCGGCCTGTTCCCGGCGCTTGCCGGACGCAGCGACTGGCAACATGACTGGGAACCGAAATTTCTCGAAGACAGTCGTGATTTCGTTTTCAAAAACACCTTTGCCGATATCGAAACCATTCTGGCCGATCTCGGCGATGCCAATGGCACAAGGTTTGAATTTGAATGCTATGACGTCGGGCATCTTTATACGCTGGCCCATTTTGTTGATCGCGGCCTGATCAAAGGGCCGATTTTCATTCAGTTCGTTCTGGGTGTTCTGGGTAGTATCGGGGCCGATCCCGACAATCTTGCCCATTTGAAACGAACCGCCGACAAACTTTTTGGTGATCAGTACCAGTTTTCGGTTCTGGGTGCCGGGCGACATCAGATGCCGCTTGCCACCATGTCGGCCGCCATGGGCGGTCATGTCCGGGTCGGGCTTGAAGATAACCTGTATCTGCGCAAGGGCGAACTGGCCCCGGACAACGCATCACAAGTTCGCAAAATCCGCGACGTTCTGGACGGGTTATCGCTTGAAATCGCAACACCGGACGAAGCCCGCGCCATGCTGGGTCTGAAAGGTGCCAATCTGGTCGCCTTTTAGGAAACAACAAACTGCCACCAACACCACGACGCAAAGCCAACGAAAGGCGGCACCCATGATGCATGCCTATTTCTCAGCCGATCAGCTTCGCCATCACGGCCAGACATTCATGGTCTCAGGCGAAGCACGGCCAATCCCCGAAGTCCCCGAACGGGCGGAAATACTGACCACTGCCATTAAACGGCTTGGCCTTGATTTGCGCACCCCCGATGATTTCGGCATGGGTCCGATTGCCGCCATTCATGCGCCGGAATATCTGAAATTCCTGCAAACCATCCATGCCGAATGGAAGGCCGTCGGTGGGTCTGATCTGGTGGTGCCCGGTATTCATCCGTTTGACCGGCTTGGCCCCTATCCGAGATCACCTGCGGGCAAGGCCGGTTTTCATATGGGCGATACATCCTGCCCGATATCGGCAACCACCTGGCAATCGGCCTATGCCAGTGCGCAAACCGCCATCGCCGCCACGCGCCAGATCCGCGATGGCAATGCCAGATCGGCCTATGCCCTTTGCCGTCCCCCCGGCCACCATGCCAGCCGCGATATCGCCGGTGGTTTCTGTTACCTGAACAACAGCGCGATTGCCGCACAGGAACTGCGTGTCAAATACGACCGCGTTGCGATCCTTGATGTCGATCTGCATCATGGCAACGGCACACAGCATATTTTCTATGCCCGTGATGATGTCATGACGCTGTCGATCCATGCCGACCCGCGTGATTTCTATCCGTTTTTCTGGGGCCATGCCGAAGAACGCGGACAGGGTGCAGGGCTTGGTTTCAACCACAATTATCCCCTGCCCCTTGGCAGCGGCGATGACGCATTTCTGGCCGCCCTTGATCGTGCGCTTGTCATGATCGATCATTTCAGCGCCGATGCAGTTGTCATTGCACTGGGTCTGGATGCATCATCGGATGATCCGTTTGGCGGACTTGCCGTGACACCCGGCGGATTTGCCAAAATCGGTGAAAAAATTGGCAGCCTCAAACTGCCAACCGTGCTAGTGCAGGAAGGTGGTTATGTCAGTAACACACTGGCTGAAAACCTTTTTCAGTTTATCAGCGCCTTTGACGCCACCACCGCGGGGAGCCCCAAATGAAAACATCCGATATCCTGATCATTGGCGGCGGTATTGCCGGCATGTCAGCAGCCTATTTTCTGGCCAAACACGGCAGGTCCGTTACGGTTCTCGAACGCGAAGATCAGCCCGGCTATCACAGCACCGGCCGGTCAGCCGCACTATACAGCGAAACCTATGGCCCGAAAATCATCCGCAAGATGTCGACAGCCAGCCGGGAGTTTTTCCTGAACCCGCCCGAAGGTTTCACCGAAAATCCGATCCTGACCCCGCGCGGTGTGATCCTGACCGCTGCCCACGGCAATGAAGGCGCGATTGACGAACTACTGACCGAAGGCCGCGCAAATGGCGCGAATGTTGTCGCCCTGACAGCCGATGATATCAAAAAGCTGATCCCGATCCTTAATACCGATCTCATCGCGTGCGGTGCCCTTGAAACCGATGCCATGGATATTGATGTTCATGCGCTGCATTGGGGCTTTATCCGTCATTTCAAAAAGCTTGGCGGTGATCTGGTCGTCAATGCCGATGTCAGTGCAATCACAAAGACCGCAACCGGTTGGCAGGTCACGGCAGGCGGCGAAACCTATGAGGCCCAAATCCTCGTTAACGCATCCGGTGCCTGGGCCGATGAAATCGCAAAACTGGCGGGCGTTACCCCATTGGGCATCACCCCCAAACGCCGCACGGCGGTGATGGTTGATCTGCCATCTGATGTCAATGCGCATGGCTGGCACATGGTGTCAGACGTCGGCGAAGGCCTGTATTTCAAGGAAGATGCTGGTCGCCTTCTGGTGTCACCCTCCGATGCAACGCCGACGGTTCCCCACGATGTCCAGCCCGAAGAACTTGATATCGCCATCACGATTGACCGCCTGATGACGGCAACCACGCTTAAGGTCAATCGACCGGGCGAAGCATGGGCTGGCCTGCGCAGCTTCTTACCCGATGGCGATCCGGTATCGGCATTCGATCCGGTTGCGGATGGCTTTTACTGGCTTGCCGGTCAGGGCGGCTATGGCATTCAAACCGCACCCGCGATGGGTGAATACGCCGCCAGCCTGATTTGCGGCGATGGCGTTCCGGACCGGATGGTGAAACTTGGCGTGACCGAAGATGCCCTTGCCGCCACCCGTCCCGGCCTTGGCCAAACCGCGTAAGGATTGAACGGAAATCGTGCCATGACCCATTTTGATCGCAATGAACTGCGCAGTGCCGTTGCCAATCGCCGGGATCGTGCGATTGACGACCTTTGCGCTTTGGTTCGCCATGACAGCCTTCTGGGCAATGAAACATCGGCTCAGAACTGGGTCGCGGATCGTTTCGCCGATATGGGGCTTATGGTCGAACGGGTTGCGATCAATATTGACGAATTGCGTGATTTACCGGGCTTTTCCCCGCCGGTTACGACGGAATATAACGGACGGGAAAATATCGTCGGCATTCATCAACCGGCCAAACAAACCGGACGCAGCCTGATTTTAAACGGGCATATTGATGTCGTTCCAACCGGGCCAGTGGCGCAATGGCGACGCGGACCGTTTGATCCCTATGTCGAACGCGACTGGCTTTATGGCCGCGGGGCTGGCGATATGAAGGCCGGCATCATTGCCTATTGCCATGCCCTTGCCGCCCTTCTCGATCTGGGGCTTGAGCCCGCCGCCCCGGTGATCCTGCAATCGGTTGTCGAAGAAGAATGCACCGGCAATGGCGCACTGGCCTGCCTGCATGCCGGGTATCTGGCCGATTGTGTGATCATTCCCGAACCGTTCAATCAGACGCTGATGACCGCCCAGCTTGGCGTGATGTGGTTTCAGCTTCACGTCACCGGAAGTCCGGCGCATGTGCTTGATACCTCAGCCGGAAGTAACGCCATCGAGGCCGCCTTTGGCTTTTTCGAAACCCTGAAAGAAGTCGAAGACATCTGGAACCACCCCACCCACCGTCATGCGGCCTATGGTGCGCATATCCATCCGGTGAACTTCAATCTGGGCAAGATCGAAGGCGGTGAATGGGCATCAACCGTGCCGCCGGTTTGTTCGGCCGATATCCGTGTCGGGTTCTATCCCGGCATGGAATTGGCCAAGGTGCGTGAAACCATCGAGGCGGTTGCACAAAGTGCGATGGAAAATCACCCAGCCTGCAAGGGGGCAGAATTCGACATCACCTATCGCGGTTTTCAGGCGGAGGGATGCGTCATGGACGAAACCCATCCGATGATGACCATGATCGGCGACATTCACCACGAGGTCACCGGCAATGCGATCAAAAATTATGCCTCCACCGCCACCACGGATGCGCGGTTCTTCCAGATTTACGGCAATATCCCGGCCACCTGCTATGGCCCGAAAGCCGAACGAATTCATGGCATTGACGAACGGGTTTCGATTTCCAGCATGATGGAAGTCACCGAGGTCCTTGCCCTGTTCATTGCCGACTGGTGCGGCGTTACCAAACGTGATAATCACGCCGCATAATCATACCAAAACCCAATCATATCTTGATATCAGGAGACTTTGATGACCGTTCAGCGTTTTCACACCGGCCCCCGCATGAGCCAGGCCGTTGTCCATGGCAACACCATCTATCTTGCCGGTCAGGTTGGCGAACCGGGCAGCGACGTCACCAACCAGACCAAGGAATGCCTTGCCAAGGTTGATGCGCTTCTGGCCGAATGCGGCGCGTCAAAGGAAAACATCCTGTCGACCACCATCTGGCTTGCCGATATGGCCGACTTCGCGAAAATGAACGAAATCTGGGATGCATGGGTCCCGCAGGGTCACACCCCGGCCCGTGCATGCGGCGAAGCCAAACTTGCCACCCCGGACTATCTGGTTGAATTCATCGTGGTTGCGGCAAAACCGTAATCCGGTCACTTCCGACCCGAATGCAAAACGCCCGGCTGATTTCGCCGGGCGTTTTTATTTTGGCCATTTGCACGGGAATATGAATTCTACCGATCCCGCTCGTCCCGTGTCACGATCAATGACTTGGCTTCCAATGTCCGATGTACAGGGCATTTATTGGCAATCGCGATCAGTTTTTCCCGGACTTCCTCGGTAAAATCACCATGCAGGGTAATGATCCGTTCAAACCGGTCGATCTTGCCGCTCTTTTGTTCGAACTCTGCCCCGCATTCCATACAATCACTTGCGTGGATTTTATCATGTCGGACTTCGACCCGAATGCCATCGACCGGTATCTGTTTCTGATCGGCATACATCCGCATCGTCATCACCGTGCATGACCCAAGGGCGGCGGCAAGAAAATCATAAGGTGACGGTCCACTGTCAAACCCGCCAACATCTTCGGGTTCATCGGCCAACATGCGGTGATGCCCGGCCAGAACCATCGCCTGAAACTTGCCAAGCCCGGTTTCACGCACAACCACCGCCCCATCGGGCACTTCGTCATTTACCGGGTCTTCGTCGGTAATATAACGCTTCGCCCAGGCGCTGATCACCTCGGCGGCATAGGTCGCATCATCGGGATCGCGTAACAAATGATCCGCACTATCAAGCGACACAAAACTTTTCGGATGCTTGGCGGCATCAAAAATCCGTGCGGCATTTTCAATACCCACCGTCTGATCCATCGGCGCATGCAGCACCAGCAACGCCTTGTGCAATCTGCCGACCGATTTTTCAATATTGTGGGCACGCAGATCGTCAATGAAATGCTTCTTGATCACAAAGGGCCGCCCGCTTAACGAAACTTCGGCCTGCCCGTCCCGTTCGATATCTTCAAGGTAATCGGCGAAATTATGGGTCACATGCTCGACATCGGCGGGCGCACCAATCGTTGCAACCGCGGTTGCTTCGGGCACGCTATCGGCCACGGCCAAAACCGCCGCCCCGCCCAACGAATGCCCGATCAGCAAACGGGGGGCGGCAAATTCATGCCGCAGGAAATCGGCCGCGCGTTTCAGGTCATCCAGATTGGATGTGAAATTGGTCGATGCAAAATCACCGCCCGATCCGCCAAGCCCGGTAAAATCGAACCGCAAAACGCCAATCCCCTGCATGGTCAGCGACTGCGCGATCTTGCGCGCCGCCGTCAGGTCCTTGCTGCACGTAAAACAATGCGCAAACAGCGCATAGGCCCGAACCGGCCCCGTTGGCAAATCCAACCGTGCCGAAAGCTGTGCCCCCAGTGCACCTTCAAAGCTAAGCTTAATCGGCCTTACAGCCATATCGGACCTCCGCCGCCGGTATTTGGCGAATTCATTGTTTATTTATGCACGTTCTACGCTAGCATGCGATATTCGCTGCCACGAAACCAAGGGTAATACAGTATGACAATACTGGAAACCAAAAGAACGCTTGTCCGTCATGCCACCCATGATGATGCCCCCTTTATCCTGCAACTGCTGAACGAACCGGGCTGGATCCGGTTTATCGGGGATCGCAACATCCGGGATCTGGATGCTGCACGTGACTATATCGATGAACGGCTTCTCAGCAGTTATCTGAAACACGGTTTCGGGCTCTATATCGTGGACGAAAAAGCAACGCATACCGCAATCGGTCTATGCGGTTTTGTCAAACGCGATACCCTTGATGCGCCCGATATCGGCTATGCCATTACCGAAAGCCGTCAGGGCATGGGCTATGCCTTCGAAGTCAGCAACGCCCTGATCGACTATGGTTACGACGTTCTCGGGTTTGAGCGGATATTTGGCTATACCCTGCCCGACAATACCGTATCGCTGAAACTTCTGACCAAACTTGGCCTGACCTATGAACGCGATCAGGACGTCAATAACAGCGGCGAAACCTGCAAGCTGTTTGTAAAGGTCGCCTGAACGCAAAAACCCGCATCACTGGATGCGGGTTTGCTCATTTCGGAGCATTGAAAATCGTTATTCCTTGCGGCGAATACCGATCTTGCGCCCAACCCCCGTTGGCACCGGCAAATCGCGATGCGCCTCACGGATCAGATCAAGCGTCTTTTGAATGTCATCGGGAAATGCCGCCGAACGGCGCGTTTCCATATCGATATGCATCGTGATGATTTCATTGGTCGCCGACAGCCACCCTTCGGTCCCGTGACGCAATTCGTGATACATGTGAATGCGTTTGTGATCGCAATCCAGAATTTGCGTGTGGATCACGAACGGGTCGTTAAGGTGAATTTCCCGGTCATAGGTGATGTGCATTTCAAGCGCAAAGGTCGAAAACCCGCGCCGTTCGGGATAAGTCCGCCCCATCCCGACCCCGTCCAGAAACGCCACAGACCCCAGATCAAAACCAACCACGTAATACCCGACATTCACATGCCCGTTAAAATCGATCCAGTCCTGCGGCACCGTCCCGCGATAACTTTCCAGCATTTCCGGGGCAAAAAGATCGGCACTGATCATTTGCCAGCCTTCCCCACCGCATCGACAACCGCGACCGCCGCAACGAAATCTTCAAGCGAATGGCCGACGGATTTGAAAACGGTGCATTCCGCCTCGGTTTCGCGTCCCTTGACCTCACCGCGGGTCAGGCCAAACAGATCGCCCAGAATATCGGATTTCGAAATCAGTCCGGCATTCAACGGCTGCACCACATCACCGCCCTCGGCCGCGGCTCCTTCAAAACTATCAACATAAATCCGGCATTTCTGCATCAGGGCATCATCGGTTTCGCGCATGGTCGGCTTGAACGCCCCGACCAGATCAACATGCGTCCCCTCACGAAGCCATTCGCCCCGCACCAGCGGCTCGGTCGAAAGTGTCGCGCATGAAATCAGATCGGCTGTTTTGCATGCAGCTTCCAGATCATCCGTGCCCACCGCCTCAAACCCAAGGGCGGCAGTTTCTGCGGCCAATGCTCTGGCTTTGTCCCCATTCCGGTTCCAGATCGTGACCTTTTTGATCGGACGCACCGAGGCATGTGCATTGATCAGATTGGGCGCCATCGCCCCGGAACCAACCATGACCATTTCGCAGGCATCCTTGCGCGCCAGATAATCCGCTGCCAGGGCCGAGGCCGCCGCCGTGCGACGTGTCGTCAGTTTGGTGCCGTCAATCACCGCCGATGGTTGCCCAGTCACTGCATCCAAAAGGATATAAGTCCCAGAAACCGCCGGCAGGTTACGCGCTGAATTCCCCGGCACAACGGCCGCAACCTTGACCCCGGCCGCGCCATCCTTTTGCCAGGCAGGCATGATCAGGAAAGTCGCGTCATCCTCATTGCTGCGTTCCATGTTGAAATGGCTGCGTAGCGGCGCTTCGCAGCCATCGGCAAATCCTTTACGGAGCGCCTCAACCAGATCGCGGGGCGAGACGAATTTATCGATTTCTTCAGCAGAGATGAAACGCATGGGCCTTCCTGTAAATTTATTTTCGATTTCAGCGTGGTAGCGTTGATATCTTATACCACGTCAAAGGACATGCGTCACAGGATCGCACACTGTTTTTCACTTTGTTTCCGGTGAAAAATCTTCCCGAAATGGGTGAAATTAACGCTGCAAAAAACGTTTGAAATGGCCAAACAGTGAACCGGTACCAAGATAAAGTTCTTCAAGCACCGTGAAATGGTTCGCCCCCCATGCCTTATAAACCGGAACATGCAGTCCTTCCCGACTGCAATAGGCGGCATAAGCATCGCTTTGGCGGACAAATTCCGGGCTTTCGTTACTGCCGACCACGACCATCATTTTGATATCATGTGGGACGGCATCAAGCATCGGTGAATTATCCGCTGCCGTCGCGGCATTAAGTTGCAGGTCGTTGTTGATACTGGTGAACCGGATCGGTTCCAGATCAAAAACCCCGGAAACCGGAACAACCGCACAAAACGGATAGGCATCATTAAGGGTATCTTCCCAATGATGAACCGCGAGCCGCGCGACAATCTGCCCGCCTGCCGAATGACCGGAAATGCTGATACGATCCCGATCCCCGTTAAAGTCGCCGATATTCTGGTAAATGAAGGTCATGCAACGGATCGCCTGACGGGTGATTTCCGCCACCGTCACATCCGGGCACAGATCATAATTCGCACAAATGACAGTAAAGCCCGCGGCGTTGAGGTCGCGGGCAACAAACGCATAGTCCTTTTTGTCCTGGCTTCGCCAATACCCACCATGGAAAAACACATGCACCGGTGCGTCCGGCTCGGCTGCCGGATAAACATCCATGGTTTCCTTTGGCCCGTCACCATAGCGGATATCGGTCATGTGGCGGACACTTGCCCGTGTATCGTCGGACAGACGCACAAACCGGTCAAAACAGGTCATATATTCCGGCACGGTTTCGCGCGGATTATACTGCCATTCAAGTTCGGCAAGGGTAAAACCACCCCAACTCATCTGAACCTCGTTTGCGTTGCCCGACCGGAATCATTGCTGCCATATCAAACCTGTCGGGCAATCTTTCTTTATTTTTCAGGTTTTTGCAAATGCTACGCTAAGGTTCTTCACGCAATGCGATACAAATGCGGTCGTGATTGCAAGACCTGAAAGGCAATGGCAGAATATCGAAAATCAATTTTAAAATCAGCCGGATAGACCATGAGCAACCGCAATATCCAAAGCCCGTTCCCCGCCGATGATGCGGATCGCAATCAGATTTGGGAAATGCTGGTGCCACGCGACATCGCGGCCTTTGTCGCGGCCGACTGGTCCATGGTGCAAGATGACTTCAAGGCAGACGGTTTTTACGCGATTGATGCCTGTAAATCCGACGATCCGGATGACTGGAAAATGATGTTTCCCGATCTGGCAGCCTATCGTGACGAATGGCTGCGTCAGGCGGTTGCCGCACAGGAAATCGATTATGCCGAAGACCTGTTCGACGGAGTTTTTCATGCTACCGATCTTTCAAAAATCGATATCACCGGCAATCGTGCACTGGTGCGCAAACATTTCAACGGCACCATAAAAAAAGCAGACGGATCAACCGACCGTCTGCTTTGGAAAACCCATTATTACTGCGAAAAACAGATCGATGGAAAATGGCTGATTACCGGTTTCACCGGCTATCTGCCCAATCACGACCCGGCATAGATACGCTTGCCTTAAAGCACGCAACCACGCGCGGCAACATCAACCGTTTCGATATCGCCATTACGCACCAGATGCACCTGATCAAGCATGTTACTGACAACGCAGACATGATTCGGGATGATTTCGATCCGCTGGCCGATTTCAAACGGTTTTGTCGCCGGATCGAAATGCAAAATGCCGTGTTCCTCGGACAGAGCCTTGACCGCAACATCGGGATGCCCCACGACATAGCCGTATCCGTCAAGGCCCAGCAAATCGGATGTCAGAACCTTTGACCCGGCATCAATGATCGCCCGGCCCGGCGTTGGCAAGGATACGATTTCCGTCAAAACCCGAAGCGCACAATCATCTTCCTTGCAAACCCCACGCGCCATCAGGGATCGGTCATTATAAATATAAGTCCCGATGCGATGTTCGGTCACAGACGGCACTTCATGGGCCAGCCACATATCGGGCGTCCCGCCGGAACTGCGCACCGGGCATTCAAGGCCAATCGCATCCAGTTCCTTCATGGCCGTGGTGAAAAATGCCTCAACCTTGGCACCACCACCAGTCGCCGGATAGGTCATGAGCCCGACAAACCTGATACCCGATAGTGATTGGATTTTCTTTGCCAGTTCAACGGCCTCTGCCGGATTTTGCACCCCGCAACGCCCACCACCGGTATCGCATTCGATCAGGATTTCAAGCGGCTTGGCACTGTCGGCAAAGGCCTTGGACAATCCTTCAACCACAACCGCATTGTCGGCCACCACGCGCAGGCTTTTGATACGGTCAAACAAGGCCCGCAAACGGGCCAGTTTGCGTTCGCCCAATACGTTATAGGTCAGAAGAATATCATCCAGCCCCGCATCTGCCATTACCTCAGCCTCGCCGATTTTCTGGCAGGTGATGCCAATCGCCCCGGCCTTCATCTGCTGGGCGGCGAAGGCCGGAATTTTATGGGTTTTGATATGCGGACGCAGCCCGATCCCGTGTTTGTCGCAATAGGCCTGATAGCTTTCGATATTTCGGTCAACGATATCAAGATCAACAACCGCGCACGGCGTATCAAGTTCGGGATATTGGGGCATTCCGGTCATCGGGGCAGCGTCCTTATCAAATCAGGTGGTGGCAGCAATCAGCTTGCAATTGCGGCAAACGGGTCATCAACAATCGGCCATATCGGGCGTGTCAGATGATGATATCCATTGGTTTTCGGATCGGACGGATAAGGTCCGTGGACATCGACATAAATGATCTCGCCCGCAATCTTGGCGAACGCATCGTAGAAGTGATTGGTCGATTTGATAAACAGATATTTTTTCGCCGTCGGATCAATGCCCATATTCGAAAACAGGCTGGGATCGAAGCTTTGCGATCGGTTGGAATTCAGGATCACCTCCCCCCCACCCGGAAGTTCGATCACCGCGCAATCACCCAGCGGTACGATGCTGTCACCGAAATACTGCCATGAGTCGCGCCGGATTTTTTTCACCCGCACTTCGGCATCAATCGGTGCCCCGGCATGTGCACCGGTTTTCCCGCCGAAGCGTAACGGCAATGTCGCGCCCTCGCCGGCCGATATGCAAATCCGAACCGCCATCGGATCCCAGATGGTGCCAACCGCAAAATCGCGAAGCCCGCGCGCCATTACGGCCCGCAGCAAAATCGTGCTGTCACCGGGCACACCGCCGCCCGGATTATCCCACACATCGGTCAGAACAATCGGCCGTGCATCGCTTGCCAATGCCTGATCAAGCGCGACATTCGGGGTTACAAAACTTGGCCGTGTCGTACCGCGGAACCCGAAAAGCTCCTGACCCAGCTTTTGGGCGAGCTCGCTTGCCTTGGCCGGATCATTGTTGGTGGTCACAATCACCTTGGCACCAAGATCGGGCACATCACCGGCCATAAAGCCGTGAATAAACGATACCGAAAGAACATCACCCGCCCCCTCCATCGCCTTGGCCCGGTCAATAAAGGACCGCATCGGTTCGCGTGATGTCGGCAGAACTTCGATCATGTGGCAGTCAAAAACCGCCTTGGTCGGCTTGATCTCGCCGCGAAGCGTGCGCAATACCAGATCAACCACCGAACGCCCGGCATCGACAAAATCGGTATGGGGGAATTCCTTGAACGCAACGATAATATCGGCGTTCGCAATGCGCTGCTCTGTCAGGTGGCTGTGCGGGTCATAACTTGTGCCGATAATAACGTCGGGCCCGACAATGTCGCGAACACGCGAAATCAGATCGCCTTCGCAATCCAGATATCCTTGCGCCACCATCGCCCCGTGCAGGCCCAGAATAACCGCATCAACCGGCATGGCCGCACGCAACTGGCCCAGAACCTCGTCGCGCAATTGTTCATAGGTTTCCCGATTGACCAAACCGCCCGGCTCGGCCCAGGTGGCGGTTCCCTCGATCAGGTCCCAGCCTTCCTTTGCCGCACGCACGCGCGCCTCGGTAAAGACGGCACTGCACAGCGTCGGGGTCACCGGATGCTGTCCGGGCGGTGCATAGAAGCTCTCCTTGAAATCGGAAAAATCGGTGCGCAACGGCGAGAATGTATTGGTTTCGGTCGCAATAGAGGCGCAAAAAATCCTCATGACCCCATCCTTTTTGTTCTTTGTAATCATCATATTTTATGTGCAAAAGAAAAATGCGTGCGGGTGAAGCACCACCCGCACGCGCATGGATTATTCCATGTAGCGGTGGGCGTTGGCCTTATCGACTTCCGTCTGGAACAGTTCGAGAAGTTCAACGCCTTCCGTGCCCAAAGATTCCTGAACGTGTTTGACCACGACCGGCTGGGTCACATCTTTAAGCTTCTGACGCTCTTGCGCGCTCAATGCCGTGATTTCCATTTTGTCGGTCAAACCGGCAAGACCACGATCAGATGCCTCGATCACGCGCGATACACCACGGCTGGCAACCACACAGGACTGTGCGGCATAACGAACAATCTTCTGCTGATCGGCAGTCAGATCATCCCAGAATGCTTTCGACAGCATGAAGGTGTAGGGCGAAAACAGGTGGTTGGTCAGGGTCAGATAGCCCTGCACTTCGTTAAACTTGGCAAAAGTCACGGTCGGAACCGGGTTCATCTGACCATCAATCACGCCCGTCTGAAGACCGGCATACACTTCGCCCCACGCCATCGGATAGGCTTCTGCACCCAGCGACTGCATGATTTTCTGGTGCGACGGCAGCGACATGGTGCGAACACGAATGCCTTTGAAGTCCTCAAGCGTTGCAATCGGATGCTTGGAGTTGGTCACGGCAAAGAACCCGCCGGTATCCGGGAAGCCAAGAACCTTGACATCGCCAAGGGTGCTTTCGATATCGCTTGCCAGTTTCTGACCAAACGGACCATCAAACACGTCATAGGTCGATGCGTTGCTGTCAAACGCGAATGCAAGGTTCAGAACATCGATACGCGGATAATAGGATGCAATCGCCCCGGTCGAGGTCAGGGTCGCCTGGATCAGACCATCGCGAACCATCTGCACATGTTCGGCCGCCGAACCAAGCTGGTTGGACGGATAAACCTCTACCTTGATCTCGCCATTGGTGTCGGCTTCGACAATGTTGGCGAAAACAGCGGTGCAGGCATGCGCCGGGTTTTCAAACGGGTCTTCCTTGTTGTCATGGGCAAATTTCAGAACCTTGGGTTCCGCATAAGCCAATGACGTGGTGCTGGCCAGCATGGCCGTCGCAAGGGCAAATGCCCCGAAACGCTTCATCGTATTCATTCTACCTCTCCTTGATTAAGGCCTTTTATTTCTGTCCACGGTCTTGGTTTTGATGCCCCGATCCGGACCTGATCGGGACGTTTCATTGCCGCCGGTTACCGGAAGCCCAGCAATCGCGGGATCGCGAGGGCAAGATCGGACCAGAAGGCAAACAGGAACAGCACACCCAGTTCCGCCAAAAGGAATGGCCAAAGCTGGGCGGCAATTTTTTCAAGCTTTTCACCCGTGACAGACGACAGCACGAACAGGCACGCGCCCACGGGCGGCGTCATCAACGAGATGTTAAGTGCAAGAACAAAGATGATCCCGGCATGGATCGGGTCCATGCCGATCTGAACCGTCAATGGCACCAGAACCGGTGCTAGAATGATCAGGATCGCATTGATATCCATGACCATCCCGATCATCAGCAACAGGGCGACGATCATGAAAATGACCATATAGGGATCAGACGACAGGCTCAGCACAAGGCTTGCGACTTCCTGCGGAATGCGATTGAAGCTCAGCCACCAGCCAAGGATCGACGCAAAGGCAATGATGATGAAAATCACCCCCGTAACGCGCGCGGTGCGGATCAGCATCTTGAAGAAATCGGCAAATGTCAGCGCACGGTAAATAAAGATACCGATAAACAGGGCATAGGCGACGGCGACCGATGCCGCCTCCGTCGGGGTGACAATCCCGCCCAGAATGCCGCCCAGAATAATCAAAGGCATGATCAGGGCCGTGATTGATGATTTGAAAATCTTCCAGATTTCCAGAAGGCTTGCCCGACGTTCGTTTTTCGGCAGGTTCTTGGACCGGGCGGTTACCGCAATCACCGTCATGCAGATCAGACAGATCATAAGCCCCGGCAGAATACCGGCGGCAAACAGCCCGCCAATGGAAACCCCCATAAGCGATCCATAGACCACCATCAGACCGGATGGCGGAATGGTCGGGCCGATGATCGATCCGGCGGCCGTCACCGCACAGGCATAATCGCGGCGATAGCCCCGTTCAACCATGGCCGGTACCAGTGTCTTGCCAAAGGCCGCCGCATCAGCAGTCGCCGCCCCGGTCAACCCGGCAAAGAAAACCGACGCCAGCATGTTGGTATGCGCCAACCCACCACGGAAATGCCCGACAAGCGCCTGCGCAAACAGGACAAGGCGGCTGGTGATGCCGATATGGTTCATGATTTCGCCCGCCAGAATAAAGAACGGCATGGCAAGAAACGGGAAAACGTTCAGACCGTTAAAGACCTTGCTTGGCCCCTGAACAAGGAATATGCCCCCGCCCATGTCATAAAGGCCAATCACCCCGGCAACGCCAAGGGCAAAACCAATCGGCATACCCAGAACCATCAGAACGACAAAAGCAATACCGACGATCATTCTGCGCCCTCCGCCAGATCAATGGGAACAAAACGTCCCTGATCGCGAAGTGCGACCAGCAACAGCTGAATGGCAGCAAGAAGGGACGCAACCGGCACCGCCGCATAAGGCAGCATCAGCGACATGCCAAAAATCATCGCCTGACGGCGCATACCGCCCACGGCAAAATCAAAGCCATAAATCGCCAGATACAGAAACGCGCAAAGCGCAATCAGATCGACACAGAACAGAACCGTGCGCTGAACCGGCTTTGGCGTATTGAGGATGAACATCCCGATGCCGATATGTTCGCGCCGCGCAATCCCGGCCGATACCGCCAAAAGCGCCGCCCAGATCATCAGGTAGCGCGCAAGTTCTTCGGGCCAAGGCAGTTGCCAGTGAAAAATGTAGCGATCAATCACGCCCAGCCAGACATCCAGCACAAGGGCCAGCATCAGGACGGCAATCACTCGTTCGACCACCCAGTTTAACGACCGGCTGATCATTGCGGCTGTGGCTTCAACACGGCGCAGCGCCATCTTACTCAATCTCTCCGCTGATGAATGTTTTGTGTAATTTTTCTACACATTGAGGATATTTTTGTAGCTTGTCTACATATTTTTGCACCATAATCTTAGATATCACCCCAAATGTTCCGAGACGAATGATATTATAGGTAGTTAAACTACATTTTTACCTATATTATTGGGTCACCTGCCCAAAACCACCGGAAGACAACAACGGCGATCAAGCATTTCGGCAATCAACGCCCTACCCGCTTTGCGGTTAAATCCGGCAGGATGGGCAATCTCGGGATCAAGATCGCAGCTATCGCCTGCAAACTGAAAAAGTGATATTTATCAGCGGGGTGTTGGCAACAACACCTCATATTCGAAAATGATCGGAACGCTTGCATGCAACCTACTGTCGATATCATCAGCCTCCTGCGTCGAAAGGCCGGAACCTTTCCCGCACGCGAACAACGGGTTGCCGACTACGTTCAGGATCATTTGCAGGACGTCACCACCATCGCGCTTTCTGATCTTGCGCAAAAGGTCGGCGTCAGCGAACCGACCGTGATCCGGTTTTGCCGGACCCTTGGCTGCGACGGGTTTCGTGATTTCAAAATACGGCTGGCGCAGAACCTTGCGGTCAGTATGCAATATCTTGCCCCCGAAGATCTGGCCGACGATACAACTGCCGCCGACGTGCTTTCCAATCATGTATTGGGCGTAATCGTCGATAACCTGCGCCTGCTGCGCGATCAGCTCTCAAGCACCGAAATCGACAAGGCCGCCGATATTCTGGCCAATGCCCGCCAGATCGCTTTTATGGGCGTTGGCGGCGGCTCAACCACGGTTGCCTTTGATGCCGCCAACCGGTTTTTCCGGCTTGGCATTCCGGCACAGGCACAAAGTGATGGTTACCTTCAGCGCATGCTGGCCTCAACCTTTGGCGAGGAAGATGTGCTTATTGCCATTTCCACCAGCGGCCGCCCAACCGAACTGATCCACAGTGCCGCCATTGCCCGCCAATATGGCGCAAAGGTCATCTCCATGACCCACCCGCAAAGTCCGCTTGCCGCCGAAAGCGACCTTGTGATTGGCATTGATATGCCTGAAAACCCTGATATTTATAAGCCAACGGCCACCCGGCATGTTTTTCTGGCAACCATCGATATCATTGCCACCGCGGTTGCCCGGCGCACGCCGGACCGAACGCTTGAAAAACTTCGCCGGATCAGGTCATCTTTGCTGACTCTCAATCCGCCGACTGGTCGCCAGCCCATCGGCGACTAATCACGCCACCATCCCATCGAGGCCCCAATGACCCGTACTGCCTTTATCGGCGAATGCATGATCGAGCTTGCCGGAACATCCCCCGGCAGCATTTTTGGCGCGGCGAACCTTGGCTTTGCCGGGGATACGCTAAATGGTGCGACCTATATGGCACGCACCAGCCGCCTGCTTGCAGCGCCTGATACAGATGTTTCCTTCATCACGGCATTGGGGACCGACCCCTATAGCGATGCGATGATTGCCGCGTGGCAGCACGACAATATCGACACATCACTGGTCCGCCGGATCGATGGCGCCCTGCCCGGTCTTTATGCCATTCAGACCGATGAAACCGGCGAACGCAGTTTTTCCTACTGGCGCAATGATGCCGCAGCCAAACAGATGCTTCAGGGCGGCCACGATGCCGTGTTGCGCGATGCGCTTCGCGGGTTTGACTGCCTTTATCTTTCGGGGATCACGCTTGCGATCCTCTCGGACACTGACCGTAAAACCCTGATCGATATCGCTGCAAACTTCGCCAAACAGGGCGGCAAGGTCTGCTTTGACACCAATCATCGCCCGCGCCTTTGGTCCGATCAGGACATTGCAATGACAACCTATCTGGCGGTTGCACCCCATTGCCACACGGTTCTGCCGACATTTGACGATGACAGTGCGCTATTTGGTGATGTCACGCCTGCTGCCACCGCTGAACGCTGGCATTCGCTTGGCGCGACTGAGGTTGTTGTAAAATGCGGCGGCGAACCAACCTTTTATTCGATCAGGGATGGTGAAACCGGCACCGTAACACCGCCCAAGGTCACCGATATCATCGATACGACATCGGCCGGGGATTCGTTTAACGGATCATACCTTGCCGCCCGCAATGCCTGGCGTGACGTGCCTGCCGCGATTGCGGTTGCGCAAAAGGTTGCTGGCCGCGTGATTTCACGGCGCGGCGCGCTTGTTGATATCAGCGACATCAAACTCGATCAGTAATCCAGCCGGAACTGAACACCGGCCTTGCTGTCGATTTCGGTGGTTTCACTGGTGACACTGATATTTGGTGTCAATTCAATCTCAACCTCGACCCCGCTTGACCCCGGGGTCGTTCCGGTCTTGGTCCCGACATAGACCCCGTCCGTCAGGTATTTGCCCACCTTGACGTTCGGGCCGTCTTCGCCGCCGCCCACCTGCAAAACATCCGCCCCGATAAAGCGGCGGATCGACCCAACAATATCAAGGCCACCGCCACCACCCGAAAGCTCGTTCACCGCACTGGCAAGCTGGACCGCCTCAATCGCGCTCAGGCTGCCTTGGGACTTGCCAAACAGGACCTGCGACAGGATTTCATCTTCCGGCAGGGACGGATTGGATGTCAAAACCAGTTCCGGGTCGCTTGCCGGTCCCTGGAAACCGGCGGTTACGGTCAGATCATCAGTAGTATAAACCCCTGCGATATCGAGTAACGGATCGGGCGGCGTTGCCCCTGAAAACGTGATCTTGGAATCCTTGATCACGAATGTCTTGCCAATGATATCAAGCTGCCCGCGAAGCGCCTGCAATTGCCCGACAATGATCGGCTCTGCGGTTGTCCCGCTGATATCAAGCTTGCCACCCCATTCGGAATCAAGCCCCCGCCCGCGCACAAACAAACGCCCCGGAATATCAACCGTCACGTCAAGATTGCCGACAAAACCCGATGCGGCGTTTTTCTTTTCCTCTTCTTCCTCACGCTGCCTGGAATCTTCGATATTCTCGACATCAAGCGTCGAGACCGACACTGGCAGCGCAAGGGTCAGGTCGACTTCGCCACGGCGCAGCGTCACATTGCTTTGGATATCAGCAGTCTGTTCGGTTCCGGTAACAGATGCCGTCACATCAGCCCAGAATTGTAGTTCATCCTTACGCGACAGCGCTGCGTTATCAACCTTAAGCTCCGCCTTGTAGCTGACAAGCGGATCGCCATCCAACACCACCTCGGCGGCCCCGCTAATCCGGCCATTGCCGCCATCGGTTGCCGAGATTTCCGAAACCCGCAAACCGTTCTGATCAAAATCGCCATTGATCTTGATCTGCTTTAACAGCGTGCCATATTCCAGATGCTCATACGCCCCACCCGAAAGGGCGATATTGCCATTCCAGTCAAGCGCATCAAGTGTACCCTTGGCGACCACATCAAGTTTGAGATTGCCAGACATGACATGATCTGGGGCTGGGACATAAGGCCAGAATTGCGCGATTTCGCCATCAACCTTGACCAGCGCATCAATCGGAGCAACCGGATCAAGGGTGTAATCCTGTTTGAGTATGGAAATACCAAGCGGCACGGTACCGCGCGCCTCTACAATCTGGGCCTCATCATTGCCAAGTGTCGCATTGCCATCGAACTGACCGTCACGCAACGCCAGATCAAGCACCATTTCAAATGGCTTCAGGTCCTTGACCGCGACGGTTGTGATCTTGCCAATCCCGCCCGAAACGGTCGCTACCGGCAGTTCCCCGGCACGTTCCGACATCTCCGCGGTGATATTCATTGTGCCGTCCAGCCCGCTCAGGCCAAACATCTCTCCCCACGGGCCTAGTACCAGCTCGGAAATCTGCGCCTTGGCCGCAAAGCTTTTCTTTGGCGTCAGATCAAGCTTGGCAATCACCTGCCCCGCGCCGACATTCAATGCCACATCAAGTTTCTGCTGCCCCGTGTCGGTTTGGCTAAACAGCAATGGTTCACGAAGTGCGATGTTCTGGCTGCCGATATTGATATCAAGCTGATCGGCACGAACATTGATGCCATCCGAAAGCCCAAGTTCGACGATGCTATCGAGTTTAATCGGGATAGTGTTGCGAAGCTGACCATTGGCATTCGTCGCAATTCCAATGGCCGAAAGATCGCCGGAAATCTCGGTCTGCAACTCATTAATCGCAAGCGGCGCAAAACGAATATCGCGACCATTCAGTTTCAGATCGAAACCGGGCTCTTCAAATGCGTTCAGGATCGAACCGGCCAGAACAACATCCTTGATCGCGGGCTGTTCGGCTCCTTCTTCGGCGGCAAGCCGAATGCCTTTGATGTTCGCATTCACGTCAATCTGCTGCTGGCCCGATTTCGGCACAAACGCCACATCGGCGGTTAGCGTACCATTTGTCATCGGTACCCCGAAATCCGACAGCATCGCGGCATCGAGTTTACGCACCGAAAGCTTGCCACGCATCGGCACCACATAATCTGGCAACATCAAGCTACCAACAAGTTCAAGTCGCTCGCCGCTCAGGGCAATGTTATCAACCCGCAACCCATCCGCGGGCAAAACCACATCGGCCGTCAGATCGTAATTGCGCCCCATCAATGCAAACCCGGCCTTGTTGATCAGCGACAATACCGCCTGATCGGACCAGCGCATTTCGCTCACAAGAGCGATTTTTTCAAACTTCTGCCCACCGGCCAAAACCGATGGCGTTGAAAGTTTGATGGTCCCGACCGGTGCCGCGATATCCCCATCAAGATTGATCGCAACCGTCGCCGGGGCGATGGAAACACCGATATCAGGTGGCACCACGCCGGGCTGAACCGAGAGTTCAGATTTGACCGACAAATCACTGAATTCATTTGAAATATCGATCTGCGCCGGGCCGGAAACCATCGCCGCGGCAATCTGATCCAGCGTGATCGACAGATCAAATGCATCACTAACCACAAGCTTGCCATCGATGGTCGGCGTCGCCCCGACAATGCGATCAAGATCGGCAATGCCAAACCCGGCCTGATCGGCCTTGATTGCAATATTGGCCGTACCACCCTGCTCAACCGACCATGTCAGATCGCGTATCGCAACCTGCCCCGTCCCGCGCAGATCAAGCCCCGAAATCGGCGCAAAGATCGAAAGGTCTGCGACATCGGCAATCAGTTCGCCATCCGTCACCGCCATCACGTCATTGATATCGGTATTGCCGTTAACCGAAATGCCCGGCGTTGTGATATTGATTTTGCCAAGCGCAAACTTGCTGAAATCCGGTGCGATTGCCGCATCAAGGGCAACCTGCTGCGCATTGCCCAGCATCGCACCAAGATCGGCATCCTGCCAGTCATTGCCCGAAACATCGATCCGGCTTTGAACAGAAAACCCGTCCCCGTCACCACGCAGATCGGCATCAAGTGCCAGCGTCGCGATGGTTGATACCGGCGTTACGACCTTGTCCCCACGCAGCATCACCGTCACATCAGGCAATTCAAGCGGCCCTTGGGCATGTGCGACCACATCAAGCCCGCCCCATGTCGCGGCATCCTCGATCAGGCCCGATGTCGCCGGATCAATATCCCCGTGCAGATCGGCCAGAAGAGTACTCTCATCAAAATCGATTTCCGCCGTCGCGCCAATCATCGCAAGACCGGATTTTGCAATGTCGCCGCGCGTGACCGAAAGGATATTGGCATCGGCATCAAACTGCCCGCCAATCCCCAAATCAAGATCACCCTGCAACGGTTCGGGAAGCTGTGCTGCAAGTTCACCCTGCGTTGCCAGAACACCATCAAGGTCAAACCCGATCCGGCTGTCATCAAGCCGCAAGCCCAAATCACCGCCAAGCGTCACAAGGTCACTTGCCGCAAGTTCAATCCGCCCTTTCCAGCCTGTCGCAGGGCCATCCCCCTTCAGGCTGATCGTGATATTTGGCGCATCTTCGGGTGCCAACCCGGCAAGGGTCATGACCAAGCCTGCACGATCAAGCTCGCCTTCGATATCGGCCTTCAATCGCTGCGCATCAGCATCAAGATCAAGCTCGACACGCAGCCGGTCAATGCTGTCATCAAGCGGTTGCAGATCAAGTGACAAGGCCGCTTCAAGGTTTTCGCGAATTGCCGCACTGGCGCTTAGACCATATTCAAAGCTTTTGCCGCTGGTCGGATCGGAAATACGCACATTGCCAAGCGCCAGTTTGCCAAGCTCGATGGCCAATGGCGGCGCAAAACCGCCCGACGCGTTTTTTTCTTCCTCGGCGGCGTCTTCGGTTCCCGACATATCGGGCAAGACCACATCAATCGCGGTACTTTCAACGCGATTGATCCGAAGCGTCCCACCCAAAAGGGCGAGCGGGGACCAGTCAAACCCGAACTGACTGACATCCACGGCCAAGCCGGATGACGGCATCGATAACGACAAGCGATCCAGCGAAAGCCCCGTCCAAAGGCTGCCCTCGATCCGGCCCAGTTCGAAATCGCCTTCTATCGCCTTTGCAACCGTAGTGTTTAACCACGGCGTTAGCGCACGCAATACCGGCCCGGTCCCCGCAATACCGACAATCAGGATCACGGTCAGCAAAAGGCATATGAACGCAATCGTGCCACGCCGCACCCATTTGGCGACCTTTCCGCGTTTGGTGGCTCTCGATGGTTTCGGATTTTCAGGCGACGTCAAAATGCTTGTCCAAGGCTAAGATAAATCTGGAAATCGTCGTCAACATTGTCACGCTTATCAAGTGGCACGGCGACATCAAAACGAAGCGGACCGACCGCCGTGTAATAACGAAAACCAAGCCCTGCCGCCCAAAGCAGATCAAGGTCTTCGGGGTCACTTGCCTCAAACACGTTGCCGCCTTCGATGAATGGCACGATGCCAAAGCTTTCCGTCAGACGCGCCCGAAATTCGATCCCGGCCTCAAGCACCGAACGCCCGCCAAGCGGATCACCATCATCATCAATCGGCCCGACTTTCTGATATTCGTAACCGCGCACCGATCCGCCGCCACCGGAATAAAACCGTTTGTTGGCCGGAAGGTCCGATCTGTCTTCGCCGATGATCATCCCGGCACGCCCCCGCCCCGCGATGACATAATCGCCTTCTTCGTCAAAGGCATAATATTGCGACCCGTTCAATGAAACGGATGTGAATTGCGCGCTCGGGCCGCTCAGACTGGTATAGGGCGATAGGTTGAATTCAAGCCGGTTGCCCTCGGTCGGATCAAGCGGATTATCGGTGCTGTCGCGCCGCAAAACACCCCGCAAACCGCCAAGATAGAATTGCTCATTGGGCGAATCTGCCCCCGTCAGGTCGGAATATTCCGCCGTTGGGCCAAGCGTAACCGACCAGTAATCGCCAAACTTGCGTTCAATACCGACAAAGCTTTCGACAAGTTCGCCGTCATAGGCATCCGTGCTGTAACTCTTGGCCGAAGCATCCGCGACCAGCGCCTGACGCCGCTTAAGAAACTGCGGCTTGCGGAATGCAGCTTCAAGGCCCTGGCTTTGCCCCGACCCTTCGATACCAAGTCTAAGCCGTTCTCCCGCCCCGAACAGATTGCGGTTTTCCCAGAACGCATTCGCCCCCGGCCCGTCGGCAGTTGAAAAATCAACCCCGCCACCAATCGTGCGATGTTTGCGTTCGTGCACTTCGATCTCGATGGGGATTTCACCATTTTCGGCAACCGGCCCGACCGGTTTGACGATCACGCTGTCAAACAGATTCGATTGCGCCAGATCGCGGCGCGTCGTTTTGACTTCTTCGGGGGAATATTTCTGCCCTGGTTTCCAACTGCGATAACCGGCGATGAAATCCTCATCAACACTTTCAGCCCCTTTGACATTGACCTTGCCAAAATTGGCTTGCGCACCGGTAATCAGTTCATAGGTCACCGAAATGGTCTTTTCGGTGGTATTTGCAATCACGGTTCGCTTGCCCGCTTCCACCAATGGATAACCTCGATCACGCATGATATCGACGGCATATTGTTCGGCCAGAATAATCGGATCTGCGGCTGCACGCTGTCCAAGGTGCAAATTCGACCGCTCAAGCTCCTCATCCGTGGCCTCGCGTTTGGTCGTATGGTCCGGACGGACAATTGAAAATTTCACTTCAGACAGAAGATAGGGCTGCTTGACGTCGACCTGATAAATCAGATCGACCGGATCAGGTTGTTCCCCTCCTGCCGGTGCGCCAGCAGCCGGCTCGCTTGTCGCGCTGACAACGTCATCGCCATCGCCGCCATTTTCGTCGTCCGATATGTTCGGATCATCGGGTTCGGCCTTGCGGATATTGAACGCGACCTGCCCGTCATAAAACCCGAAGGCCCGCAAAATGGTCTCGAACCGCTCCACATCATCCTCCGCCCGGCGTTCAAGCCCGGCAAGTGATGGCGTGGGACGCGATTGCAACCGGATCGATGTGCTGACTTCGCGCAACGCATTGATCAGCCTTTCCTCCTGCGGATCAATACCTTCTATCTTGACCTGATAGGGGATCTGGACACCCAACACATCCTGTGCTGCACTATCGCTGTCCTTACCGAACCTAAATTCGGATAAGACACCATCCCCTGAACATCCCGAAACGGCTGACCCCATCAGCAGAACAGACAGAACACCAATGCCACGCAGTCTGGATTTGCGGCTGTAGCGTTTACCCCTGTTCACCAAAGACGTCCCCAATATTTTCACTCGGTCCCGATAGACTTATGCAACGGTCGGCTGCATTCGTCGCGCAAGCCGATCCATTTATTGTTTTAAGGCACTTGCCAAGCGCCTGCCATCTTTTCATTCTATACACTGGTCGAAGACGCCAAGGCTCAGAAAGCATGAAATAATGGCATGGCTGTGATCGTTAAACGCACTTGTCATAAAAATGTGCCCGGCTTACTCGAAGTTGAAGGCTATTTTTTTGCCATTGCCACCCAAAAGCCGGAGGCCCCTAAGTGAACTCCAACGCGACATCAAATTCCTCCCTGCCCGTTATCATCCGTACGGCGACCCGATCCGATCTGGATGGCCTTTGCGCTCTTGAAAGCGGCAGCTTCACAAGCGACGCGATTTCACGATCGGGCTTTTCGCGCTTCCTGCGCCAATCTTCCGCCCGTCTTCTGGTCGCCGATGCCGGCGAAAGCGGAACACCCGATATTGTCGGTTATGGCCTGCTTTTGCTGCGCGCCAATACGACAACTGCGCGCATTTATTCGCTGGCAATTTCCGATAAGTGGCGCGGCAAGGGCCTTGGCACCCAACTTCTGGCCGGGCTTGAAAACCTGGCGATTGATGCCGGATGTGTGCGTATCCGCCTTGAAGTCCGTGTTGAAAACAGCAATGCCCGCAATCTTTATGATCGCCATGGCTATCAACAGATTGCCGATCTGCCCGGTTATTATGAAGACGGGGCCGATGGCATTCGCCTGCAACATGATCTTTATGATATTCCGACCGAACGGTCCCCTGCGGTTGCAACCGGTGCCCCCTTGATCCTTGTGGACCGCCTCAAGGATCTGCCGTTTCAGGTGCCCGGTGCGCGCATCATGCGGGTGCGCGAATATCTTGCGCTTGACCACGGGGTCCGCAACCGGCGTGTGATCAACCTGTGTCAGTCCTATGAATATCTGTCACGCGGCTATTATTGCAGCCTGCTTGCCGCCGCACGCAGCGAACGCGTGATCCCCGAAGCCGACGTGCTTCTGGATCTGAACTGGAAACGGCTGCAAAAAACCGCCCGCGCGGAAATGAGCTCGCAAATCGTCGAAGCACTGACCAAACCCGGCGATCACCCGACCAGAATTGACGTCTTTTTCGGCCGCACCGTCGATAAGCGTTTCCGCGATATCGCGCAACGCGCCTTCGATCAGTTCCGCTGCCCGATCCTGCGCCTGCATCTGAACCCGTCGGATAAGAAAATCCTGCGCGAAATCGAAGCCCCAGCCCTAAGCCAACTGGATGCCGAAGACCTGCCCGCCTTTGAAAGTGCCATTCGTGCCTATCTGCGCGGTCGCGTGCGCAAACCGGCATCTGGCGGCAATCCGCCAAGTGCGCTGGTGGCAATCCTTCATGATCCCGAAGCGGTTCTGCCGCCATCCGATAATGACGCATTGGCCCTGTTCGTTCAGGCCGCAGCCGACCTTGGTGCGAAGGCCGAACTGATCACCGCCAAGGATTTCCACCATCTGTCGGAATTTGATGCGCTGCTGATCCGCGAAACCACCGCCCTTGATCATCACACCTATCGTTTTGCCAAGCGCGCGCGAAAGGAAGGCATTCCGGTGATTGACGATCCGGACTCGATCCTGCGCTGCACCAACAAGGTCTATCTTGCCGAATTGCTGCGCACCCATCGCATCCCGGCCCCGCGCAGCATGATTTTCGACAAGCGCCGCATTGCCGAAATCGGCAAGCTGTTCAGCTTCCCCTCGGTCCTGAAGGTGCCCGATGGCTGTTTCTCGCGCGGGGTGCGCAAGGTGAAATCGCCCGAACATCTGGCCGAAGTCGCAACCGAAATGTTCAAAAATTCCGAACTTCTCGTCATTCAGGAATATGTCGAAACCACCTTTGACTGGCGCATCGGCGTTCTGGGGGGTGAGCCGCTTTTTGCCAGCCGCTATTTCATGGCGCCGGGCCATTGGCAGATCGTCAAACACGAAGATGACGGCAAATCGTTTGAACAAGGCGGTTTTGAAACCGTCGCGGTTGAAGATGCCCCGGCCGATATTGTTTCAACCGCCCTTGCAGCAGCCCGCCTGATGGGCGATGGGCTTTATGGTGTCGATATGAAGGAAACGCCGCATGGCCCGATGGTGATCGAGGTCAATGACAACCCCAGTATCGATGGCGGGGTCGAGGATGTCGTTCTGGGTATGGATTTGTATCGCCGCATCATCGCCCATCTTCTGGGCAAGATCGCACGCCCCTGAAGGTCTTCGGACACTCGAAATGACAAACAAAGGGTCGGTTTATCCGGCCCTTTTTTCGATGAAGACTGCCGCCTGAAGCTTGTCCCGGCCATAGCGCGCCATAAGGTCAAACTCGTTGCGCAGGATCGGCGTCGATACGCAATCGCTGCCACTAAACGGTTCGTGATCCTCGCCAATATCAGGATCGGTGACATAGACATACCGGTCATCAAATCCCGAAACCACGACCCAATGCGGGATTTTATCGCCGTAAATCCGATACTGGCTGATCAGAACAAGCGCGATCTTGCCCTGTTTTGACCGTTCCTCGATTTCCGCAATGCTAAACGGCCCGGTGGTCACCGGAATACCGGCTTCGCGCGCCTGACGGGCGAAATCATAATGCACCAGCTCCACGACCTCGCGGTTTTTGGGTTTGCGCACGGTATCGACGAAAAGCGGCCCGTCTCGGCTGCTTAAAACCTCGACATCAAATCCGCGCCGATGCGCCGCCAGTCCAAGACCAAGCGGCCCGCACCCGCCATGCCCCGACGTCATGAAAATCGTCGTCGCCTCGCGCCAAAGCGCAATCTCCTGATTGCGATCCATTTCAATATCGGGATCAAGCGCATTCATCGCCATCATCAACGCCGCCGGACCACAGGTAAACGGCAATGTCTGATGATAAAAATGGATCGGCGATGGCCGACGCAATGATTGCGGCACCAGAACCCGTTCCATACGCAACGCGTCGGAATGGTCGGGATAATAATCGGGATAAAGCGCAAATTCGCGGTAACCCGCCGATTTGAACAGACGGATCGCCGTATCGTTATCCAGATTGACTTCAAGACGCAGGATCGGCGCGCCGAAATCAAGGCTCAGCTCCTCGGCCCGGTTCAAAAGTGCGCGGCCAATACCCAGCCCACGATGTTCGGCCAGCACCGCCATGGAATAAAGCCGCGCCATCGCAACGTTGGACCTGAAAATCACCAGCGCATAGCCAATCACCACCCCGCCCTTCTCGGCAACGCACAGACGCGCGGTATCGATACCAAGGAAACGCTTGAACGCGCGGCGTGACAGACGGTCGATGGCAAAAGATTGGTTTTCGATGGCACAAAGGGCATCCAGATCGCCCTCGACCGCCATACGAAGTGATAAGTCGCTCAAAACGGCACCTTCAAACACATGGCATGCGCGCCATTGTCGCGCGCCGTGACCATATCGTTCTAATCTCTCGAAACTAAAAGTGCAATTTTGGCAGATGTGTCACGCAAAAACGCTATCCTGCCTCTACGGTCGCGATGCCGTCGCCATCCTGATCCGGGTTGATGATCATTGGGTCAAGGGCGGCAATCGCGGCATATTGGGATAAAAACACCTGCCCGCTCAGATGCGATAAAAACGCGGTGCGCGCCAACCGGTCCATCACCGGTCCCTTGACCTCAGATAGATGGAATTTAACCCCGGCATCGCGCAGACGCAGATTGATATCCTCAAGGCTTTCAAGACCGCTGGCGTCAATTTCATTAATCGCCGGACACATCAAAATCACATGCGCCAAACCCGGATTCTTCGCCACCAGATCATAAATCCGGTCTTCCAGATAACGGCTATTGGCAAAATAAAGACTTTCATCGGGGCGCACCGTCAAAACCCGCGTGCCGGTCAAAACCTGATGACGATGGATATTGCGAAAATGTTCGGTTCCAGGCACCAGACCGACCACCGCAATATGCGGGCGGCTGGTGTGATGCAGATGCAAAATGATCGACAGCAGCACACCGCTGATCACCCCCGGCTCGACACCAAACAAAAGCGTTACGGCAATGGTCGCCATCATCGCGCTGAAATCGCGTTTCGAATAAACCCAGACCCGCCGGATCGCCGCAATATCCACAAGGCTTAATACCGCGACAATGATGGTTGCGGCCAATGTCGCATGCGGCAGAAAATACAAAAGCGGCGTTAAGAAAAATGTCGCCGCCCCAATCGCAATCGCGGTTATCAAACCGGCGGCGGGTGTTTGCGCCCCGGCATCGAAATTCACCACCGACCGGGCAAACCCGCCCGTCACCGGATATCCGCCCGAAAAACCGGCGGCGATGTTCGATGCGCCAAGGGCAATCAATTCCTGATCGGGAACAATGCGCTGGCGGCGCTTGGCCGCCAATGTCTGGGCAACCGAAACCGATTCAACAAATCCGATCACGCTGATCAGCAATGCCGGCACCAAAAATTGCACGACAAGTTCCGGGTCAAAGGATGGGATCGACAGCCCGGGAAACCCGACCGGAACATCGCCAACAATCCGCACGCCCACCGCCGCCAGATCAAACTGCCAGACCAGCCATGTTGTGACGATCACCACCAGAACCGGCCCCGCCTTGGTCAAGAACGACGCCCAAACCCTGGCCATCCCCAACCGCACCAGAAGCGACCCCATCGACATCCGCACCCAAAACAGGAAAATCAGGCTGCCAATCCCGATCAAAACCGTCGAAAGGTTGCTGTCTGCAACGGATCGCACAATCGCAATCGCGGTCTGCACCGCATTTCCCGACGGGATCTGAAGGCCCAGAATATGGCGCAGCTGCCCCAACGCAATCAGGATGCCCGATGCGGTAATGAAACCTGATATGACCGGATGGCTCAAAAAGCTGGCCAGAAATCCCAAACGGAAAATCCCCATCGCCAGCAACATCAAACCCGACATCACCGCCAATGTCACCGCCGCCATTAAGGCATTAACGCCCTCGGGCAATTGTGCCGCCCCAATGGTCGATGCCGTCATCAATGAAATGACCGCAACCGGCCCGACGGCCAGGGCACGGGACGTGCCAAACACCGCATAGGCAATCAATGGCAGGATAGAAGCATAAAGCCCGACTTCGGGTGGCAATCCCGCCAGCATCGCATAAGCCAGACTTTGCGGGATCAACATTACCGTCACGATCACCGCCGCCGTCATATCGTTGGCGGCGTCGTGTCGGTTATAGGTCCGTCCCCAGTCAAGGATCGGAAAATAACGGTGCAACCGTTTCACATTCGGCACTCCGGGCCATCAAGGCCACAAATCACGTCGGCCCGTTTCCGCCAATGGCTGCACCGCTGAATTATCAGCTCCGTGCGGCGATCCGCGGTACCAGACCAGACATGTCATACCCCGCATCCGCAGCCGTTTTGACAATATCCTCGACCGGCATCTTCCCGGCATTGGCAAGCGACCACAAAATCGTGCAGCGCGTTCCGGTCCGGCAATAGGCAAACACCGGTTTGGGGGCTTCGTTTAACGCCTTGGCAAAGGCATCGGCATCGCCATCCTGCACATTGCCACTCATCACGGGTTGAAACACCGCCGTAAGGCCAAGTTCCTCGGCACGCGCCTTGACCGCACTAAACGGTGGCTGGCCGGGATCTTCATTGTCCGGCCGGTTGCAAATGATCGTCTTAAAACCGGCTTGGGCAATGTGATCCAGTGC
Organism: Thalassospira sp. MBR-102; assembly: GCF_040549275.1. Classification (NCBI taxonomy): domain Bacteria; kingdom Pseudomonadati; phylum Pseudomonadota; class Alphaproteobacteria; order Rhodospirillales; family Thalassospiraceae; genus Thalassospira; species Thalassospira sp. MBR-102. The sequence goes on from NZ_JBEPTC010000015.1 coordinate 82,678, forward strand.
CTCAATCGGCATCTGGGGCGATACGGTAAGATCGTCATTCAGGCGTTTCATCGTCCTTGCATCCATTCTTTCGCGTCGGAATCGTCCCGCCTTTGCCCTCAAAGGCTGTTAAGCGGGATCTTGAGATAACGGATGCCATTATCTTCGGCTGGTGGCAACTCCCCAGCGCGCATATTTACCTGAACCGATGGCAGGATCAGGCGCGGCATATCCAATGTCGCGTCCTTGGCCTTGCGCATTTTGGTGAATTGATCCTCGCTGATACCTTCGCGGACATGGACATTATGGGCGCGTTCTTCGGCCACCGTGGTTTCCCAGATATAAATATCGCGCCCCGGTGCCTTGTAATCATGGCAAAGAAACACCCGTGTTTCTCCCGGAAGGGCCAGAATCTTTTGCACCGACCGATAAAGTGTCGCCGCATCCCCGCCCGGAAAATCACATCTTGCGGTGCCGAAATCGGGCATGAACAACGTATCGCCGACAAAAACGCTATCACCAATCACATAGGACATGCAGGCGGGTGTATGCCCTGGCGTATGCAGCGCACGCGCCGAAAGCCCGCCGATTTCAAACGTTTCCTCATCCTCGAACAGATGGTCGAACTGACTGCCGTCGCGCTGGAATTCCGTTCCGGCGTTAAACACCTTGCCAAATGTTTCCTGCACCACACTGATCTTTGATCCGATACCCATGCGCCCGCCCAGCTTGTCCTTCAAATACGGGGCCGCCGACAGATGATCGGCATGGACATGGGTTTCAAGTATCCATTGCACCGTAAGCCCTTCCTCGCGTACAAAGGCAACAATCGCATCGGCGGAAACGGTATTGGTCCGGCCACTTGCCGGGTCATAATCCAGAACCGAGTCAACAATCGCGCAACAACTGCTTTGCGGATCGCGCACCACATAGCTGATCGTAAAGGTCGCCTCGTCAAAAAATGCCTTCACCACCGGCATTTTCGATTTGTCCGCCCGAAGCGACGGTTTGCCTGATCCGATACTCATGCCACTCCTCCGGTATTGTCGGGCACCGATAATGCTAGTTTGTGGATGTCTGACAGGTGCAAATACCCAAAATGCGATACAGCAGGCAGAATCGCATAACCCCGGTCAACAGGATGACCGCGCCCACAATCATCGCAAGCCAGCCAAAACCGCCAAGGGTGGCAAACGGACCGGCCTCGGTCGCAAGAATGAACGGCAATACAATCAGGACAAGACCAAGGATGATCCGTACCACACGATCAAATGTTCCAACATTGGCTTTCATCGCGAAACTCCGCTTTTTAAATGGATGAATAATCTTTGGCTCAAAGATTATAATTAAACATTATAATAATCAAATGTAATTTTATCATTTTTTTGTGTTAAAAATGATCCATCGCAATGCAATGCACAAAACCACCCGGTTGCGGTCCTTTCCCGCGCGTGCTAAGCCCCTCTCAAATCAAAATTTCTGGGGATGGATCATGGCCGACAACGTTGCATCACAACCCGAAAATGCCTCAACACCTGATTGGCCAGTCTGGCAGGCACAAAATCCGGCGGGCACATTTTCCCAGTGGCTCAAGGCGTGTGTTGCCGATGATTGGCACAAGGTCACCCACCATCCCTTTACCGATGCCTGGGGCAAGGCCGCGGTTCCCGACCGCAATCTCAAAAACTATCTGATTCAGGACCACCGTTTCATCGACCGGTTTGTTGCCCTTCTGGCCGGTGCCGTATCACGTGCGCCAACGCTGCCGGACCGGATTCCGGCCTGCCAGTTTCTCGCCCTTCTGACCGGACCGGAAAACACCTATTTCGAACGCTCACTTGATGCGCTGGGCGTCACCGAACAGGAACGCCGCGAAATGCCGGATTGGGACGTCACGAGCGCCTTCAAGGATCTGATGCGCACCGCCATGGAAAGCAACGACTACGCCAGTATGCTGGCGGTTCTGGCCGTGGCCGAAGGCACCTATCTTGGCTGGGCGGATCGGGTTCACAATGAAATCGAAAGCCACCCCACAGAATTCTGGTACGCCGAATGGCTTGATCTGCATATCGGGACCTATTTCGAAAGCGTCGTCGCCTTCCTCAATGATCAGCTTGATAAAACCGGACCGACACTCGATGACACGGCCCGTGCAAACTGTCTTTCCTGTTTTCGCAAGGCAACCGAACTTGAAGTCCGGTTCTTTGACGCGGCGTGGGGTTCACAAACGTGATCACCATCCGCCCGTATCGCGCAACCGATGCATCGGTGCTGACCGAAATTTACACCCGTTCCGTCACGGAACTGGGATCACGTGCCTATAACCCTGATCAGGTCGGCATCTGGGCGTCTCTCGCCCCAACCGCAGAACGGTTTGCCGAACTGATGGATGATGGTCGCCTGCGCCTGATTGCGGTGGATGCAAACGACCGGGCCGTCGCCTTTTGCGATCTCGAAGCCGACGGGCATCTCCATTTTCTGTATGCCCTGCCCGAACTTGCCGGTACCGGTGCGGTCAGGATACTTTATGACGCCCTCGAAAAATCGGCACGTGACCGCAACATCGCAAAGCTCTATTCCGAAGCCAGCGAACTCGCCAAGGGCTTCCTGTTAAAACAGGGCTTTCACGTGGTTGAACGCCGCGATTTTGAAGTCGCCGGGGTCCCGATACATAACTACGCCGTTGAAAAACGCCTGCGTCCTGTGACCTGATCGGGGCAAAATCAAAAGGCGGTCATTTCCCGACCGCCTTTTCATATCAACTGTCCTTGATCGCCCGACGGGCGGTTGTCACCACCCGCTCGACAAAGGCATCGGCCTGCCCGATATAATGCGCCGGATCGCGCAGCTTGGCCCAGTCGATCCCGACATCGGTAAGTTTTGGCAATTCATCAAACAGATTGCTTTGATTGGCGGCAGACCGCGAAAGCGCATCCTTGACCAGCTTGTCCGCCCCGTCACGTCCAAGATGCTCGGCAAGCGCAAAGGTCGCGGCCTCCGCCAGCATCGCCCCGCGTGACAGTTCAAGATTGGCCGCCATCCGGTCAGCATTGACCTTAAGGCTCGGCACCATATCAACCGCCTGCGCCAATCCCGCCGCCGTCGCCATGATCATCTGCGGCAAAGTCAGCCATTCCAGCAACCAGCTTGCCCCGGATCGTTCATGTTCATGGATCTGGCTTTGCGCAAATGTGCCAAGCTGCCCGGCATTGAACCGCGCCAGCGTAACCAGCATTTCGGCCTGCACCGGATTGGATTTATGCGGCATGGTCGATGATCCGCCGCCCTTGCCCGGCTGGACTTCGGCAATTTCGGATTGCGCCAGCAACACCAAATCCTGCCCCATCTTGCCAAGCGCACCGCTCAGCGCGGTTAACTGTGCGGCAAAATCGACCAGAACATCGCGCTGGCTGTGCCACGGCATATCGGTTGGGGGCAGTTCAAGTTCATCGGCCAGATTGCGTTCAACCTCAATCGCCTTATCCCCGATGGATGCCAGCGTTCCTGCCGCCCCGCCAAAACTTAACCGGAACAGATCGGTCGATAATGTATCAATCCGCTGATCAATCCGCACCAATGGTGCCAGCCATCCGGCGGCCTTAAGCCCGAATGTGGTCGGCACCGCCTGTTGTGAACGGGTCCGCCCGATCATGACCGTTGCCCGGTGGGTTTCGGCCTGTGCAATCAATGCCTTGATCAGCTTGCGCGTCCGGCGGCGGATAATCCCCACCGCATCGCGAAGCCGCAACACAAGCCCGGTATCAACCACATCCTGACTGGTTGCGCCAAAATGGACATAGCGCGCATCATCCCCGCCGACCTCGGCCTTAAGCGCCTTGACCAATGCCGGAACCGGCACACCGGCACTTGCCGTACCCGCCGCAAGCGACGCCGGGTCGGGGCGAAATTCGCGGCACACATCGGCAATACGGTTCGCACTTGTTTCCGGGATCACGCCTGCGCGTGCTTCGGCCGATGCCAGTGCCGCCTCGAACAGCACCATTGATGCAATCTGCGCATCGTCGGTAAACAGGGCGGCAATTTCCGCATCGGCAAACAGATTGCCAAGCATCGCGGAATCAAAGGGCGAAATCGTCATCTGGTTTGGTCCACCGTTTAAACAGGTGTTATTTCAGGTCCTTAGTGTCGCGCTGCGACTGCGTTCGGTCAACAACACAAAAAGAAGCCCCTGCCCGTTCTTCCAACGGCACAGGGGCCTTCTTGAAAGCAAACGATCAATCAGACCGCTTCAAGCACAATGGCAATGCCCTGCCCGACGCCAATGCACATCGTCGCCAGCGCATATTTGCCGCCACTACGTTTCAACTGCATCGCAGCCGTCCCGGTGATACGTGCGCCCGACATGCCAAGCGGATGACCAAGCGCAATCGCCCCGCCATTCGGGTTCACACGCGCATCGTCATCGGCAATGCCAAGATCGCGCAATGTCGCAAGCCCCTGTGATGCAAAGGCCTCGTTCAGTTCAATCACGTCAAGCTGATCGGTGGTAAGACCAAGACGCGCCAGAAGCTTCTTGCTGGCCGGTGCCGGGCCAAAGCCCATGATGCGTGGCGCAACACCCGCCGTCGCACCGCCAACCACCTTGGCAATCGGTTTCAGGCCGTATTTCTTGACCGCCGCTTCCGATGCAATGATCAATGCCGCCGCGCCGTCATTAACCCCCGATGCGTTGCCTGCCGTTACCGAACCACCTTCGCGGAACGGGGTTGGCAATTTACCCAGCTTTTCAACTGTCGTGCCCGGACGCGGATGTTCATCCTTGTCAACGATGATCGGGTCGGCCTTGCGCTGCGGAATGGTGACCGGCGTGATTTCCGCGGCCAGATTGCCGTTTTCCTGTGCCGCCACCGCCTTGTCCTGCGAACGGGCGGCAAAGGCATCCTGATCGGAACGGCTGATCTTGAAATCCTCGGCGACGTTTTCACCGGTTTCAGGCATGGAATCAACGCCATACTGCTTTTTCATCACCGGATTGATGAAACGCCAGCCGATTGTGGTGTCATGGATTTCCGCATTGCGTGAAAAGGCACTTTCGGCCTTTGGCATCACGAACGGCGCACGCGACATGCTTTCGACACCGCCGGCAATCATCAGATCGGCTTCACCCGATTTGATCGCGCGTGCGGCCATGATGATCGCGTCCATGCCCGACCCGCACAGACGGTTGACCGTCGTACCAGTCACAGTTTCCGGCAATCCGGCCAGAAGCAGCGACATGCGCGCCACGTTGCGATTGTCTTCCCCGGCCTGATTGGCACATCCGAAAATCACGTCATCGACATCGCCGAAATCAACATTCGGATTGCGTTCGATCAGTGCCTTTAGCGGAATGGCACCAAGGTCGTCCGCACGGACCGATGAAAGACTGCCGCCAAAACGGCCAATCGGGGTACGGATAAAATCGCAGATATAAGCATCAGCCATATGTGGGGTCCTTACTGCTGGCCTTCATGGGCCTTGGCGGTGCGGGCATGCAGGTCACGCAGGACCTGAAGCTCGTGCGCGTCGGGCACCGGAGTTTCGGCGACTTCATCAGCAAATTCAACAGTCCAGCCGGTGTTTTCGATAATATCTTCGCGCGTCACCCCCGGATGGATCGATGTCACGATGAAATGCTTGCCAACCGGATGCGGTTCCATGATGCAAAGATCGGTAATCAGCCGCGATGGCCCTTTGGTATCAACACCATAGGACGCGCGGTCATCACCGCCCTTGCCATGACCAAGCGAGGTCACGAAATCGATCTTTTCAACAAAGCCGCGCTTGCTTTGTTTCATCACCAGAAACACCTCGCCACAGCTCGTCGCGATTTCCGGCGCGCCGCCACCACCCGGCAGGCGGACCTTGGGATCGTCATAATCGCCAATCACGGTGGTATTGATGTTGCCATATTTATCAAGCTGTGCCGCGCCAAGGAAGCCGACGGAAATCTTGCCGCCCTGCAACCAGTAACGGAACATTTCCGGCACCGGCACGGTATTGATCGCCGTTTCGCAAAGCTCGCCATCCCCGATGGATAACGGCAATACGTCTGGCTTCGTACCAATCGTGCCGCTTTCATAAATCAGGGTCAGTTCTGGCGCATGCGTCAAACGTGCAAGGTTGCACGCCGCCGACGGCATGCCGATGCCGACAAAGCACACATCATCATTCTTGAGTGCGCGCGAGGCAGAAACCGTCATCATTTCGGTAGGGGTATAGTCAACCATGATCTTTCCTCCGCTTACCCTTTGTTCGCTGCGCGCTTGGCGGCGAAATCTTCGGGGCCGCCCTTCATGACATGCTCATCGATCCACGCGGTGAAACTGTCGCGATCATTGGCGATCTTGTCCCACGCCTTGTAAAACGCGTTGTCGCGCTTGTAATAGCCTTGAGCATAAGACGGATGCGCACCACCCGGCACCTCGACAATCGCGGTCACCGCCCAGTTCGGGAGCATCACGGCGTTGTAGGGAACATCGTCAAAATTATCGACGATCTCCTCGACCGTGATGATCGACTTTTTCGCCGCCAGAACGGCTTCTTTCTGAACACCGACAATGCCTTCAAACAGGACATCGCCCTTCTTGTTGGCTCTCTGGGCATGGACCACGGCAACATCCGGGCGAATGGCCGGAACAGCGGCAAGGCTTTCACCAGTGAACGGGCATTCGATGAATTTGATATTCTTGTTCACGCGCGGCAATTCCGCCCCGCGATATCCCTTGAACACCGCACAGGGCAGCCCCGCCGCCCCCGCGTCATAGGCATTGGCCATTGCCGCGTGGCTGTGTTCCTCGATCTCAAGCTTGTGCGGCCAGCCTTCCTGAACCGCATCGCGCAACCGGTGCAAAGACCCGACACCGGGGTTCCCGCCCCACGAAAACACCAGTTTCTTTGCACAACCGGCCCCGATCAGCTGATCATAGATCATGTCGGGCGTCATCCGGATCAGGGTCAGATCCCTGATCCCCTGCCGAATGACCTCGTGCCCGGCGGCATGCGGGATCAGATGCGTGAAACCTTCCATCGAGACGGTATCGCCATCCTTGATGCAGGATGCGACAGCCTCTTTAAGCGACATGAAACGTGCAACCACGGTAAAACTCCTGTGGTAACCAGAACAAGAAAACGCGGCATATCTCAGCCGGATGCGTTGGAATGATTTGGATGGCTGCGCCTACCGGCTTTCCCCAAAGCAGCGAACACAGCCATCCGGACCGAAGCGACTTACACGTCGAAGAACACGGTTTCCGCGTCCCCCTGCATGTGAATGTCGATCCGGTATTCAACCCCGGTACGGGTTTCGACACGCTTGGCAATCAGCGTGTCACGGCGATCAGCGGGAACCGATTGCAGGATGTCATCCTTGGCATTCAATGCCGCCTCGTCATCGAAATAGAAACGGGTAAAGGCATGAACCAGCATGCCGCGCATGAACACGATGACATTGACAAACGGGGCCGTACCATCGGCAACAACACCCGGTTTGACGGTGTCAAAGTAAAAGCGGTTCTGCGCATCCGTGCCGGTGCCACAACGGCCAAGGCCCCGAAAACCCGATGATGCAACATCAACCGGATTTTCGGCATAGTTTCCCTTGGCGTCGGCCTGCCAGATTTCGATCATCGCGTCATTGACGACATCGCCGTTGCCATCAAGAACACGACCAGTGATGCGGATATGTTCGCCTTCCGCGTCCGGTCCGGCGATGGTCGTGTCGGCAATGTCGGTAAAGTCGTATGCATATTGCCCGGCGGTCAGGCCATAGGCGAAATACGGACCAACCGTCTGCGAGGGGGTTTCACCATATGCCATGACTTAATTCTCCATCGGGGTGGCATTGCGTCCGCGAAGGACGATGTCGAACTGATAACCAAGGGCAAAGCCTTCCTCGGTCTTCTCGATCGAGAATTTCGCAATCAGGCGTTCGCGTGCCGCGGCGTCCTCGGTACCCAGAAAAATCGGATCAAGTTCCAGCAACGGATCGCCGGGAAAATACATCTGGGTCACAAGCCGCGTGGCAAAACCCGGCCCGAACAACGACAGATGAATATGGTTCGGACGCCATGCATTGAAATGGTTGCCCCACGGATAGGCTCCCGGCTTGATCGTATAGAAAACATAATTGCCGTTGGCATCCGTCATGCACCGGCCCGACCCGCGAAAATTCGGGTCAAGCGGCGCATCATGCTGATCCACCTTATGCACATAACGCCCGGCTGCATTGGCCTGCCAGACCTCGACAAGAATGTCGGGCTGCGGGCGGCCATTGGTATCCATGACCTTGCCATGCACCACAATGCGTTCGCCCAGCGGTTCACCATTGGTGATACCGTTTTTCGTCAGATCGAAATCAAGCTTGCGAACTGATGCCGGGGCAAACCGCGGGCCAGTACCCTCGGTCAGACCGGATTTGATGGCAAGCGGGGCACGCGTCGGACCGCGCAGAATGGTGGATTTGTAACCGGGCGCGATAAAGGGGGCGTGGGAACCCCAATCACGCGGTTTGAATGTGGACATGGCGTTACTCTCCCTTGGCGGCCGCATCGATCTCGGCATAGGTTTGTTTGGCAATGCGGAACGCCGTATTGGCGGTGGGAACACCGGCATAGACCGCAACATGCATCAGAACTTCACGGATATCTTCACGCGTGGCACCGGTATTAAGCGTCGCCCGGATATGCATCGCCAATTCTTCTTCATGGCCAAGCCCGGCCAGAAGCGCGATGGTCACGATGCTGCGTTCGCGTTTGGTAAACGCATCGCTGGTCCAAACACCATTCCAGACATTCTCGGTGATGTAACGCTGAAAACCGGCATCGATTTCCGTGACATTCGCCGATGCACGATCCACATGGGCATCGCCCAGAACGGAACGGCGGGTTTTCATACCGACTTCATACCGGTTCTCAGACAAGGTTCTTCTCCTTGATAAATCGGTCGATCAACCGGGAAAGCAATTCCGGGGTTTCAAGGCACGGCAAATGCCCGACCCCGTTTATAAGTTCGAATTGGGCACCGGGGATCATCCCGGCCATCTCGCGCACCACATCGGGCGGTGTCGCCAGATCGTCCGATCCGCAAATACAAAGGACCGGCACCGAAATCCGGGTCGCCGCATCACGAAGATCGCCATCACGAAGCGCGATACAGGTTCCGACATAACCCTCCACCGTGGTGCGCACCAGCATGTCGCGATACATCGCGGTTTCAAGCGGACGGTCACGGCGATATGTCGGCGACAACCACCGTTCGATGATCGCATCGCCAAGAACCTCGATACCGCCTTCCCGGATGGCATTGATCCGCATGTTCCAGCCATCCGCATCGCCAAGTTTCGGCGCAGTATCGCAAAGGATCAGACCGCGAACGCGCTCTGGCACCAGTTCGGTGACCTTCTGCGCAATCAGTCCACCGACCGACAAACCGCAAATAATCACGTCTTTGACGCCGAGATAATCCAGAAGCCCGATCAGGTCATTGGCATGCAGGTCGATATTGTAATCCGCCCCGCCAATGCCCGATAAACCATGCCCGCGCTTGTCATAGGTTATGACGTTAAACCGGTCGGCAAAGGCCGGGGCAACATCGTTCCAGATACGCAGATCGGTACCCAGCGAATTTGAAAACACCAAAGCCGGGCCATCTTTCGGGCCGGTCTGGCAATAATGGATATGTGTCCCGTTGATCGGGGCGACTTGTAAACTCATGTCATTTCCACCCTGACTTGTTACGCCCAATCTGGCAGGCGACTTTGGTTATGTAAAATGAGGATTTGCGTTAAATGCATAACTATACAATTATACAAAACAGGAATATTTGATTTCTGGAATGGTAACCATGCTTGATCAACGCATTAAATTCCGCCATCTGACCTGCTTTCTGGAGGTCGCCCGCCAGCGCAGCGTCGTCAAGGCCGCCGACACATTATCGATCACCCAGCCGGCCGTATCCAAAACCATCCGCGAACTTGAAGAACATCTTGATGCCCGCCTGTTTGACCGGTCCAAACGCGGCGTCACGCTGACCGATTTCGGCAAGGTGTTTTTGCGTTATGCCGGGGCCAGCGTCACCGCTCTGCGTCAGGGTGTCGACAGCATCAGTCAGGTGCGCATGCAGGGCGGGCTTTCGATCAATCTTGGCGTTCTGCCAACCGTCGCCGCCAGCGTCATGCCAAACGCCATCCGCCGGTTCAAGGCACTCAGCCCCGATACAACGGTCAAGGTCGTGGCCGGACCAAACGTCATGCTGATGGGGCAGTTGCGCGTCGGCGAACTTGATCTGGTGGTCGGCCGCCTTGCCGAACCCGATCAGATGTCGGGCCTGTCCTTCATACATCTATATTCCGAACATATCTCTCTGGTTGCGCGGCCCGGTCATCCATTGCTGGCCGATAAAAACCCGGATATCACGCGCATTCGCGAATTTACGGTTCTGGTGCCGCCCAAACAGGCGATCATTCACTCGACTGTCGACAAAATGCTGATTGCGCATGGCATCGGTGCCCTGCCCGACCGGATCGAAACCGTTTCGACATCCTTTGGCCGCGCCTTTACCCGCGAAACCGATGCGATCTGGATCATCTCGAACGGGGCTGTGGCATCCGACATTGCCGAAGGCCACCTTGTCGAATTACCGATAGATACCAGCGATACCTTTGGCCCGGTGGGCCTGACCACCCGTATCGACAGCCCGGTCTCACCCCCGGTCGAAATCCTGATCAATGCCGTCCGCGAAGAAGCCGCCCGGCATCATGCAACCCATGCCCGCCACGATACATAATCATATGGTTATGAAAACAAGCGCCAATATCATTATACATAACCATGCGACGACCATTAGATTGATTACAAATTGGCATGGCAGCTGTGCATAAACGGCAAACATGCGAACAAAAAGAATAACAAAAACAACAAGAAAAAAACTTCAGGAAAACTTTGCAGATAAAAAACGCATCATGGCTGAGACGTTTGATGGCGTTTGGCAACGCCACGGGACGTTCAAAGGAGGAAAGAATGAAACACATCACGAAACTGCTGACAGGTGCCGCCGTTGCGACCATGGTGTCGTTTGGCGCCCACGCACAGGAAGTCACCCTGACGATCCAGCACTTCCTGGGCCCGAAAGCACCGGCCCAAGCCCAGATGATTGAACCGTGGGCCAAAAAGATCGAAGAAGAATCCAACGGTCGCATCAAGTTTGAAATTTTCCCGTCCATGTCGCTGGGTGGCAACCCGCCGGAACTGTATCGTCAGGTCCGTGATGGTGTCGCCGATATCGTCTGGACCCTGCCGGGTTACACCCCGGGCGTCTTCCCGCATACCGAAGTTTTCGAACTTCCGGGTGTTCATCTGGGCGATGCACGCGCGACCAACCTCGCGATCTGGGACCTGATGGAAGACATGGCACCGGACCTTAAGGACATCCATCCGCTCGCCGTTCACGTCCATGCCGGTCAGGCCATCCACCTGACCCAGAAAGAAGTCCGCACCGTTGCCGATGTCAAAGGCCTCAAACTGCGTACACCGACCCGTACCGGTTCATGGGTGATTGAATCCTGGGGTGCAGAACCGGTTGGCATGCCGGTCCCGGCCCTGCCGCAGGCCATGTCGCTTGGCGTGGTTGACGGCGGCCTGGTTCCGTTCGAAGTCGTCCCGCCGCTGAAACTGGCTGAACTGGTTTCCTACTCCGTCGAAGGCCAGGGCGTTAATTCCCGCTTCGGCACCTCGGTCTTCCTGTTCGCCATGAACAAGGACCGTTACGACAGCCTGCCCGACGATCTCAAGGAAATCATCGACCGGAACTCCGGCCGCGATTTTGCCGCCCAGATCGGTGATGTTTTCAACAATGTCGAAGAAGTCGGCAAGAAAATGATCAACGATGGCAAGGGTCAGGTTGTTCAACTGACCCCGGAAGAAAAAGCAACCTTTGACGATGCATCCGCATCGGTTGTTGATCGCTGGATCGAAGAAGCCAAATCGAACGGCATCGACGGTGCTGCATTGGTCGAAAAGGCCAAGGCTGCCGTTCTCGCCCATACCAAACAGTAATCTTTCCAGATTACTGGCAAATCTGACAGGGTTACGTATCATCACGTTACGTAACCCCGTTTTCCCGCAAGATTGCCCGCGAGAATGAATGACAGATGAAACACGTGCTTAACAAGGCCGCATCATGGCTTGCCGTGGCGGGTGGTTTTTTGGCCCTGCTGATCGCGGTGGTAACCATCGTCAACGTTACCGCATTCGGCCTGGACAAACTCGCGCGCCTGTTTGGTGCGAATTTCCCGGCAATTATCGGCTACGAGGATTTCGTCAGCATGGTTGTCAGTTCGGCAGCCCTGATGTTCTTCCCCTATTGCCAGACCCGTTACGGCCATGTCGCCGTCGACGTGTTTATCAAAATGTTTCCCAACTGGTTCGCGCGCGGCGTTGATATCATCTCTGGCGTCCTGATGACGCTGCTGGCCCTGTTCCTTGGCTATATGATGATCAACGGCCTGATCGAAGTCCGCAGCGACAATACCCTGTCGGCAATTCTGGGCTGGCCGATCTGGCCGTTCTATGTGCCGGGCATCATATCGATGTTCCTGTGGGCGCTGATTGCCGCAAGCCAGATTTTCGAAAGCGAGGCCACGGCCAATGTCTGAACGCGAATTAATCGGCCTTGGCGGTCTTGTACTGCTGTTCTTTATTCTGGCACTGCGCGTTCCGGTCGGGCTTGCCATGATCGGGATCGGGATCGGCGGCAACTATGTGCTTAGCCTGTTCTTCCCCTTCCTGCGCTTTGAACCCTATCTGCAACAGTTCAAATCCCTGTTTTACGGGATTGTATCGAACTATGAACTCTCGGTCGTGCCGTTATTCGTCCTGATGGGCTACCTCGCCAGTCAGGCCAACCTTTCACGCGATCTGTTTCAGGGCGTCAATGCCATTCTGGGCCGGTTCCGGGGTGGTGTTGCCATGGCCGCCATCGGGGCTTGCGCCGGGTTTGGCGCGGTTTGCGGATCATCGCTTGCCACCGCATCGACCATGGGCAAGGTCGCCCTGCCGGAATTGCGCCGCCTGAATTATTCGCCGCGCCTTGCCACCGGTACGCTGGCGGCGGGCGGGACACTTGGCATCCTGATCCCGCCGTCTGTCGCACTGGTGATTTACGCCGTCACGGTCGAGGCATCGATCATCCAGATGTTTCAGGCCGCCATCATCCCCGGCCTGATCGCGGTTGCATTCTTTATGGGTGTGATCGCCATTCAGGTCCGCCTGAATCCAAGCCTCGCCCCGATCCCCGAACCGATGGAACCGGCCGAACGTCGCGAAGCATTGCTGCGCCTGATCCCGGTGATGGTGATTTTCGGATCAATCATTCTGGGCCTTGGGGCCGGTCTGTTCACCCCGACCCCGGCGGCCGGTGTCGGCGTGTTTGCCATTCTGGTTTATGGCGGTTACATGCGCCTGCGCGGCAAGGGTGGCCTGACATTTTCCGGCCTCAAACAGTCGCTGCGCGATACGGCTGTCACCACCTCGATGATCTTCTTCATCCTGCTGGGTGCCGAAATCCTCAAGGGTTTCTTCAGCCGTGCCAACCTTCCGGCCTATATGGCCGAGGCCGCCGCCACCAGCGGCCTTGATCCCTGGCTGATCATGGTTCTGATGCTGCTCGCCCTGATCGTTCTGGGCTGCTTCATGGAAAGCCTGTCGATGATCGTGGTGATCATCCCGTTCTTCTGGCCGGCCCTGGTCGATATCAATGGCGGTGACTGGGCAACGGCGGCAACCGCGGCCTATGGCATGGGGGCCGAAGACCTTAAAATCTGGTTTGGTATTCTCGCTCTGATTGTCGTGGAGCTCGGATTGATAACGCCACCGGTGGGATTGAATGTGTTCATCATCAACGCCCTTGCCGATGGCGTCCCCATGAGCCAGACCTTCCGCGGCGTCATGCCCTTCTTTGCCGCCGAGATCGTCCGCATCATGTTGCTGATCTTTGTCCCGGTCCTGACATTGTTTGTCCCAACATTCCTCGGCGGTTAGCAACGCGCATCATAAGCTTGCGAAAAGCCCGCCCGCTGTGGCGGGCTTTTCTTTTGGTCAAACCCGAAAACCGCTAGACTGTCCCAAAGCAAACAGCAACACATGATCATGGTCGCAACCCGCAACAGCATTCCGGTCTATAAACTTTACGGCGAAACCGGCGATACCGTCCCCGGAACCGCCGAACAGATTGCCATTTCCGAACCGGAATTCTTTCATCTCGAAAGCATCCCGTCGCGATCCAAACTGCATGACCTGCACATTCAGCCGCACCGTCACGCCAATCTGTTTCAGCTGCTTTACATCACGCACGGCGATGCCGGGATCGAATTTGACGACCGGCAATTCACCATGCAGGTCGGCCATCTGCTGACCCTGCCGCCCGGCACCGTGCACGGCTTTCGCTTCAGCCCCGATATCGACGGCTGGGTCATTTCACTGACCGACTATCATTTGCAGGAAATTCTGGCCCCTGCCCCGAAATTGCTTGCACGCCTTGACCGACCACTTTGCGTTGATGCATCGGCAACCGCCGATCAGCCAAGCCCGACCGATTTCCTGATCCGTCAACTGGTCGCGGAATATTACGGACATAATACCGGGCGGTTATATGCCCTGCGCAACATATTGGGATTGCTGTTGCTCGGCATCGGTCGTGATGCCCCGTCCGGCGATCCGGCGCGCCTAAGCCGCAAGGAACAGAAAACCGCCAAGTTCCGCAAATTCCAGTCGCTGATCGAAACCTTCTACAATCAGCACAAACCGCTGGAATTCTACGCGCGCGAAATCGGCATCACCACGACACAGCTCAACCGCATCGCCAAGGACATCTATGGCATGACCGCCATCGAAGTCCTCCATCACCGCCTGATCCTGGAAGCCAAACGCACCCTGATCTATACCGACATCGCGGTTCAGCAGATCGCCGATGAACTGGGCTTTCGCGATGCCGGATATTTTTCGCGCTTCTTCGCCAAAAAGGCCGCGATGTCACCGGTGCAATTCCGGCAGGATCACCGGTAACTCCGGCCAAATCCGGGACCGGTCAAAGCCAGCCACCCGTCCCGCTCAGATGCTTGGGCAAATCCCCAAGCGGCACATTGGTCAGATCCTTGACGATTTCCCCATCAAGCGTCTCGGCCAATGGCTTGGGCATTTTGGTGCGGACCTCGCCCATCACCTTGGGCGGTGCAATGACAATCAGATTGTCAAACCTGCCCTGCTTGCACTCATCGGCAAGATATCTGACGACATCATCGACGAATTCCTTCTGGGCATGTTCATGCGGATCGGATGCCGGGGGCATGGCGTGGCGTTGCTGATTACCTGCCGGATTGGCAAAACCGCGTCCCGGTTTGTCGCTGGCGATTTCCTGACTGGATCGGTTATCGGCCTGCATTTCCTCGACCGTTTCCAGATGACGGCCTTCGGCATCGCGCGTAACCGCAATCACATGCGCCTTGCCTCCATCGGCCACGAGAATCCACTGGTTCTTATGCATTTCAACCTGCCTTTTTGTTGGGACTGTCCCCGGAACGTTACGGGGACAGCTTTGGTTCCAAATCAAGGCAGATCAAACAGTCCGAAATCGATTATCGCCAACCCAGCAACCAGCGATCCAGCCGCCCAAGCAACCAAGAAACACATAAGCCCAGAAGCGACAAAACCACCACACCGGCAATAAGCTGATCGGTCTGATACAGGTTCCCGGCTGCCAGAATAAGCGCCCCAATCCCGTATTGCGCCCCGATCATTTCGGCCGCAATCAGAAGGATAATCGCGATCGAGGATGAAATACGAAACCCCGACAAAATCGTCGGCAACGCACCGGGCAGGATGATCTTGCGGATCACCGACCACATCGGCAGATCAAAGCTTTGCCCCATGCGGATCAGGTTGCGCTGCACATTGTCCACCCCGCCGAATGTATTGATCACGGTCGGGAAAAACACGCCAAAGGCAATGGTGGCAAATTTCGATGGTTCACCAATGCCAAACCAGATGATGAAAAGCGGCAGAAGCGCAATTTTCGGGATCGGGAAAAGGGCCGATACAAACGCCACACCGGGCGACCGCGCCCAGCTGAACATCCCCACCAGAAAACCAACAAAAAGCCCGGCCACCGTCCCCATGATCCAGCCGCCAACAAGCCGCTGCAAGGACGCGCCAAGATGCAGCCAAAGATCACCCGTGACGATCAATTGCCAAAGCGCCTTGGCCACCGCAACCGGGCTTGGCATCGCAAGTTCGCTGATCACCCCGGTGCTTGATCCCAATTGCCAAAGCGCAATCACCGCCACGAAAAAGCCCCACGCCGCAACCGGATTGGCCTTCGGGTTAAAGCCCGTGGCGCGAAACCGGACATGGCTTGCCGGGGACGCCGCACCTTGGGGCTCCGCGCGCACTTCGCTAATATCATGCGACATTTTCAAGCTCCTTATCGGCCGCAATCGCCTCATCCCGGATCAGGTTCCAAAGGGCCTGCTCATGCACGATCAGCTCCGGCATGCCTTCGCGCCGCTCTGCTATCGGAATATCGATTGTGTGGATTTCCTTGATCGTGCCGGGGCGACGGCGCAATGCCACCACCCGGTTTGCCAGCCGCACCGCTTCGTTGAGGTTATGCGTCACATAAACCGCCGTCATGCCGGTCCGCGCAAATAACGCCGCAAATTCATCAAGCAGCAAAATCCGCGTCTGCGCATCCAGCGCTGATAACGGCTCGTCCATCAGCAAAACCGCCGGGCGGACGGCCAGCGCACGCGCAATCCCCACACGCTGCTTCATCCCGCCCGAAAGCTGTTTCGGATAGGCATCGCGGAAATCCCACAGATTGGTCTGCTCCAACACCTCTGCCACACGCGCATCACGGTCCGCCTTCGATAATCCGTGGTCTTCAAGCACAAGGCTGATATTGCCCGCCACCGTCCGCCACGGCAAAAGCGCGAAATCCTGAAACACATAAGTCAGCGGGTTAAGGCAGCCGTCCGGGGTGGCCTTGTCGCAAATCAGAATCTCGCCGCGTGTCGGGGCCAACAACCCGCCAATGATCGACAATAATGTCGATTTGCCGCAGCCCGACGGCCCGATCAGGGCGACGACCTCGCCCGGTTCGATCCCGAAATCGATATCGCGCAGCGCCTCGACCTGATCATATGAATGGCAAATGCCCTTGATTTGCAGCCGCATGGCACAATCCGTTTATCTGAAATCTACAAATGAAACGACCGGGCCAGAAGATGGCCCGGTCGGAAAATATCGCCTTACTCGGTCAGGGCCGGGATAAAGCTGGTATCGATGAATTTCGCCGGATCGGCATCGGCCGAAACAAAGCCGCGATCCTGATACCATTTGACCTGCGCCCTGACATCGGCAACGTCAAGCTTGGCTTCCTCGGTGATGAACATCGCGCCATCACGAATTTTCGGATAGGCCTTGTCCGCCGGATCGTTGGCATAAACATATTTATGCACGATCTCGAGGATTTCCTGCGTGGTGTCGCTTTCAACAAGCTTGCCATCCGCATCGGTCGCCAGAAGGGCCGCACGGTAATCCGCCACACCCTTCTGATAGGCCCGCACGAACTTCTCGACCATCTCACGATTTTCTTCGACATTCTCGGTCGATGTAAACAGGCCACCGACCTGATAAGGCACGTAATCCTTCACCCAGCCGATAATATGTGCCGCCCCGGCATTGGCCAGCGGCTTTGCGATATGCGGCACGATGATCATGCTATCGACCTGCCCGCTTTTAAGCGCACCGATCATGTTGGGAACCGACTGCAACGGTTTAAGCGACACGCTTTCCGGGTCAAACCCGGCCTTCTCCGCCACATTGCCGATCATGTAATGGAAACTTGATCCGACCTGCGACAGGGCAAAGCTATGACCGGGCAATTTATCAACCGATGTCAGCCCCGCCTCAAACGCCGCATTGGACGCCAGAATGGCCGATCCGTCATAACCCGGATCTTCATGCAACTGCGCACCAACAACCTTAAGCGCCCCCTTGGCCGCAAGGTTAAAGAACCCGCCCGTAAACGCCGTCACGCCAAAATCGGCATCGCCCGATGCAATCGCAACCGCAACCGGCTGGGCCGCCTGAAAGATCGAAATCTCGGCATCAAGGCCCTCGTCGGCAAGGTAACCCTTTTCCTTGGCAATAAATAACGGCGCGCTTGAAACAAACGCCAGTGCGGCAATCTCGACCTTCTCGTTGGCTTGTGCGGCCTGTGCGCCAAACGCCACAAGCGCGCTCGCCCCCATCGCCAGTGCAACAACCGATCCACGCGCCAGCCGTGCCGCGCCCGCCATTCCCCTCATCGAAACCATGTTTCCTCCACAGGATCATTATTTTTGAATGCGTTATAACCTTCGGAATTTTGTTAGCCGATTTATCGACAAATTGCCAATCTTTGCCGCATTTTTCCGCCAAAAGGGTCGATTTCACCCTTAATGCGCAAGTCACAGCGAACCCTATTTCCGCCAAGGTCGAATTTGCGCCCTCTCACGTCATTCACGGGCAGCCGGAACCTTCGTCTCACAACCTCCACCACAAAGATCGGATACTCCCGGCACCACAAACTGGATGCCCGCCTTCGCGGGCATGACGGGGATGGTAACGTTCCCTCTATCGCCACTGCCACGATGCCTGCGCCGCCCCGCTTCCTTTACCGTCTCCCGCCCCTCTACTGTCGCCTCGCTCCTCTACCGTCACTCCCGCGAACGCGGGAGTCCATCGTGCCACCCGCTCCCACACCGCCCCCAGTCTGCGAACAATCCCGCAAATTGCCATCCCCCGCCAAACCGGCTAAAACCGCCTGACACAAACCCACACCCAAAGGCCCCGCATGTCATCAAACCCGGATACCCCACCCCCAAAACCAAACGGCAAAACCGCGATGATCATCGGCGCGGGTCCAGCGGGGCTGATGGCGGCCGAACGCCTCGCCGGGTCCGGTCATGCCGTCACGATCTATGAGGGCATGCCAAGTGCCGGGCGCAAATTCCTGATGGCGGGGAAATCGGGGCTCAACATCACCCATGCCGAAGACCTCGAAACGTTTTTGTCGCGCTATGGCGCATCGCGGGCACGGCTCGAACCGCACTTGCGCAAATTCGGCCCCAACGAAATCCGCGACTGGTGTGCCGGGCTTGGCATCGAAACCTTTGTCGGCTCCTCGGGCCGCGTTTTCCCGACCGCGATGAAGGCAAGCCCGCTTTTGCGCGCATGGCTCAGGCGTCTGGATGGTTTGGGCTGCAAAATCCATTACCGCCATTACTGGACCGGCTGGGATGAAACCGGAAATGCCGTTTTCAAAACCCCGGACGGCAAAGTGACCGCCAAGACCGATATCACCGTTCTGGCATTGGGCGGCGGAAGCTGGAAACGGCTGGGATCGGATGGCAAATGGATGGAAATCCTTACAAATGCCGAGATCACATGCAACCCGTTCAAACCGGCCAATTGCGGCTTTGACGTCGCCTGGACCGATCATCTGATTGATAAATGCGCGGGGTCGCCTGTCAAGGCCGTGACGCTGACGGTCGCAACCAAATCCGGCCCGCAGCAAACCGTGCGCGGCGAATTCGTGATTTCCAGAACCGGGATCGAAGGCAGTGCCGTCTATGCCATCTCGGCGGCCCTTCGCGATCAATGGCTTGAAACCGGCGATGCTACCGTGACGCTGGACCTAACGCCCGACCGCGACCTCGCCGACGTCACCACGCGCTTAAACAAACCACGCGGCAAAAACTCGCTTGGCAATCACCTGCGCAAAGCGCTCGGCCTTGATGCCACCAAAACAGCCCTGATTTTCGAAACCACCCCCCGCGAAACCCTGAACGACCCCGCCAAACTCGCCATCGCGATCAAGACGCTCCCGCTTAAAATCACCAAACCCCGCCCGATTGACGAGGCGATCAGCACGGCGGGCGGTGTGGCATGGGAAGAACTCGACGAAACATTCCAACTCAAAAAACGCCCCGGCACCTATTGTCTGGGCGAAATGGTCGATTGGGAAGCGCCGACGGGGGGATATTTGTTGAGTGGGTGTTTGACTATCTAACATTTACTCTTGAGATAAGAAGGACAGCCAAAGCAAATCGTCTTCCAAGTAATTATCTGTAGACCGTTTATAACTATCTCGCGCAAAAAGTTCTGACGGCCTTATCTTTACCATTAGAGCAACTCCTACCCTTCCCTGTTTTGATCCAGCACCGTTTAACGCAGACCTATAATTCTGTATTTCACAGCGCGGCTCGGTCTTCTCATAGGGTAATTTTTTCACTAGCGTTTTCCATCTCTCAAACATCTCAAAATTTGTTTGGGTGGTGGAAATCTTCAATGGTGCCAGAACGGCTTGCATTTCAGACACTTTTTTCAAGAGTATTCGTCTTTTTTCCTCTTCAGCTTCACGTCTTCCTACGATCTTTTGATTCTTTTGATATTTATATTCTGCTACCCATTCTGGCCGTGCGTAACCTGCATAAAGATCTACCGCCTCACGATATTCGTTTAACTTGAATATCTCACAAATACTCACGACCTGCTTATCAGTTACATATCTGTGCTTCACCCAAAACTTTTCGACGCCTCGAACAAATTCGCTCTCCTTCCTGTTCAACTCGAAACTTAGGGGAGTATTGAGAATCTCTCCAAAGCTGGCTTGAGCAATTCGCTTTTGCTGTGAGCTATTTTCTTTTTCATCCTCTGCCCCCAAAAGCCTTCCGCCGATAAGCTTACCGAGTTGACTCCAATTCAAACCCAATCGGCTTAAATCAGATGTCACTTCTCGAAAAGTATGAACCGCAACATTGTCTGAGGCATCAGAGGCCTCTTGCAGTCTGTCAAAAAGCAATTGAACCATCACGCCCCCTCAACC
Source organism: Thalassospira sp. MBR-102 (assembly GCF_040549275.1). Classification (NCBI taxonomy): domain Bacteria; kingdom Pseudomonadati; phylum Pseudomonadota; class Alphaproteobacteria; order Rhodospirillales; family Thalassospiraceae; genus Thalassospira; species Thalassospira sp. MBR-102. The sequence goes on from NZ_JBEPTC010000015.1 coordinate 103,579, forward strand.
AAATTAAAAACAAACAATAACAGGAGATTGCGCGATAATACATCAACAATATGTTGATATAAAAATCGACATATTGTGAATTACAGAATTAAATATTGAGAAGGAGACAGTTCTCTTCCCGCGCATTACGATAATCAATCATGCTCGCGGCCAAGGCACCAAATCTTCCGCATCAACTTTGAAACTGACACAGTCTTCATCGCCAGTTTTTTGAAAGCGGGCTAGCACCGCGCTAGACAGCCTCGATATAAGTTTCGGTCACGCCAACCCGAGCGCCCAAAGTTTCCTTCGTCATATATCGGTATTCTCGATTTAAATTTGCGTTGTCTTAAAGCTCTCTCTTCTTGATGTATTGCTCAGCAAATTCACCAATTTCCAGATGAAAACTTCCACGCCCTTCATATGAAGACTCTATAAAAGGCTTCCAATCACTAGCGCGGCCTATATTCAGGCTTAGCTTAGATTTTTCACAGAAAACAACACCCTCATTTTCACGTCGTATTTTAGGCATATGCCATATACCATCATAACGAACCCCTCCCTTGGGGCCCCGATAGAAACAAATTATATCTGCCGCGTTCGGCAATTCATCCCAGTTCTCGAAAAGGTCAATGTCACTCGGTTTCTGACCTCGAGATTTTGCGGCTATTTTTTCTATTTTGAGCTTTTCTTTAGCCTCTTCGCTGATCTTGCCATCATATACAGCGATAAAAATACTTTTATCGCTTAAGAGATACGGTTCTCTTGCAAGGGCTTCTAACAAGCCTAAACCAGAATCAAAATCCGACAACTGATCAAATTGATTACGATTAAGCCAGCGGCGCTCATTCCACCGCTCTTTAGCTTTTACCAAGTCATTGCTACTGATTTCTTGCGTATTATTTTCAGCCCATAAAAAATCAAACCGATCACGCAACTGATTAATCATACTGCCATCTTCAATGAAAACATTTGCTTCCAACCAACCAGAAGTCTCAGCCCCCTGAAAAGAAAGACCATTCGCGGAAGCATTGGACGACCCCAACACCGCTGACGAAGACCCTAAGTAAAACTTGGCATGTAGAAATGGATTATGGCGAATATTCACACCGTCATTCAGCATTTTTTCGATTTCATATGGGTTTGTTCCACCCATTGTCAGATTACAAATTACCTTAGTATCTGACCTAACTTGCAGTTGGGAAAATGCCCCTCGCCCCCAAAAAGCAACAGCAATTTTTGCATTTGGCTCAGAACAAATGCCCTGGATCACAGCAAGCTCACGCTTCGTATCTATAAGATTTGGCATCAAGAATTCACCCGAATGTTATTTAATGACAATGCACCGACCCCGCCTTGTTATCCATATGGCAACACTGCCCCGGCGGGGAGCTTTTGCGGCAGCCGCCGCCATGTTCAACCGCCTGATCAAACGCGATTGAACCCTGTGCCGCATATGTTGCCATTCCCGGCAGGGCTCCCATCGCAAACAGCGCACCGATCCCCAGAACCATCATCATTTTCATCAATCTGTCCTCCCTTATTCACCCCGAATGGTACACCTCTAATATAGCCCCGAACACTACCCCTAAGGACAGCCCCAGAAGAACAGCCCCGAAAACAAGTTGACAAAATCAACCACATTTTATATTGGTTGATAAAGTCAACCATATAACCGTGCCCGCAACCGCGATATCGGGTGGCATTTGCCCCGTTTGCCCGCTCCTCGCGCCGCCTCTTGCCACCGCACGCTTTGTTTTCGGAATGTTGCCCCACATGAAGATATCAAAAACCATCCACGCCGACGGATTGCCGCAGCCCCAGCGGTCATTCGCCATGATCGCCGTGTTGCTGACCGTCATGATGGCAGTCCTTGACGGGTCGATCATGAATGTCGCCCTGCCCGCCATCGCGCAGGATCAGAATGTCAGCCCGGCGCACGCCATCTGGGTCATCACCGCCTATCAGTTGGCGGTTGTCGTTGCCCTGCTGCCGCTATCCGCCCTTGGCGAAGCGATTGGCTTTCGCAAGGTCTATCTGGCCGGGATGGTGATTTTCGGCATAGCATCCGCCCTTTGCGCCTATTCCCCCAATATCGAATTCCTGACCTTCGCCCGCGTGTTGCAGGGTTTGGGCGGAGCAGCACTCATGAGCATCAACGCAGCCCTGATGCGCCACAGCGTCCCGCAGGCAAAGCTTGGCCGGGCCATCGGGCTGATTGCCATGGTGGTCTCGATCTCGGCCGCCGCCGGGCCGACCATTGCCTCGGCCATTCTGGCGGTGACGACATGGCACTGGCTGTTTCTGATCAATATGCCGATTTCGATCATCGCCATTGTTCTTGGCACATTCGCCCTGCCCTATACCAAACCGACCCGCACCCGGTTTGACTATATAAGCGCATTCCTGAACGTGCTGGCCTTTGGCGGCCTGATTTCGGCCCTTGGCAATGTCGGCACCCAAAGCCACCCGATGCTGATCGCGGGCCAGTTCGTGATTGCGATCACCGCCGGGTTCTTCCTTGTCCGTCGGCAGTTTTCGCGCGAACGGCCGATGCTGCCGCTTGATCTGCTGGCCCGTCCGGTCTTTGCCTGCTCCATCGGGTCATCGATTGCGGGCTTTTGCGCGCAATTCATCGCCTTTGTCGCACTCCCATTCTATTTCCATGACGTGCTGCACTATAGTGCTGTCGATACCGGCCTTCTGATGACGCCATGGCCCGTCGCCACCGCCATCATCGCCCCCATCGCCGGGCGACTGGCCGATAGATATTCACCCATCCATCTGACCGGGATCGGCATGGGGATTTTTGCCATCGGCCTGTTTGCAGTCACCCTGATCCCGGCCGGAAGCCCCCATACCGCCCTTGCGATCATTGCCTGCCTGATGATCTGCGGCGTTGGTTTTGGCCTGTTCCAGTCGCCCAATAACCGCCTGATGATGACAAGCGCCCCACGCGACCGCAGCGGCGGTGCGGGCGGGATGCTCGCCACCGCCCGCCTGACCGGGCAATCGGTTGGTGCCGCCCTGGCCGCGATCCTGATCGGCACGGGTGGCGCGTTTGATCTGACCGCGATCATGGGGGTTGCGGCGGGCTTTGCCCTGATATCGGCCGCCATTTGCGAGGGCCGCAAATATGCCATCCGCACCGGCATCATCGCCCCGCACGGTGCGGATGCCGTCGCCAAGCAGTCATGACAAACCCCGCAACACCTTGCGCACGTGCAAGACAGAAACATATCGATGAGTAAGCCAATGGAAACGCCAGAAACCAAATCTGCAAATGCGCATGTCCCCGGCGAAACCCTTCACCGGCTTGTCCATGCCTTCAAGCGTGCCATGCGCGAAGGTTTGCAGGATGCCGATATGCCGCTGCCAATCTCGCAGATGCGCACGCTGAAATGGATCATCAAAAGCCCCGGCGTCACCGCACAGCAAATCGCCGCCCGCACCGGGCAGGACAAGGGCCGCATCACGCGGCTTATCAAGGAACTCGAAGAAAACGGATTGATCGAACGCCGCCCGCATCCCGAAGACGGGCGAAGCCAGACCCTGCATTTGACGCCAAAGGGCGATGCGCTGATGGAAGAATATCGTGCCGTAGAAGCCAAAATCCGCACGCGCATGGCCACCGGTTTAAGCCAGAAACAAATCACGGATTTCAACGAAATTGCCAGCCTGATGGCCGACAATCTGGAATCCGAAAACAGATAATCCCTACAGGAGCTTGGAATGAACAGACCAGCACCCCGCGATCTGACCGTCATCCGAAAAGGTTATGTCACGCCCAATATGCTGCGCGTGACCCTGGGCGGTGACGGCATCGTATCCTTCCCCGACGATCAGGAAAGCGCCTATGTCAAACTGATCTTCCCGATTGACGGCGATGAAAAGGACCGGGTTTTGCGCCGGACCTATACCGTGCGTCATGACCGCATCACCGATCAGGGCCGCGAAATTGATATCGATTTCGTCATGCATGGCGATGGTTCCGATGATAACGATCACGGCGGCCCGGCCTCGAACTGGGCGGTGAATTGCAAACCCGGCGATCTGATCACCATCGGCGGCCCCGGCCCGAAAAAGCTGGTTGATCCGACCGCCGACTGGTTCCTGATTGTCGGCGATATGACGGCCCTTCCCGCCATATCGGTCAATCTGGAAACGCTGCCATCCGATGCACGCGGTTACGCCGTGATCGAAATCGCGTCCGAAGCCGACATGCAGGATTTGCAAAAGCCCGATAACGTCACCATCGAATGGGTGATCAACCCGCATCCGGGCGAAAATGCCAATGCCCTGCCCGATGTGGTGAAAAAACTGCCCTGGGCCGATGGCCGCCCGTCGGTCTGGGCCGCATGTGAATTTACCGCGATGAAAATGCTGCGCGATCATTTCCGCAATGATCGGGGCTTGGGCAAGGATGATCTTTATATCTCAAGCTACTGGAAACTCGGCCTGAACGAAGACAACCACAAGGTCATCAAGGCCAAGGACGCCGAGGCCGCATAATTCCGCCCCAAAAGATTGAAAAACAGGCCACGAAACAAAACCCTGATCTTGCGCTAGATCAGGGTTTTGCTCTTTGAAACCCGCTAGATTGCAATATTGATCCAGTCTGGGGGATGGCATGCTCAACTCTTTGCGGACACTTTATCGCGACAACCCGAAAGAGGCGCATCTGGCGGCCCTTGTTCTGGCGGGCTTTCTTGCGATCTATTTTATCCCTGCTGGCACCCAACGTTTTGACAATGCCGTCCTCGAAGCCGTCCGCCTGACCAACTGGTATGCGCGCGAACATGTCATCCTGTGTCTGCTGCCGGCCTTTGTCATTGCCGGTGCGATGGCGGTTTATATCAGTCAGGGATCGGTCATGCAGTATCTTGGCCCCGATGCATCCCGGCCGATTGCCCTGGGTGTTGCCGCGATCTCGGGGACGCTTCTGGCGGTGTGTTCCTGCACGGTATTGCCCCTGTTTGGTGGCATCTACAAACGCGGGGCCGGTCTGGGCCCGGCCATTGCCTTTCTCTATTCCGGTCCGGCGATCAACATCATTGCCATTGTGGTCACGGCCAAAATTCTTGGTGCGGAAATCGGCATTGCACGCGGTGTTGGCGCAATTGCTTTTGCCATTGTGATCGGCATGATCATGCATCTGATCTATCGCCGCGAAGAAGCCGCACGGGCCAAAACATCGGCGCGCGGCTTTGCCGCCAAGGATACCGAAAAGCCGCTTGGCACCACCATCACGTTTTTCGCCCTGATGATTGCGGTTCTGGTCTTTGCCAATTGGGCGCCGGTTGAAAATTCGATCTGGATGGCGGTTTTCAACCATAAATGGCTGATCACCATTGTGCTTTCGGCCGGGCTTGCGGTGTTGCTGATCTGGCAGTTCAACTGGTCGGCAACGCATCTGCTGCGACTGGCCGGGCTGGTCATCCTTGCCGCCCTGATTGTCCCAGATGCGCCGCAACTTGCCTTTGCCATCGGGATTGGCGGCATGATGCTGATCGCACTTTCGCGCCCGAAAGACCGTGAATGGGCCGATCAAAGCTGGGATTTCACCAAACAGATCCTGCCGCTTCTGGTGATCGGGGTGTTTGTCGCGGGCCTGCTGCTGGGCCGTCCCGGCCATGACGGCCTGATCCCCGCCCGCTGGGTCAATGCCGCCGTCGGCGACAATTCCCTGAAATCGACAATCCTGGCCTCGGTCCTTGGCGCATTCATGTATTTCTCGACCCTGACCGAAGTCCCGATTGTACAGGCATTGATGGGGGCCGGAATGGGCAAAGGCCCCGCCCTGTCGCTGCTTCTGGCCGGTCCGGCCCTGTCGCTCCCCAATATGCTGGTGATCCGGACCGTCATCGGCACACAGAAAACAATGGTATATTGCGCGCTTGTGATCGTCATGGCGACGATCACCGGTTTCATCTATGGCAATTACTGGCCCGCAAACTGATCGATAAAGGAATCCCGCCATGAAATTGAAAATTTACGGCAGCGGCTGCGCCAAATGCCAGACACTCGCCAAAAATGCCACCGCCGCGGCACAGGCGCTTGAACTGGACTATGACCTTGAAAAAATCACCGATACCAACGCCATCATTGATGCCGGTATCATGCGCACCCCGGCATTGATGGTCGATGAAAGCATTCTCGTCGAAGGCAAGGTCGCCACGGCGGATGAAATCCGCCAGTTGCTTCAATCGCGCTAAAGCTGCCGCATAGCCGGGATGCTGCCTCAGATATAGCGCGAATGCAGCCGCGCCATCCGGCGGCGGGCGAAAAAGCCGGTATGCTGGGTGGTCTGGACTTCTTCGGGGCGCAATTGGCCGTTTCGGTCGTAAATAAAGCTCCGGCTGGCCCCGATCACCCCTTTTTCCGAGCTATAAACCCCGATCACGATAATCTCGACCCGGCAATCCTCGCCATTGCGGACCGGATTGCAGGCCACCGCATCTTCGTAATCACGCCGGGTCGCGTGATCAAACCGCCTTAGCAGGCGTTGCATCGCGCCCAGTTCAATACACCGGCCTGATGGCAACGGCCCCTGCAATGTCACCTCGTCAAGCCGTGCCGAAAGGGCCGTCTTTTTATTCTGGTCATTCTGTTCACTCTGGCGCGTGCCATCATCCGGGTCGGCATCGGTCACAAGCTGGCAAACGCGGTTTTCCCCGCCACCAAGGCACATCACCACCGTTTCGATATGGATCGCTTCCTGACTCATATTGCTGATCAGGAACCGCGCATTTTCCGAATTCCCCAGCATCTGGTTGATCACGATTTTGGGCCGCCGCACCCGGCGGTAATTCTGAAACAGCAATTGCGCATAGAAAATCCACACCAGCAAGGTCGCAAGGCTGACCGCGGTCTGAAGCAATGTGCTGTGCTGTTCGATCCAGTCAATCATGCCTGTCCTTTGAAATGAAACAAACCGGGTAACGGGTACGCGCCCCTTTTCCAACGTGCCCGACACGCTTTTGTTTCCCGCGAACAGCCCCCCGTACAAACGCCAATCCCCAAATGCAAAACGCCCCGGCCATCGGCACGGGGCGTTTGTATCGGCAATGCCGCAACCTTAAACGGCTGGCGGCAGGTCTTCTTCAAGGATGACGATATTCAGCGAATAGCTGACCTCGCCTTCGTCCTCGTCACGGTGCACAACACCGACAAACTCGTCGCCAACGCGCATTTCAATCGGGTGGCCTTTGCGCTTGGGCGCATCGACGGCAATTTTCGGATTATCAAAAGTACGGCGCAGATAATCTGTAACGCGCGCGATTTCGGTCGGTGTCATGTAACTGGTCCCTTGCTTGTGCCAGGTCGGCTTTGGTCTTCGACCGCGTTCCGTACAAATGGCGCACCCTCTGCGCCCGCACGTCCCCGAACGGGTCTTGCTAAATGAATGACGGGCATTGTCCTTTCACAAACTGTGCCATGAAATCAACCCCGCTTGCGCAAAAAAGGCCCCAAAGGACGCAATTTTTTGCGCGATCCCGTCTTGTCCGTCTTTTGAACATAGGAAGTCGATACGTGAATGTCTAACGCATGACAATCCGCTTTGTGCCCGATAATCGGTTGCAATGCATTTCCCCAGGCGCTAATCGACTTATATGACTGATCACGACACCCGCCCGGTTTTATACAGTTTCCGTCGCTGCCCCTATGCGATGCGCGCCCGCATGGCCCTGCTGGCAAGCGGCACCGATGTCGAACTGCGCGAAGTCGTGCTGCGCGACAAACCGCAATCCATGATCGATGCCTCCCCCAAGGCCACCGTGCCCGTCCTGATCCTGCCCGATGGCACCGTGATCGACGAAAGCCTTGAAATCATGGTCTGGGCGCTGGCCGAAAATGACCCGGAAAAATGGCTTGAGCCTGAAAGCGGCACGCTTGAAGACATGCTCGCCCTGATTTCGCAAAATGACGGGCCGTTCAAACATCATCTCGACCGCTATAAATATTTCAACCGCTACGAGGATGCCGATCCGGCCGAACATCGCCGCGATGCCGAAAAAATCCTCAACCGGCTTGATGGCCGTCTGGCGGTTGGCAAATACCTGTTTGGCACTCGCCCGGCCTTGGCCGATTTTGCGATTGCGCCCTTCATCCGCCAATTCGCTAATACCGACAGGGACGCCTTTGACGCGGCCCCCTTTGTCCATCTGCAACGCTGGCTTGATGATTTTCTGAATTCCCGCTGGTTTGCCGATGCGATGGTCAGATATGACCAATGGCACGAAGGCGATGAACCGGTGATATTCAAAGCCGCCTGACCGGTTGCCGCCTGCCTGTTTCCATCTGATGAAAAAGCCGTCGTATAGATGGAGTGACTGTTGCACAATCAGGGCGTGCAACAGGGCATGAATTCTACGGGATTATACTTCTGTTACCATTCACGGGCTGGTCATGGGGGGCGGCTTGTGATAGCAAGCGGGAAATCATCCCACAACGCTTCAGGACCGAGATTGATGGCCGATTATGATGTCAAGCCGCTGATAACGGCGGACGAAATTGCCACGCAGATCGATGCGCTTGCCGCCAAGATCAATGAAAACTTCAAAGATACTGAAAAACTGATCGTTGTCGGTCTGCTGCGCGGATCGTTCGTTTTCATCGCCGATCTGGCCCGCAAGCTGACCGTTCCGGTCGAAGTCGATTTCATGGTCGCGTCTTCGTACGGCGATTCCACCGAAAGCTCGCGCAATGTCCGCATCGTCAAGGATCTGGACGGTCAGATCCGCGGCAAGGACGTGCTGCTGGTCGAAGACATCATCGATACCGGCTATACCCTGTCCGAAGTCGTCCGCCTGCTCAAAACCCGCGATCCGAACCGGCTTGAAATCTGCACGCTGCTGAACAAGCCGTCACGCCGCGAAGTCGAAATTCCGATCCATTATTGCGGCTTTGACATTCCCGATGAATTTGTCGTCGGCTATGGCATCGATTACGCTCAGGCCAACCGCAACCTGCCCTTTATCGGCACGGTGCATTTCCACGGCGAATAAGCTTTCGGAAACTGGAAATGAAAATGGCGGGAACCATCCGGTTATCCCGCCATTTTTGAATCTGGTGTCGTGCTGCCATTTTCCGGCTGGTCTGGCGTCCCCGGTTGTTCGGCGGGGCTTGTTGTCGAACCAACCGGCCGATCAAACACGCCAAGGGCCGATAAATCGGCAAACAGGCGCTCCAGACCGTCCTGCATGTGCCGCTTGTCGCCCTGCCCGGTTGCGTAACCGGCGCGGGCCGCATGGATCAGCATATCAAACAAAACCGCATCTTCATCGCGTGCCGGTTTGGCACCTGCTTTGTCTTCGCGTGCGATCCCGTCACTTGGGTCGCGTTGCAGAACAATCGCCAGCGCCACCAAGCCAAGCGCGACCAGAACCGTCCCCAGACCAAGGGCGGCACCAAGTGTCCCGAACTGCGCGGCCAGATAAATAAACACCGCCGCCAGCAGGAACCCGATCCCGATCAGGATCGTCACCCCGATAACCGCAAAGACCGCCAGCTTTACGGCGGCGGCCTTTGCGATTTCAGTGATCGCTTCAACAAGCTGATCGATCATTTACGAAGGAGTCCGCCAACCAGCATGCCAATGCCGAAAGTTATGGCAACCGAGGTCAGCGGGCGTTCGCGCACCTGATCAACGGCAACGCCGCGCGCATGGTCAAACTGGTCATGAACCTGGCCCGAAACCTCGCGAACACGCTCTGCGGCGGACTGGGCAACAGAATTGGCCCGGTCACTGCCCATCGTTCTGAGCGTCTTGGTGACTTCGGCAAGATCCTTGCGCAAAGCCTCGACATCGGCCTGAAGTTTTGCATTATCCGTATCAGTCTTGGTCACCATCATAAAACTCCTGTGGTTATCCATTAACTTATTCGACACTTGCTTAACGAACCGGACCCCAAAGAAGTTCCACACAAGATTGTGATCATTTGGAGGCACCCGCGTCAAACCGCGGCATTCTGCGCCCCGGGCCAACATATTTTTCCAACAGAAATCCGCTTTTGACAAAAAAGAACGGCCCGTCGTGGGAACGGGCCGTTCATTCCTTGCAGATATCCGGGCGGATTGCGGAGTGTGGGGCTCCAAACCATGCCGATCAGCAAGACAATCAGTAAGGCAAACCGACATAGTTTTCTGCAAGCGTCGTCAACCCTGCCTTTGAAGACAGGATATATTCCAGTTCGGCGCGGCGGATACGACCGTCAAAATCGTGATGGTCATCAAAGGTGTGCAGCATCGTTGTCATCCACCAGCTAAACCGCTCCGCCTTCCACACGCGTGCCAGCGCTGTATCGGAATAGGTTTCAAGCAAATCATCACGGTTCTGCTTGAATTTACCGATCAATGCTTCGGACAGGTAATGCACGTCACTCGCCGCAAGGTTAAGCCCCTTGGCCCCGGTCGGCGGCACGATATGCCCCGCATCGCCCGCCAGGAACAGACGCCCGTGGCTCAACGGTTCGGCCACAAAGCTTCGAAGCGGTGCAATGCTTTTTTCAAACACCTCGCCCTCATTGACCAGCTCCCCGTCCGCCTCGCCAAGCCGGACCCGAAGCTCGCTCCAGAACCGGTCATCGGACCAGTCTTCGATCTTATCACTGCTCGGCACCTGCACATAATGGCGCACAACGGTTTCGGACCGCATCGAACAAAGGGCAAATCCCCGGTCATGGCTGGCATAAATCAGTTCATCCGCCACCGGCTTCGCCTTCGCCAGAACACCCAGCCAGCCAAACGGATACACCTTTTCATAAGTCTTGAGTTTCGATGACGGCATCGTCTGCCGCCCGACCCCGTGGAAGCCATCACAGGCCGCAATATAATCGCATGTCAGTTCGACCGGATTGCCGTCCTTGACATATCGAACACGCGGCTTGTCGGCATCAAAGTCATGCAGGCTGACATCCTCGGCCTCGAACACGATCTCGCCGCCATGATCAAGGCGTGCCTGTATCAGATCCTTGGTCACCTCGGTCTGGCCGTAAATCATCACGGTCGAACCACCGGTCAGTTCTTCGATATTCACATGCTGGCGCTTGCCGTTAACGCTAATATAGATGCCGCCATGAATGATGCCCTCGCGCTTCATGCGGGCATCAACGCCGACCCGCTCCATCAGGCCGACCGTCCCCATTTCAAGAACACCGGCCCGAATGCGCCCCTCGACATAGGCGCGGTCCTTGCGCTCAAGGATAATGCTGTCAATTCCCTGCACATGCAGCAGATGCGAAAGCAGCAACCCCGAAGGACCGCAGCCGATAATGGCAACAGGGACATGCATGACGTAAACCTCACTTGACTATTCTTGTTGGTTTTCCGGAACAAGAACCGTTCCAATAAGGAAAGAATACGTCTGATTTCACATGGGAAGAATGGACAAACCGGGAAAAGGATAGGACAAATCGAACATCTATACCGCAATGGTTATCGCAACATATCCCGATGGTTTTGATCGGGCCGCTGATGGTCAAGGGATCATCAAAAGGCGGTCAAAAACCGCCAACCTGATCTGCCCCCACCTGATCTGCCCCGGTCGGATTTCCCGGCACGCTCCCCTGCCCGTTAACCGTCATTTTCGATCCGGGCGTGGTACTTGCGGTTTGTTCACATACCCCCCAGCCCCGGCACATGGCCCGGCCTTCGGGGGTATCAAGGAACCCGTCAAACGCATCGCGCAACACTTTGCCTTGCGGGTGATCCCGGGAAAACAGGATGAACATGTTCTCTGATTGCACCGGATCGGTAATGCCATAGCGTTTCACCGCATCCTCGCCCAGAACCCGCGCCATATCCATCAGGCCGACATCCTTTTCGTCAAAATAGATATCAGCCCGCCCGGCATCCAGAAACCGCCATGCGGCTTCCGATGACGTGACAATATCAGCCTGAATGCCCAGACGGCGAAATTCAACCTCGTACCAATAACTGGCAACCCCGACCGGACGCACCCCCAGGGGGCCAAGATCGGCGATTGCGTCAATATCAAGCCCGGCGGGAAACCTGTCCTTGCGATAAAATCCGATCTGGTGCGCCTTTGCGATTGGATAGCGCGGATAAAGGACCTCGGCCGCGCGTTCGTCGGTCCAGATCCAGCTGAATGTCGCGGCATATTGCCCCGCAATGGTCTGCTCATAAGCACGCCGCCACGGTACAAAAGCATACCGCACCCGGTATCCCATCGCCTCGAATACCTCGGTCACCCGCTTGGTGTGAATGCCGTATCCGGCGGCATTTTCCGTAATCATCGGCGGCCATTCGCCTACCGCAAACAGAACTTCGGGCTTCTGCGCCGATGCTTCTGTGATTTTGCCGACTTCCTGCGCGACCGCCCCTGTCAAACCCGGGACCATGCCGCAAACCGCCCCCCACACGATCTGCACCATCAACACCAGTACCGGCAAAACAATACCCGTTCGTCTTTTCCCCACACCATACTCCTGCATGGTTCCGGCATATGCTGCCGCCTTACCCCGATAGGTCACTTTATTGTTTTTTCTGAACTTATCTTATGTTGATAAGCCTGACGGATTATTAAACGCCAAATTCGATATTTTTCATACGCGCGATCACGATACCGGATCAAAATGCCTTTAATTTCATCAACATGTAACGACGCATAAAGTTTAACCTTTCCACTGTCGCCCTGTCTTGACCTGTATGCTAAGGTAAGTTCCGGTTATTGCACCGGCCCCGTCAAAAGCCTTTTGAAACCGACCAAACGGGACAATGACAGAACACAGCCACTGCGCCATTTTCACCGATCTTGACGGCACCCTGCTTGATCATGACACCTATTCCTGGGCCCCGGCGGTCCCGGCGATTGAACGCATAAAAAAGCTCGGCATTCCGCTGATTGCGATCTCGTCAAAAACGCTGGCCGAACTTTCCGATCTCAATGCCACGGATCATCTGTTTGATGGATTGATTGGCGAAAATGGCGGCGTGATCCGCCTTGGTGATCAAACCGAACAACCCGGCCCCGCCACCGAAACCATCGATGCCGCCCGCGATGCCATCCGGGCTGCCCTCTCCATTCCCGTCACCAGTTTCCGCAGCACATCGCCCGAAATCATCGCCGCCCAAACCGGCCTTTCCCCCGATGATGCGGCGCGCGCCGGACTTCGGCACTGCTCCGATCCGCTGATCTGGGCACCGACGGACAAAGATGTCACCATCGCGCGCGCCATTGCCGAAACATTCGGCCTCAAACTGGTCAAGGGCGGGCGTTTCCACACCCTTTGTGGCACGACCGACAAGGGGGCCGCCATGGCGCGCATGCTGGAACTATTGGCGCAAAACAGCGTTCTGCCTTCAACGGGTTTAACGCCTTGCACAATTGCCTTGGGGGATTCCGCCAATGACGCCACCATGCTGGCAGCGGCCGATGTCGCAATCCAGATACCGCAAAAACATGCATCTACAACAACCGCATTGATACAGGATCCAAAACTGATCATCGCGCCTGAACCGGGTCCTTCGGGCTGGAACGCGGCAATCAATTCCCTTCTCGATCAATTGACCAATACCAATAACAAAAGCGAGGTACTTCATGGCTGATTTTCATCAGGGCGGGCCGATCACGACCCTGCACCGCATCATCGACCGCAACCCCGAAGAACTCGCTTATGAAATGACCGCCTTCGCCCGCCAGCGTCGGCAAACCCTGATCCTGCCCTGCCTGTATTCCGAACTTGAAACCCCGGCCATGACCACCATCCTTAATGGATTGAAACAGGCCACCTATATCGATCAGATCGTCGTTGGGCTGGACCGGGCCGACGCGACACAATACGCCTATGCGCGCGAATTTTTCAAAGACCTGCCGCAACATGTCCGCATCCTCTGGAATGACGGCCCGCGCCTGCGCAGCGTCCATGATCGTCTGGCCGAATATGATCTGGCCCGCTATGAACCGGGCAAGGGCCGCAATGTCTGGTATTGCCTTGGTTATACGCTGGCATCGGGCCGAAGCTCGGTCATCGGCATTCATGATTGCGACATCGCAACCTATAAGCCCGACCTGCCGGCCCGCCTGATGTATCCGATTGCCAACCCGGCGTTTAATTTCGCCTTTGCCAAGGGTTATTACGCCCGCGTTGCCAATGGCACGCTCAAGGGCCGGGTCTGCCGCCTGTTTGTCACCCCCCTGATCCGCGCGCTCAAACAGGTCGTCGGCAAAACAGATTTCCTCAATTACCTTGATTGCTTCCGCTATTCGCTATCGGGGGAAATGGCGATCAGGACCGACGTTGCCTATGGGCTACGTGTGGCGTCCGACTGGGGCCTCGAAGTGTCGATGCTCTCGGAAATGTATCGCAACCACACGGTTCACCGTCTGGCCCAGGTCGATATCGCCGATATCTATGATCACAAGCACCGCGAATTTGATCCGGCTGAAAAGGATGATGGCCTGTCACGCATGGCAAGCGATATCGCCAAATCCCTGTTCCGCAAACTCGCCACCCAGGGCACGGTTTTCTCGCATGAAACCTTCCGAACCCTCAAGGCAACCTATTATCGCACCGCCCTTGACCTGATCGAACAATACCGCGCGGACGCGCTGTTTAACGGCCTTAAAATCAATCGCGACGAAGAAGAAAAATGCGTCGAGGTGCTGGCCGAAGTCATCATGAGTGCCGGCCAGCATTACCTTGATAACCCGCTCGAAAGCCCCTTCATTCCAAGCTGGCAGCGCGTTGAAAGTGCGATGGGCGATATCTTCGAACAGCTCTCGGCTGCTGTCGAAGACGACCTGAACGATGCAGGGATCGGCACTTGACGCGCACCTGCCCATCGCAATAGGTCAAATATGATACTGGCATTCATAATCAAACCGGATGCCAAGTATCTGATCAATCAGGTCCCTGTCCCGATTGCGCGTGCGCACCGGTAACAAAACGCGCAACCAGTGCTGATCGGTGCGCACGGCAAGGGTGACATGATAGAATTTCGGCTCCCCGCACATCATCGTGTTGAACAATGCCGCCGTCAGGCAGGTGCCGTATTTCATGTCGATCTCGCGCGGGCTGGCGCGCTGGAAACTCTCCCGGTTCAGGGACACAATCGACGGGGCATCGATCCGCACCACGAAATCTTCCTTGATCGGCATATATTCATAGATGGTGATATCGTCGAGCCAGCGATGCAACCGCTCTGCACTCAGAATGTCGCGCGACGGCACGATCTGCTCCGGGTCTTCTGCACGCGCCTCATGCCAGAGCCGGACCAGATCCGCAACATGCGGTCCGATATTTTCGGGCAATTCATCAAGTTCGAAATCTGTCGTCTCGGCCATTCTGTTGCGTGACCTTCTGCTTCTCCCACATTAGTAAAATTGGGAATACAAGGTGAAATAACAAGATGCGGCTGATTAAATCCGCCGCCTCATACCTTGTGCAGAAAATGCACCACCAGAACCTGAATGACCGGATCGCCCTTCCGGCATCTTGTGCGCACCGGCAACATCAACCGCAACCAGTTTTCCCACTGCGCGCGCTCGACCCCGATCATGTGGATTTGCGCCTGCCCGGTTTTGATCACTTCGCACAATGTACGATAAACCGTTGTTCCGAAATCCAGATCGATCTGGCGCGGGGTTGATCCCTGATAATTCTCGCCACTGGCCGCGATCATGTTCGGCGCATCGCGGCGAATGACGAAATCGTTGCGATCGGGCTGATATTCGTAAATGCCGATATCATCGCGCCATGGGGCCAGCATGTCGGAACCCAGATCACGCCGGTCGGGAATATCCCCGTCACGGCAGGCATCCTGCCAAAGCGCAAGCAATCGGGAAACCTGCCCGTCCACATCGTCCGGCAGGTCATCCAGCCGAATTTCCTGCGCATAGGCCATCGCGCAACAAGCTCCCCGACACGTCCATTCTATCTTTGTCGATCATAGGAACGCATCACGCCGCAATGCAAGGCGCAAACATCAGTTTTTTCTGATTTTAAGTATTACAGCGTATCTACCGGGCCGAAAACTTTCCTCAAACCGGCATCGCATCGCGATAACGTTGCAGCAACCGGCTATCAATGCGATTGCGCCCGTCGATATTTGAAATCCACACGATCTGATAGGGTGCCAGCGCAAGGATACCGTTGAAATCCTCGATCACCTGCTGGGACAGCAGATCGGTCCAGCCCTCGGTCATGATCAGATTGATCTTCGAAAGATCAAGGTCCTGCACCTGATCGGTCAGGTTGAAAACACAGAAAATGCTTTGATCGTTCAGATGGCTTTGCCGCCACACGCCCAGCAATTCCGGCCCAAGGTTAAGCGTATATTGCGTCGCATTGGGGTGGAACGCCGGCTGCCCCATGCGGATCGACATCAATGCACGCAACTGGTCAAACGCCCGCTTGGCGATGCCTTCTTGTGATAACCGCGCCTCGGCCTCCTCAAGCTGCCAGATTTTGCGGTTAAGCCTGCGCGGAATGCCGGTTTCCTCATATCCCGTCTGATCGTTTTCGGTGGCAAAGATCGTCTGCACGTAAATCGCCGGAACGCCCTCAAGCGACATGGCAATCGCCTGGCTCATCACAAACCGTTCAAGGCCAAAGGTACGATCCCCGCCAAAACTTTCCGCCAGCATGCTAAACAGCGTGACGTTAAGTTCATAGGCCTTCTGCCCGCCGCCCTTCAGCGACCGGTAGCTCACCTGCCCGCCCATCTTGCGCGCATGGTCGGTCATCACCTCGATCTCCGCATCCGGGATCAGGTTCTCGGCCGGGCGCAGGCCAATGCCATCATGGCTGGCGGTGAAATTGAAAAACGTGCAACCCGCCGGTGCTGGTGGCATCGACATGATGCATTTGCGGATATAATCGCTGCGCCCCGATAACAGCGCATGAATGATCACCGGTGGCAGGCTGAAATTGTAAATCAGATGCGCCTCGTCCTGATTACCGAAATAGGACAGGTTTTCAAGCAGCGGCAGATTGGTTTCGGTAATGAACAAAACATCGGGATGTACCGCCGTCGTCGCCAGCCGCAATGCCTTGATGATCTTGTGCGTCTGATCAAGATTGATCGAACTGGTCCCGGCCACCTTCCAGATAAAGCCAATGGCATCAAGCCGCACGACCCGGACGCCATGTTTAAGATATTCCAGAACGATCTTCAGGATTTCAAAAAACACATCCGGGTTGCCGTAATCCAGATCAACCTGATCATAACTGAACGTGCACCAGACATGCTTTTCCCCGTCCGATGTCGTGACCTTGCTTAACAACGGATGGCTCCGCGGCCTGACCACATCGGAAAGATCATCATCGGGGCTGGCGGTTTTGATGTAATCGACACCGGGCTTTTCCCCGGCAAGGAACTGCTGAAACCACACATGCGATGCCGAAATATGGTTCGCCACCAGATCGGCCATCACGGTGGCATCTTTGGACAATGCCTTCACATCGTCCCATGTGCCAAGCTCCGGGCGCAACGTACTGAAATCGCTGACCGAAAACCCGTCATCGGACGTAAAGGGATGAAACGGCAGGATATGAATCCCCGAAAGCCAGTCCTTAAGCCACGTGCGATAAAAATCGCCAAGGCTTTGCAAACCATGATGCCCGTCGCGCGAAATGCTGTCGCCATAGGTGATCAGAAACGCATCACGCTGATCCCATTTGCGCAGATATTCCTCGCACGGCTCCGCCCCGTCCCCCTCAAGCGGCAGGTCCAGCACATCAAAAACCCGGCGCACCAGATCGGCGTGATCATGTTCCGGATACACATCCGCAAGCAGATTGCGCATTGCACTTGCGAACGCAATACGCCCCGAGGTTCCAATAACGCGATCCATGCTGGCTCCTTTGGGCAGGCAAATCAGGAATTCACCTTAATCAAATAATGATTTTGCCTATGATGCAAGCAACGATTTCAAAGTGCTAACAAAGCAGGCAGCCGAACCTTTCAAAAGCTGATCCCGGCCCAAAGACAATCAATCACGCAACAAAAAACCTACCCGGCACATGGCCGGGTAGTGATTGAAATCTGAAAATCCGCATCCGGCAGAAGGCATTCCGGGTTCTGTTCATGACTACTCGGCAACCGCCCCTGCAACAAAGCCGGCAGACGGCACAACCGATGACCGACGTTCAAGCTGACGCCGCAACACCGGCCTTACGAACAAAATCGCAACGAACAGCCCTGCCGACAGACTGATGCCATAAAACAGCATGAAATGCTGATATCCCAGCCACGGCGCAACCACGCGTGCGGCCCCGAACGCAGATGCACAAAACCACGACACGGAACTTACCGCGCCAAGGATCGTGCATATCAAAAGCCGGACCGATGACGCTTTTTCCTGTTTATCGGCAAATACCGGAAAAGCATAAAGGTGAAGGAAAATGCCATTGATCGTCAGGATAGTGACGACCGTAACCTTGGCAAATACCTTGCCGTTTGCGGCAATGGCAGCAACATCAAACCCGATACCAAGCCCGATCAATGCCACCCCGGACACCCAAAGCACCCCCAACAGCAAAGCCGTGTAAACGGCATCCCTGCCTAGGTCATACCTGCCTTCCTGATACTGACCACGCAGCATCGCAATGTCTGCCCGCGCCACCAGAACAAACGCAAATGCGAACGCAAACAGGTGCAACATCAAAACCGACTGCCGGATCAACGGCACTAAAAACTCATGGGGATCAACGCCCAGCACGATCTTACACTCCTTGTGCCCCTCCCCTATTTCGCTCCTGCACAAAATTTACGAGTGTCAGACCATAAAAAAAATTCTATATTTATGATTATCTCATTCAAAAAAGTTGAAGCTTTATGTCTGGCATCACCCTTGATCAATTGCGGGTCTTCGTCACCATTGCCGACCTCGGAAGCTTTGCCGCCACCGCGCGGCATCTGAACCGGACACAATCGTCGGTCACCTACACGATCCAGAAACTCGAAGAACAGACCAATCTGGAACTGTTTGACCGGACGGCCTATCGCCCGACCCTGACCAAGGCGGCACATTCCCTGCTGCCCCATGCACGCAAGGTCATGGCGGATATTTCCAGCTACCGCCAACACGCCAAAGGCATCGCTGACGGGCTCGAAGCTTCGATCACGATTACAATCAGCCAGTTTGCATCAAACGCCCCGCTGATGGATGTCCTTGCGGTTCTCGCCCGGAAATTCCCGACAGTCCGCGTAAGCCTGTCGACGGTTACGATCCAGACAACCGAAGTCCTTGATAGCGGCGCGTCCGATCTTGCGATTTTGCCGGAATTCATTCCTTTTGGTTCCGACTATGCCCGGGCTGCCTGCGGGCAGGTCAGAATGTGCGCCGTGGCACGACCGGACCATCCGCTCGCCTGGTTTCCGGGAAAAATCCATATCGATGCGATGCACGCCCACACCCAGATCATCACATCGGCGCGCGATGCCCCGACCCTGCAACGCAATCACGCCGTTCAGGCCCTGAATTACTGGAAGGTCAATGACCTTGAAACCAAACTTGCTATGATTTTACGCGGGATTGGCTGGGGTGGCATGCCCGAACATATGGTCGCCGATCATATCCGCAACGGAACCCTCGCCCTGCTCGACCCCGAAAGCTGGGATGGACTAAATCACATGCCGGTCCTCGACATTGTCGTCGCCCACCGTCAGGACAGGCCACTTGGCCCGGTTGGGCAGTGGATTTTTGACCAGCTAAAAGATGCACCCCGGTAATCGAACCCGCCATGCTATGCACAAAAGACACCGGAAAGGTACAATGATCTATCTTGCTCTTCCCCAACCTAACACTCGTGCAAATCGGGTTCGCTTCTCGAAACCAAATAACAACCTCAAGATTAGCGGGCGCCAGAACAGCAAAGGATAGGAAAACCCAAACCCGATAAAATATGCAATGAGAGGCAACCACCAATCATGCCCTTTTTCGATCACAGCTTCCCTTAGCAGAAGAGCAAACAATCCAAAGAAATGCCCTGCAACCATAAAGCACGTCGGACACGACCTTTTTCGAACCTGCGATCCTTTGAAAACGATAGCCGGGCGGATCAACGTAGCGTTAATTGTTCTTGATCGAAAAGGTGTCGCTATGGTGATAAAAAAACCCACCACTGCAATGATGACCTGATCAACCACCGAGGTTGCGTAGAGATCATTATAAATAAGAAACCCGGAAACAATCGACCATAGGAGACAACCATACACTAAAGCCCTGAGAGGCTTGGCTTTAACCATCTCGACATAACGTCTCAGAAATCCGTATCGCACTGGGCTTTAATTCCCCGAAACATACCCAAACCCCAGCCACAATCATAACGCGAAAACCCGACGGAAAAATAAAAAACGGGCCAATATCTCCAGTACAAGTTTCAAAAATTCACCACCTCGAACATTTGTGAGGCGCAATCACTACCTTTACCTGCCTACAGGAGTGAAATCGCTGCCCGGTTATTCCTTCACCAGAAAGAACCAAGCAAGCTACTTTCTTTCCCATAAAATCAAAATTCAGTCGGATGCATCTTCGGGCTTATAGATCACGTTTTCCGCGCCCTCGGCACCCATAAAGACGACAACGACACGCGCGGGAATATCGCCATCATTGATCCCCTCATGCCAGTAATCCATCGCCTCAAGCACCCCTTCCCCGGCGCGATAGGTGGTTTTTCCCCCGTCGCCGTAATCGACTGTAATCTGCCCTTCAAGGATATATCCATAGGTCGGCACGCCATGCTTGTGCCAGCCGGTTTTCTGCCCCGGCGCCATCGTCGCCAGCACCGACCTGATCCGCGCCTTGCCCGACGGATAGGAAACCTGCTCGCCGACAAAATTCACACCGCTATCAAGCAGCTTCACCCCGTCATGAACATCCTTGGCGGGCACGCTTTTCTCCGGATGTTTTTCCATCAGATTTTCCATGTTCTGCGAACGCTCCCGCGTCGATTGATTTCCATAATCGGTAAATCATAGGCCGATGACGCGCCTAAATCATAAAAAACCGGGCATCATTACCTTGATACCCGGTTTCATCATCGGCTCAGTATCACCGTCCCTTACGGCGCAATCGTCACCTCAACCAGCGCATGGGTGCGGTTGGTATCAATATGCGCAATCGCACGGCGCAGGATTTCCGGCAAATCGGCCGCCCGTTCGGCCTTGGCGGTCCATGCCCGGCTGGCTTCCGCGACCTTGGTGAAATCGGGGCTCGGTTTAAGCCCGGTCAGGGGCATCTGGTTGGTTTTCGCGGCATACCCATCGGGATACATCCCCGTCACCGACTGGCGCACCGCCCCCCATTCATTATTGTTCAGAACAAGGATCAGGATCGGAAGCGCCAGCGCCTCGGCAATCTGATGGCACGCCGTCGGGTTGGCAAACATGTATGATCCATCGCCCATGGTCGCGACCACCAGCTTGTTTTTATCCGCCAACTGATAACCCATCGATGCCGGGAAGGACCAGCCAAGCCCGCCGGAATGCGGCTCCTGATACCAGCTGCTGTGCTCCGAAAGCGAAAGCGGCTCCAGCGGGCAGCCGAGTTCCGAAAACACCGTTGCCGACCGCCCGGCAATCGCCTCCGACAGGCACCGCGACACAAACGCCTTACTCATCGGATCAACCGATCCGGCATCGGCCGCCGCAAGCGCCTTTTTGCGCGTCCCCGCATTGATCGCCGCGACCTTTTCGCGCCGGTCGGCACAGGTTTCGCGATGATCCCCATGATGACGATCCAGCGCGTCGGCCAGCGCCATGATCACATCGCCGGTTTCCCCGGCAAGCGAAAGGTCGGCGGCAAAATTGCGCCCCGGAAAACGGGAATAAAGCGGGTTCTGCCCGATCTGGATCACCTTGCAATCATCACGCAATTTATGGATTTCCGGCGACCATGGCGCAAGGCAATCAATCACCAGAACCGCATCGGCGTCTTTAAGCCACGGTGCCGGGTCCATGCCCGCCATCATCGGATGATCGGTGCCAAGGGCAAGCTGGATCGCCCAATATTGCACCACCGGAATGCCCCACTGATCAACCAGTGACGACAGGCGATCAAACGCCTCGGCCGTACCCGTGCCGCGCTGGGCGATGATCACCGGGTTTTTCGCATTGGCAAGGATACGCGCCGCATCTTCAAGGCTTTCCTTGGGCGGCATCACCCGGACCGGCTGCATGCGAAGCGGCGCGTCAATCGCATCCCCCGGACAGGGTTCGCACAAAACCTCGCGCGGCAGGGATACATAAACCGGCCCCTTAGGGACCGAGGACGCAATCGCATAGGCCCGGTCAACAACGTCGGGCACCTGTTCGGGGAATTTAAGCTCGTATTCCCATTTCGATGCCTCGCGCACCATCGCCGCCTGATCGCGCATTTCCTGGCCCCAGCCAATGGGAACCGTGCGCGCACCAAGCCGCCCCTGTTCCATAACCGGGGTGCGTCCTGACATCAGGATCACCGGCACATGCTCGGTCGCGGCATTGATCGCGCCAATCGCGCAATTGGCCAACCCGACATTGGTATGCGCCATCACCGCCTGGGTTTTGCCCGTCGCAAGGTAATAGCCATGCGCCATACCCATCGCGGCATTTTCATGCGGCATGACAAGCGCATTGGGAAGCTCGACATCCTTGGCATTGGCTTCGGCCAGCCCTTCGATGATCGGCGGAAAATCCGTGCCGGAATTGGCAAAGATATAATCCACCCCGATCGCTTTCATCCGCGCCAGAATGGCCCCGCCCGCGGTCAGCGTGATACCCGCCTTGTCTTTTTTCATTTGACGTTCCTGCCACATTTCTATATTTGAAATTTAATTTATAATATAGTTTATTATCGAAATCGGGCATGCGTCAAGGCACCGCGACGCAAAATCATGCGCGTGCAACATATGCCTCCCGGGTCAAAGGATACGGATCATGACAAGCCAGCTAAACGGATCGGTGCTCAAGGCCTTCCGCATTCTTGAACTGTTTGCCGAGGGACGGTCTGAACTGACCGCAAGCGACACGGCGGCCGCCCTTGGCATCAACACCATCACCGCCCACCGGTTCCTGCATACGCTGGAACAGGCCGGGGCGCTTCGCATGGTCGCGCGCGGGGTGTTCCGGCTGGGTTATGTCTTTGCCGATCTGGGGGATCGTGTGCTGCGCGATGGCAGCCTGCCCAACCTGATCCAGCCGGTGCTGGACGATCTGGCGCGTAACGTGGGGGATGCCTGCATGGCCACCGAATTTGACCGCGACATGGCGGTCTGCATCGCCAAGGCCCTGCCCGACCGCCCGCTTTATGTCGATATCCGCATCGGATCGCGCCTGGATGCCTTTTGCACCGCGCATGGCAAATTGTGGCTGGCCTTCATGGGGACCGATGAACAGGATCGTTATTTTGATCAGGTCCGCCTGACCGGCATGACCGAGCGCACCATCACCGATCTGGCGGCGCTCAAATCCGAACTGCGCACCATCCGCGAACAGGGCTTTTCAATGAATAACGGCGAACGCGAAAGCGACATTTACGCCGTCGCCGTCCCGATCCTGACCCAGCATGGCCGCATGGTTTCCGCCATTTCGGTCTTTGGCGCCTCCCCGACCCTGATCGAACAGAAACGCGATCACATTCTGACGGCCCTGCGCGACGCCGCCGAAAACGCCACCCGCGCCCTTTACGGGCATTTCTAGAGCACGTCGCGTCACAATCGTTCAAGACGACATCCGGCAAACCATGCGACATTTCCGGCGATGGCCCCAAAACCGGAAAGGTGCGCAAAATGATGATTGAAAATCTGCTGCTGCTTTGGCTTGCCGCCCTGCCGCTGATGGGAAGCCCCGGCCCCGCCACCATAAGCCTGGCCGCCAGTGGTTCGGCCTTTGGCATTCGGCCAAGCCTTGGCTATCTCGGCGGGATCGTCACCGGCACGATTGCGGTTTTGCTGCTGGTCGCCACCGGTATTGCCACCGCCCTTCTCGCCCATCCGATAGCCGGTCAGGTCCTGACGGCGATTGCCGCGCTTTATATCCTTTATCTGGTATGGAAAATCGCCACCGCCCCGATCAGACCCGCCAACAGAATAGCCCATCAGCCTGAACCCAAAGCCCCAGATTTCCGAGGCGGCGTGATGCTGGCAATCGCCAATCCCAAGGCCTTTGCCGCCATCGGCGCGGTCTATGCCGCCCATGCCATCGCGCCACATTCCCTATGGCTTGATAACGCCCTTAAAATTGCGGCTCTGGCGCTGGTGATCGTGCTGGTCAATAGTCTGTGGCTGGTTTTCGGGGCGGGCTTTGCGCGCCTGCTTTCCGATCCGCGTTTCGGGCGGCTGATCAATATCCTGTTTGCCGCCCTGCTGATCGCATCCCTCGCCATGGCCCTGCTGTCGTTATCCTGACGGCAAGGAATCTTCTGCGTCATTTACGCGCGGGCATCCGGCTCGTTTAAAAAAAGCTGCATCGTCACAAGATCAAGCCACCGGTCAAACTTGCGCGCAACCTGCTTGGCACGGCCGACCTCGACAAAACCAAACCGCTCATGAAATCGAATGGAATTGACGTTTTCCGCATCAATGCCGCCAATCATCACATGCATACCGGCCTCTTTGGCCATCGGGATCAGCGCCGTCAACAGCGCCCTGCCCATTCCCGCCCCGCGATGATCGACATGCACATGCACGGAATGCTCGACCGTAAAGCGATATCCCCAGCGCGCCCGCCACGGGCCATAGGACGCAAAGCCCAGAACCTTGTCATCGTCTTCCGCGACAAGCACCGGAAAGCCCTGCTGATTGCGTCCCTCAAACCATTCGCGCCGCTCCTCAAGGCTGGATGGCACATCATCATAAATCGCCGTACTATCGCGAAGAACCTGATTATAAATTTCAAGAATTTCCGGAAGGTCCCGTTCCGTCGCACTGCGCACAAGCATCATCGTCTCCGTTTTTTCATACCGATAATCTCTTGCCGACGATAATCCATTATAGTAGACAGTCAATATCGATTTTACGGAAAATAAAAATCACCATGATCACTATAGAAGACGAAACCACCGCCACCCTTGCTGCCCGGCTTAAGCGCGAACGCGAAATCCGCGGCTGGTCCCTGGGTCAATTCGCCGATAAATCCGGCGTCTCCAAGGCCATGATCAGCAAGATCGAACGCGGCGAAGCCAGCCCGACGGCAACGGTTCTCGGGCGGCTTTCCGGGGCCCTGTCGCTTACGGTTTCGGCATTGCTCTCGTCGGCAAGCCCCGTCCATCATGGTGTACGGAAACACGCAAAGCAGCCATTATGGTCGGATCCCGAAACCGGCTATAACCGCCGTCAGGTGCTATCGGGGCAGAAAATCCCGCTCGAACTTGTCGAAGTCACCCTGCCACCCGGCAAACAGGTCACCATGCCCGCCTCCGCATACAGCTTCATTCAGCAGGCCATCTGGGTGCTTGAGGGAACATTGCTGTTTCACGAAGGCGACAGGGTGCATCACCTCGACACGGGCGATAGCCTTGAACTCGGCCCGCCGCAAGATTGCATATTTGAAAATAAAAGCCCCGAAAACTGCCGCTATCTGGTCGCCGTCGTGCGCAACTCGTACTGACGATAAACCGCGCGGCTGGCTATGCCGCCCGCATGGTGCCCGGTGATTTGCCCGTCGTGCGTTTGAACGCGCGGCTGAATGCCGCCTGAGAGCCATAGCCAAGCCGCTCCGCCACCACATCAATCGCCATGCGATCACGTGTGATCCACTGGCTGGCAAGCCGCATGCGAAGCTCGGTGACATAACGAAGCGGCGTCACCCCGGTGACATCAAGGAACCGTTCGGCAAAGACCGACCGCGAACTGCCCATTTCCGATGCCATCGCCTCGACGGTCCAGTTGCGGCCCGGATCGCGATGGATGGCGGCAATCACGCGGCCCATGCGCGGGTCGCGCAAGGCCTCGACCCAGCCTTGCGCATCACCACATCCGCATTCGACCCAGTCACGCACGATTGATGCCGATACCACATCGGCAAGCCGGGTCAGGATCCCGGCAAAACCGGCACGCTCGGTCGAAACTTCGCGCGCCATGGCTTCTAACACCGGCAAAAGTTCGGGGTTTCGATCAATCAGGGTGCCGACCTGCATCACCTCGGGCATCATGCTGACCAGCGGATGCATCCCGCCAAGGTCAAATTCCATGCAGCCGCTGAAAATAAGCGTATCGGTGCTGCGGCACTGCTCCGCCTTGCAGGCATGAATATCATCCACCCGGCGGCAGATCGTCGTCACACTGTAATCGGTCACGTCAAGGCACGGGATGGACGGATCAGACAGCAGCGCATGAATGCCCCCGCGCGGCAAAAGCACCGCATCACCGGCCTCAAGCGTATGGACAACCCCGCTATCGGTGCGCAGGTAAACCCGCCCGCGCGCGATGAAATGAAACTGCGCGCGCGTCGGGTCCTCGCCAAATCGCACGCCAAAGGGCGGGGAAATCTGGATGCGGTTGTAATGCAGCCCGTCAAGCCGCATGCCGAGCAAAAGCTCGCTGATCAGGTCACTGGAAAGCATCTGCATGTCATCCGTTCCGGTGTTTTTTTCGGACGATTGATCAATAATCAAGGAGAAACTGGCATAGCCCGTCCGGCACGTCCACTCTATTCTGTTTGCAATGCACAAACACTCTATCCGAGAGGACATTCGATGACTGAGACAGTAAATAAGCCCACGGCCGCTGCTGCGCAAGGCGCGCCGGCCTGGTGGGCGGTTATTTCCATGACATTGGGGGTTTTCGGGCTGGTCACCGCCGAATTCCTGCCCGTAAGCCTGCTGACCCCGATGGCCGATGATCTGCAGATTACCGAAGGCCTCGCCGGTCAGGCGATGTCAACCACCGCCATTCTGGCCCTGATCACAAGCCTTCTGACCGCAACCGTAACCCGCAGCATCGACCGCCGCTATGTCCTGCTGGGCTTTTCGGTGCTTCTGACCATCTCCAACATCATGGTCGCCACCGCACCAAGTTTCGCGGTGCTGCTGGCCGGTCGTGTGCTGCTGGGGATCGCACTTGGCGGTTTCTGGACCATGTCGGCCGCCACCGTCATGCGCCTTGTGCCGGAAAAAAGCATTCCGCGTGCGCTCTCCATCCTGTTTAGCGGCGTTTCGGCTGCCACCATCTTTGCCGCCCCGCTCGGAAGCTATCTTGGCGATGTGATCGGCTGGCGCGATGTGTTCCTGCTCGCTTCCCTGCTCGGTGTGCTCGCCCTTGTCGTGCAGTTCCTGACCCTGCCGAAAATGCCGCCGCGGGGCCGGGCAACGCTGCGGACATTGGTCGAGGTCATCAGCCGCCCGCGCATGAAATTCGGCCTGTTTTCGCTCGTCCTGATCATTACCGGCCATTTCGCGCTGTTCACCTATGTCCGGCCGTTCCTTGAAAACATCACCGGCGTTGCCACGGCGGGTGTTTCGGGCATTCTGCTGGGCTTTGGTCTTGCCAATTTCATCGGCACCTATGTCGGCGGCGCGCTGGTTGCGCGGTCGCTGCGCATGACGATTGCCCTGATGCCGATGGTCATCGGCCTGGCCGGGATCGGCATGGTCACCATTCAGGGCGCGATTGTCCCGACCACCGTTCTTGTCGCGATCTGGGGCATGGCCTTTGGCGGCGTTCCGGTCGCATGGTCCACCTGGATCACGCGCACCGTGCCGGACGAAGCCGAAAGCGGCGGCGGCCTTTTCGTCGCAGCTTTCCAGTTTGCCATTGCCACCGGTTCCGGCGTTGGCGGCCTTCTGTTTGACGCCAGCGGCGCGCTGGGCGTCTTTACCATCGCCGGCATGTTGCTTGTCGGTGCATCGATCATCGTCACACTGGGCCTGCGGACCGCCCCTGTTCCCGCAACCGAACAGGGATAATAGGGATAACAGGCATCGCCCCACCCCCACCCTGATGCTTGACGCGCAGACCCAGCACCCCGGCAGCTCCCCTGACTGCCGGGGTTTTCTTTATGCAGCCACTCACAACCGGCACAGCACACCAGCCTCGCCCGCCTTCCAAAAGAACACCCGATTCAATTTCTTGAACCGGGATACTTCTAAAGTTTCCTATTGGAAAACAGGCTTTTAACTTTCGCCATAAAGTGACACGCCGTCTCACTCATTCCTTGACCAAAGCTTCGACAAAGGAGGCAAATGCCTTTGCCTTGGCACTCGCCAATCGGCCGGTCGGAAAAACGGCCCACAGATCAACTGGCGGCAACTCCCAATCGGTCAGGACACGACGAACGGCACCACTTTCCAGCTCGGGCGCAAACATCCAATCGGAGTTCACCGTCAACCCCATATGGGCAAGCACTGATGCCCGAATACCTTCGGCAGCACTGAGACGCACCCGACCGCTTACCGCAACCGATGCCTCTGCACCGGCTTTGTGAAACGTCCAACTGTTGGCTAACTGGCTGTAGATAATTGCCTCATGGGCCGCAAGGTCCGCAGGTACTGAAGGAGTGCCCGCCCGCTCCAGATATTCAGGCGTTGCCATCACAGACCTTCGACCTCGTCCAATCCTTCTTGCGACGGCAGACGAGTCCGCGAGTTGCCCCATACGCAGTGCTAGATCGATCCCCTCGGCAACAAGGTCGATAGCCCGATCATCAAGAAGAATGTCGATTTCCAGTTCGGGATGCTCGGCAAGAAACCGGGGCAGTTGCGGCACAATCAAAAGCCGCGCAAAGGTCGTCGCGGCAGAAACCCTTAACCGCCCCGAAAGCCCCGCCCCTTCGCCGCGGGCCTCCAGTTCGGCTTCCTCTGCCTCGCGGATCGCCGACTTCGCCCTCTCGTAAAATCGAAGGCCCGCATCGGTTGGTGTCAAACCGTGCGTCGAACGAATGAGCAAGCGTACCTGAAGCCGGTCCTCCAGCCCCGCAATCGCTTTGGATATCGCGGGTTGCCCAACCCCTACCAGCCTCGCCGCCGCTGAAAATGACCCCGTTTCGACCACTCTGACGAAGGTCGACATTGCCTGTAAACGATCCATCCCACCCATTCCTTTCAGGAATAACCAATATCACCTCAAGCCGACTGCCACAATCCATTCGGAATATCAATAATGATCCTTAACAGGACAAAATCACACTCGACAAAGGAAACCAGCATGTTCACGGTCTACGCATTTGCCACCCCCAATAGCGTCAAGGTTCCAATTGCCCTTGAAGAAATGGGACTTTCTTACGAGCTTAAATCCGTAAATGTTCGCGAAGGCGAACAAAAGCAGGCTGACTTCCTCGCCCTCAATGCCAACGGCAAAGTGCCTGTTCTGGTCGACGCCGACCATGCCGACAACGCAGCACCGTTCATCCTGACCGAAAGTGCTGCCATTCTCGTCTACCTTGCTGAAAAGACGGGAACGCTGTTACCGCTAGAATCTGCCGCTCGGGCCAGAGTTTTCGAACAACTCTTCTTCCACGCCTCTGGCTTAAGTCCGGCATTTGGTAATGCCGGTTTCTTCAAGCGCTCCTCACCTGAACCTCAACCAATTGCAGAAGAACGGTTTTCAACTGAAGCCGAGCGCATTCTGGGTCTTATCGAACACACACTCTCCGAGCAGCGCTTTATCGCTGGCAACAGCTTCTCCATCGCCGACATCGCCCATTTTGGCTGGCTGTGGCGCAGGCAGTTTCCCGGCGTAACACTGGACGACAAACCCAGCCTTTCCCGATGGTACGACGAAATCGCGGCGCGCCCCGCGGTCGAACGTGCAATCGCGCGCACCGAAGCCCTCATTCCCGCCACCTGATCCATCCTGCCCAACACATCCCCAAACCTGATTCGCTCAAAAGGAGCAAAACCATGTCACGTTTCGATAGCTACAAAAATTCATTCGCAAATGCCGAACTGACCCGTTCTGAAACCGGCGTCCTCGAAGTCCGCTTCCATACCAATGGCGACAAGCTGATTTTTAACGGCCACACCCACGAACAGTTCGTGGATCTTTTTCATCAGATCGGCGCTGATCGCGACAATCGCGTCGTCATTCTGACCGGTTCGGGCGACGCCTTTATGGACGCCATTGACCCCGAAGGCTTCGATTTCTTCACGCCGCGCGGCTATGACAAAATCCTTCGCGAAGGCAAAAAGGTGCTGATGAATATCCTGGATATCGAGGTCCCGATGATCACGGCACTTAACGGTCCGGTCCTGCTGCACAGCGAATACGCCCTGCTGACAGACATCATCCTTGCAACACCCGATACGGTCTTTCAGGACAAGCCACATTTCGATTTTGGCATCGTTCCCGGTGATGGCGTCAATCTGCTTTGGCCCGAAGTCATTGGCAGCATCCGCGGACGCCATTTCATCCTGACCCGCCAGATACTTGACGCACAGACAGCAAAAGACTGGGGGGCCGTCAACGAAATCGTACCGGCCAACAACCTTCTGACGCGCGCCCATGAAATCGCCGAAGGCATTGCCGCTCTTCCACCCCTGACCAGCAGCTACACCCGCATCGCCCTGACGCAGAAACTGCGCCGCATCATCGACGAGGGTGCCGGTTACGGCCTTGCGCTCGAAGGCATCAGTGCTGCCGAAATTGCCCGTTCAATGGCCGAAAACGCTTAACGCACCGCAGCAAACCAAATCAACTCGCTCGGACAATCAACCAATTCCACAAGGATCAAAATCATGTCTCTTCAAGCACAACTGGATGGATTCAAGGCTGACTTCGAAGCCGGAAAGCCCCCATATAATGCACCGGCCTCTGTCATCGAAACCATGCACCGGGCAACAGCAGAACTGATCGCATCCGGCGCAGCAGAGAACGCCCTTAAGGCCGGGGATAAAATCCCCGCCTTCACCCTCTCCGACCCGGATGGCACAAAGGTCTCCTCTGCCGCCCTTCTCGCAAAAGGCCCGCTGGTCATCAGTTTCTACCGCGGCGTCTGGTGCCCATACTGCAACATGGAACTTCAGGCACTCGAAGCAACACAGCCGGAATTCAAGGCCCTTGGCGCCAGCCTGGTTGCCATCTCGCCGCAAAACCCGGTCAATAGCCGGAAATCCGTCCGCCAAAACGCGCTGTCATTCCCGATCCTGTCAGACACCCACAACGACGTCGCCGCTGCCTTTGGCATCCGTTTTGAAATGCCGGACTATCTGGTTGATCTCTACAAATCCATGAAGAACGACCTTCCGGCCTTTAACGGTGACGATAGCTGGACACTGCCAATGCCATCGCGCTTCGTCGTCGGTCAGGACGGCACCATCCTCTATGCCGAAGTCAATCCCGACTATACCCGCCGACCGGAACCATCCGACATGCTCCCCGCACTTCGCCGCGCCCAAGGCCTGACCGTCTAACCCTGATAACGCTGCCCACCCCCAAAACACCGCTAAATCGCCTGTTCGAGGCACCGTCGTCTCGAACAGGTGACCAGCACCACCAAAGGAATGCACCATGCAACGTACAATCCTCATTACCGGTGCCAGCAAGGGCATCGGATTGGCACTTTCCAAACGCCTTGTAAATATTGGCCATCGGGTGATCGGTGTCGCACGAAAAAAGACCGATGACTTTCCCGGTGAACTTCATGCTCTGGATATGGGCGATACGACATCCGCCCATGCGCTTGCCGAACTCGTTCAGGAAAATCAGGTTGACGGCATCGTGAACAATGTCGGGCTGGTTGGCGCGGCACCACTTGGTGAAATCGATGTGGCGACACTTGACGAAGTGATGCGGGTCAACCTCCATCCCGCGCTTATTGCCGCTCAGGCCGCCCTTCCATACATGAAGTCGCAGAACTGGGGGCGGATCATCAATGTCTCAAGCCTCACCGTGCTGGGCAGTGTTGAACGCACAGCCTACGCCGCAGCAAAAGCAGCCCTCGTAAGCTTCACACGAGGCTGGGCGCTGGAACTTGCGCAAACCGGCATTACCGTGAACGCGGTATCGCCGGGGCCGACAGAAACGGAACTGTTTCGGGAAAACAACCCACCGGGCAGCCCCGGTGAAAGCCGCTACCTTGCTGCGGTGCCAATGCGCCGCTTTGGCAAACCCGACGAAATCGCGGCCGTCATGGCATTTCTGCTCTCGGACGACGCAGCCTTCATAACAGGGCAGACCATCCATGTCGACGGCGGTGCTTCAATCGGCAAAGCCTCATTTTAAACCACCTTGCACCTCAGTGCGGAGCCCCCCCATGAACATTAAAGGCAAAAAGATCGCCGTCACTGGCGCCTCAAGCGGCATCGGCCAAGCTTTGGCCAATGCCCTTGCAAAGAATGGTGCTGAAGTCCTCATAATCGGCCGACGCGAAATGGCCGCCGCAGATACAGCAGCCCGCATCAGCAATGCAGGCGGGATCGCACATTTCATCGCCGCCGACATAACAACAGCCGAAGGACGCGCAAACACCTTGGCGGCAATCAAGGATAAACTCGGCGGTTTGGACATGCTCGTCAACAACGCTGGCGGCGTGCGGGGCGGGCGGCTCGAAGATATCACCGAGCCCGAGCTGATGCAGATGGTTGCGGTGAACCTCACCGCACCAATTCTTCTCACCCGCGCAGCACTCCCCCTTCTCCGCAAAAGCGGGGATGCGGCTATCGTCAATGTCTCATCCGGTCTCGGCCTTGTCGGCGTACCGTTCTATGCCACTTACGCGGCAACGAAAGCGGGCGTTGCGATGTTTGGCGAGGCTCTTCGCCGTGAATTGAAGGGCGAAGGCATCGGTGTCATGACTGTTTTTCCGGTGGCAACCGATACAGCGATGATGCAAAGCAACAACGCAGGCCCCGAACTCGGTTTTAACAAGGAACCGGTCGACGCGGTTGTCGCGGCAATTCTGAACGGGATTGAACAGGATCAATTGGAAGTCATTCGGGGCGGTGATGCCCGCTTACAGATGATCGCCCTGAATAGAACAAACCCGACCGCACTCGACGACCGTTTTCAAACCCTGAAACCAGCACTTTTGAAAGCTGTAAAAGATCATAGTGCACTCTAAAACAGGCGACGGACCGCAGGCGAGGTAACCACCTAACCTCCCCAAAAACAAAACCCCGGCCCAATAACTTGAGCCGGGGCACGAAGTGCTCTGGAGGGAGACGGGGCTTTTATCGCGGCCCCTTGGTAAAACCCTGATATCCCTTGGGCGTCAGATAGATCAGATCAATCCGGGCTCAAGCTCACGCAATGCTAACCGATAGGCTGCAACGCTTTGCTCCAATCCGGAAGAAAGGGCCGTTTTCGACCCTAACTCATGGATTAACGTCTGCACCCCTTCGGGCAAAACCGACTGCCGCCGATGGGTAAACAAATCCGGATATGTTTTAACCTTTACCAACGAACCCGCCTTCTAACCGAACCTACCCGTTTTAACGGCCAGCTTTTCCGCCGCCTCAACCGTCTGCGCAATCAGGGTCGCGATTGTCATCGGCCCCACCCCTCCGGGAACCGGCGTATAGGCGGAACATTTGTCGATCACGGCACTCAATTCGATATCGCCAATGCCGCCCTGATGATACCCCGCATCCACAACAACCGCCCCGTCCTTGATCCACTCACCCTTGATGAATTCGGGGCGTCCGACCGCACCAACAACGATATCCGCCGTTTTGACGATTTCCGAAAGGTTCTGCGTTTTCGAATGGCAAATCGTCACGGTCGCATTGGCATTCAGCAACATCATCGCAACCGGCTTGCCCAGAATGGGGCTGCGGCCAATCACCACCGCATGTTTGCCTTCAACCGGCACCCTGTAATGACTTAACAACCGCATGATCCCGGCGGGTGTCGCCGATCCATAGGCCGCCTCGCCCATCGACATCCGGCCAAAGCCCAGCACCGTGACACCATCCACATCCTTCGCCAGATCGATATGGTTGAAACACGCACGTTCATCGATTTGCGACGGCACCGGATGTTGCAGCAAAATGCCGCAAACCCGTGGGTCTTCATTCAGTTTCGTGATTTCAGACAACAATTCTGCGGTCGTCGTTTCCTCGGGAAGCTCCACCCGACGGGATTCCAGCCCGACCCGCTCACATGCCTTGCCCTTCATCCGAACATAGGTCGCCGAAGAAGGATCACCCCCGACCAGTATCGTCGCCAAAACCGGAACCATGCCATCAAGCTTTTGCCGAAGCGCCTGAACCCGACCGGCAAGCTCCAACTCAATCTGATTGGACAGCGCCTTGCCATCGAGAATGAGGGGGGTGTTAGATTGCGATGACATGGCTGGCTGATTTCCTAAATGTCTATATCCGTAATTACAAAATCACCTAAATTAGATTATCTTCAACTTGAGCGAGTGATGTTGTTGAAGAAACAAAGGCAGAAGGTGAGTCTTATGGTTGACGCTGATTTCTTTGATAATTTAGCTGAAATGCTCAAGGGATTGAAATTACCACAGAAAACAATATGGGATGAATTAAACGAGTGGGGGCAGGCACTTGCAGACTGGCAGCGTTTTATCGTCTCACACGCGGTCCGAGATGGGACGCTTTCGCCTCAACAGATAAATGAAGCGTATCAGCTTTTCTTGCGAGACAATAAGCTTGATGACGAAAGTAAGGAGGCCCCGGAGATACCGACCTCAGTTACCGGTCGTCCTGCTACTATCGAAGCGAGCCCATTTGTACTTCAAGAGATGAGGGCTCTGAAAAATGTGAATGCTATTCCAGAAACATCTGCTCTCACATTTGGAGATGGGCTCACCGTGGTTTACGGGCACAACGGTACAGGGAAGAGTGGTTTTGCTCGCATGTTGTCTTCAGCCTGTTTCAATCGATCCAAACCTAAGATAATTCATAATATATATAATGGCAAAGCCCCAAACACCCCGGCAGGGGCGGAGTTTGTCATTGCAAAAGATGTAGGCACTCCCTATTCCGTCGCTTTTACTGCTGGGGATGAACATGCCGATCTTCAGCGCATCAGCGTCTTCGATTCTTCCGTTGCACGTATTCACTTGGCTAAAGAAAGTGAGCTTGGCTTCCAGCCAGCCGGATTTGACGTTTTTGATGAGTTGACTCGCGTTATCGAGCTTATCGTCCAGAGGCTCGAAGCGGATATTTCAGCCAAGGTAAAACCGAACAAATTCCATCAGCTTTTTACACATCAAGGCCCCGTTGCAGATCAACTGGTAAAATTGAATGGCAAAAGCGACATTGATGCTTTGAGGGCACTTGGGATGTTTGGGGAATCTGAGCAAACCCGTCTCGAAGAGGTCTCACGTCAGGAGACAGAGCTATTAAGCAATTCCCCCATCGAGACGCTTAAAATCCTCGCAGAAACAAAAATCATCATTACTGCTTTGCAGAACAAAATGAACGAGCTTGCCCGTAAATTGGGTAACGAAGCATCTAAGAAAGCACTCGGCTTGTTAGGTGAACACCAAGCTGCAACCGCCGCTGCCTTTAAAGCTGGCGGAGAAACTGTTTCACACCCAAAGCTAACTCAGACCGGCAGCCATGAATGGGATACCTTTATAGACGCAAGTCGCAAGCTAGCCCAAGCCGAACACGAAACCTATCCCGTTGAAGCAGACCCGTGTCTTTTGTGCCATCGCCCTTTGGATGAACCTTCTGCCACTCTTATCAAGCGTATGTGGGGATATTTAGACGCCGATGCACGCCAGAACGTCATCGCGATGGATGAAAAGATTAACGCTTATATTGAAGAAATGAGAGCGCTTGAGCTCGAAATCCTTCCCGCAGAAAGTCTGGTGCGTTCGAAACTGACTAAAGTCACCCCAGACCTAGTACCCGTATTGGACGGAGTTTCGTCTACCTTTATTGAGCGCAGGGACGCACTCGTAAAGACAATTGATGCAGGACAAGCTGATTGTCTTCCTGTCGGCGATTTGATTTTGCCAGCGACCGATATTCGCAACGCAATTTCAGATATCGAAGTCCAAGAGACGACGCTTAAGGATGGAAAGTTTGATGAATTAATAGCGAGGCTTAAGGCAGAGCACATTTGTCTTCAGCAGCGTCAGATTCTCGGCAACAATATCGAGGATGTCGCGTCGTTCGTTGAAGAACTTGCTTGGGTTGAAAGGGCGAAGGAGGCCAAGCCTAATACACGCTTCGTAACCGATAAGAGGCGTAATTTGTTCCAGACGCTCATTGAAGGGGCTTATAAGGAGCGGTTAGAAGAAGAATGCAGTAAGCTAGATTGCTCACTTCCCATTGAATTTCAGGCCCGCGGAAGTGCTGGAAAAACGCTCCGCGGGTTAAAGGTACAGGGCGGTCACAAGCCGGAAGACATTTTCAGTGAAGGTGAACAACGAGCACTGGCTCTTGCCGATTTCTTGACTGAAGTGAATCTTAATCCGGCGAGCGCGGCTATCGTGTTTGATGATCCTGTAACATCGCTTGATCACATGCGAAAAAAACGCATAGCCCGGCGTCTTGTTGATGAAGCGTCCAGTCGACAAGTAATCGTGTTCTCGCACGACATAGTCTTTGTGACGTCGCTGTCCCAGCTTGCTAAAGCCCGAGAGAACCTCTCGATGAATATCCACTGGGTTGAGCGAGACCACGAAGGTAAGCCAGGAGCGGTGAGGCTCAATGAGTCACCAGCAAACCACAAGGCATATTTATCGGTCCATACTGCGAGCGAATATTTGGCCAAAGCTCGAAAAGCAGGCGGACAGGAACGCGTTAGTTTAATTGAAAAAGGCGCAGATGCGCTTCGCCGAACAATAGAAGAAACGATCATACACGAGCTTTTCAATGGCACCGTTACTCGCTGGGATGAACAAATTAGGATTAGCAATCTTGGCAAAGTATTTTGGACAGATGAAATCGCCGATGCGCTACGTGATCTACATGGGAACGTATCGCGACTGATTGGAGGACATTCACACTCCGACGAATATACCGGCGGAACTCCTGATCCAGAGGATCTTGAAGATTTGATCGAGCAGGTGAAAGTCGCAAAAAAAGCTATTCGTGACGGCCAAAGAACCAAGCAATGATATTCGTATTATTCGCAACCATTCAGTCAGTAATGATATCGCGCCTGAGCGATATAAATTGCGTCATCGGTGTGCTTATAAACCAGACGATCTGTCTGGCTAATTCTCCGCGACCAATATCCCGACCAATTGTGGCGCAAGGGTTCGGGCTTTCCCGTCCCTTCGTAGGGCGTGCGCTTGATCTCTTTGATAAGGTTGTTAATCCGCGTTACCATTTTCCTGTCGGTTGCCTGCCAGTAAAGATAATCCTGCCAGGCATCCTCGCTCCAGATCAGTTTCATTCTTCGACAAGCGGTCGCTCAACGCCGTTGCCTGCTTCCAGTTCGGCAATGGACCTGTTGAGGCGATGCGCGTTGGCCGGACTTGAAAGAAGGTGCATGGTTTCCTGCATGGCATCGTAATCCGCCTTGCTGATGATCACCACGTCATCACCTGATTTCTGCGTAATATGAAAGGGTGTATGATCGGTATTCGCAGCCTTCATCAAATCTGCAAACGCCTGTCTGGCGCGGCTGTAGGGTAACACTCGCACGGCAATTCTCCTGTATCTGCCCTCAAGTCAAATGTACAACATATTGCACAATTGTACAATTGATAACTTGTCGCCGCCGGATATGTGCCCCAAAAAACAAACCCGTTTGTTTTCTTTTGTTATTTTCTTTTGCTTCCCATTTGTTATCTTTAGTATACCAAATGGAAAGGTGAGAAGGGCTATTTCCGGTTACGGGTTGGCACCTGTCGCATCATTTTTTTCAGAAGATGGCCCCATTCTCGATATTCGCGACATCGGCCCGCGCGGCAGCATTTACAGGACCTGACAACATGTTCAAACCACAGTTCATCTATCAGGACGGCGAACCGGCCTTTGTTGTTCTGCCCTATGCCGAATGGCTGGCGACCATCGATGAAGATCAGGCCGACGAAATCGCCCTGCAACAGGCGCGTGCCGCCGACGATGGCACGCGCTACCCCCAGGAAGTGGTTACCCGCCTGATGGATGGTGAATCCCCCATTCGTGTCTATCGCGAGTTTCACGAACTGACACAGGAACAGCTTGCCGAAAAGGCCGGGGTGACAAAGGTCTATATCGGGCAACTTGAACGCGGCGAACGCAATATGTCCCCGAAACTCCGGGCAAAGATTGCAGTCATCCTCGATGTTGACAACGACGATTTGACACCTTGGGCACAAGATTAAGACGATGAAACAAATAAAAGGGGACTGCCCCCTTATTCTTCTTCTTACTTAAATGACTTAAACAGCAAAAAATACTCTTGTGGAGAAAAAAATTAAAAATATACTCTCATAAATTGCATTAGAGGTTGTTTATGAAAAAGATCATCGAGTTTCTTGTCGGGCTTTGGATCTTGTGGTTGCCGATAGCAGGGGGGCTTTATCTCATCTGCAATGATGCGCTGGACGCAGTGGCAGAGTTAAATGCGGCTCAGCTTATCCGCTTGTATGAATATCAAAGTGCTTCTCCTGATGAACTTATGTGGGCAATGAAATCCAGCAATACAGATAATGAGGTGAAAGAAAAAATATTTGATATTACTACAGAAAAATTAGAAAATCAGGGAATTAATGTTAACAATTCAATATTTGACATTATTAAAGAAAGAGAAGACGTACACAACATTGATTTTTCAGAGAATGAAATTCTCGAATATTGGAATGAAAATTATAACAAAACATTCCCAAAATATTTATCACGATACATATCAATAGAGGATATTGACAACGTCAAAATAATCACCTCTGAATTTAATATTGGTGAATACGGTATTGTTATTAGGTCATTATCTGTTGACAGTACATTTATGAATCCGTGGGACGCAGAGTTTATTTTTATTGATCGAATAGAGATTTCAAAACATGGTTTCGTCGAGCTAGAAAATCTAAAAATGACTCCTAGGAAAGGCTCTGTCATTTTGAAAGATGATAATATTCTTTATGTTATACTCGGTTTAATAAAACAGCCTTCCTTATCAATGGATAATATATTGCCGAAAAAAATATTGAGAGAAATAGAAGAAAAAAGCTTCGATCAATGAATCTAACAAAAACCCAAAAGGGGACAGATATATTTTCTCCCGCTAAGTCAGTAGATTTACAAAATTTAATTTAGCAGAAATTGAATTACGCCCAAAGCACAACCTAAAAAACAAAACCCCGGCCCAATAACATGAGCCGGGGCACGAAGTGCTCTGGAGGGAGACGGGGCTTTTATCGTGGCCCCTTGGTAAAACCCTGATATCCCTTTGGCCGTTAGATCGATCCGATCAATCAGATCGACCTGATCTTCACCTTGCGTTCCGCCTGCGTTTTCAAACGGTTGCGCAATGCGCGGCCAAACGGGGCGGCCTCGATCTCGAATTCGTCGCCATCCTGCGTTTTGATGCCATCGGCAAAGCTAAGCGTCGCCGTGCCAAAGAAATGCGCATGCACATCGCCCGGGCGGCAGAACAGATCATATTTGAAGTGATGATATTCAAGATTGGCGAGAGAGTGAGACATATTGTCCTCGCCACTCAGGAACGGTTTTTCCCAAATCACCTTGCCATCGCGATAGACGCGCGACGTGCCCTCAACATGGCTTGGCAGATCGCCCAGAAGCAGTTCCGGCCCCATCGCACACGCACGCAGTTTCGAATGCGCCAGATAAAGGTAATTCTGGCGTTCCATCACATGGTCGGAAAACTCGTTGCCAATCGCAAAGCCGATGCGCACCGGGGTGCCTTCGGGGTCAATCACGTAAATCGCGGCAATTTCGGGTTCCTCGCTGCCATCAAGGGCAAAGGACGGGCTTGGGATATCCGCGCCCGGATTGGCCACGACCGATCCATCCCCCTTGTAAAACCATTCCGGCTGCACGCCCTGTTCGCCCGCGTTGGGCTTGCCGCCCTCGACCCCCATGCGAAACATCTTCATGGAATCCGTTTCATCGGCGGCCTTGTTATCGGCCTTGTGCATGTTCGCCCGGGCCGACGCAGAGCCAAGGTGGGTCAACCCCGTACCGGTGACAAGGAAATGCGCCGGATCGGCATGGGTGATCGGCGGCAACAACCGGCCGGATTTCGCGACCGCGTCATAATCAACGCTGGTGTCGCCCAAGCGGGCCTTGGCCGCCTCGATCATCGTGACCCCTTGCGAAATCGCGATGCTGGCAA
Source organism: Thalassospira sp. MBR-102 (assembly GCF_040549275.1). NCBI lineage: Bacteria > Pseudomonadati > Pseudomonadota > Alphaproteobacteria > Rhodospirillales > Thalassospiraceae > Thalassospira > Thalassospira sp. MBR-102. The sequence continues at coordinate 143,646 of NZ_JBEPTC010000015.1, forward strand.
GCTCGCGCGTGGAGGCAACCGCCTTGAGCGGGGTCAGGGTTTTGGCATCCTCGACCACGGCCACATGCTGCGCCCCGGCGGTATCCTTGTATTGAACCAGTCTCATGAAATCTGTCCTGATAATGTCGCTGTTCGTAAAATCGGGGGTATTGTCCGGTCAATCAGACCGCGATCAGACCCAGCCGCCATCAACGATAAAGTTCTGTGCCGTGACCATGCGGCTTTCATCCGAGGTCAGGAAAAGCGCCATGCGCGCGATGTCTTGCGGCATCACCTTGTTCTTAAGGCACTGGCGCTCGTCAATCTCGCGCTCGGCGGCTTCATCGACCCAAAGGTCAAGCTGGCGCTGCGTCATGACCCAGCCGGGCACAAGCGTATTGACCCGGATGCCATCCTTGCCAAGGTCACGCGCCATGCCGCGTGTAAGCCCATGGGTTGCGGCCTTTGCCGTGGTATAGCCCGGCATGCCGCCCTGCCCCATCATCCAGCTCACCGACCCGAAATTGACAATCGCGCCCCCACCGGCCTTCTGCATCATCGGGGCGACCGCCTGAATGGCAAAAAACGACGGGCGGATATTGATCGCCTGGCGTTCATCCCAGTATTCCGGCGTCACGTCCTGCCATTTATGGCGGGTGTCATTGGCGGCATTGTTAAGCAGTGCCGTGATCGGGCCGTTGGCCTTGGCCGCCGTTGCCACCGCATCCTGAAGCGCCCTGATATCGGTAATGTCGCATGTGATGAAAAGCGGCTTGTTCTTGGCATCCTTACCCAGCTTTTCAACAAGCGCATGGCCTGCTTCCTCGGCAATGTCGACAAAGGCGACCTTCGCCCCCTGCTCGACAAAGGCGGTGACAAGCGCCTCGCCAATGCCCGTGGCACCGCCGGTAATGAAAACCGATTTATCGGCAAGGCTGGTATAGTTCGTTGGCATGCGATCGGACATGATCGTCGGCTCTCCCGTTATCTGGTCTTTATGTGCCGATCCCCTCCGGGTACCGGTCCGTCCGGCACGCCATGATCGGGATCAGGGTTAAACTGGCAGGATGCACCCCGCCCAAAATACTGTACGGGATACTTGATGGGGCATCGCATGGGATGATCACCGCATGGATGCATGCGAAAATCCACAATCGCACCTCTTTCGGGCCGGATTATGATACCCGTTTACGATACCCGGTCCCGCGCGATGGGCCGCTTCCTCCTGACAGTCTTGTTCTTTTATTCTTCATACAATAACATTAATTATCAGGATGTCGCTTGCTGTCAAGCCGCAAACCGGCAAAATCAGGCCTGATACAACACTCAACTGATTGCTTCTTGTTTGGTGATAAGTGGTCTATAAAAATGACACCTCTGATGTGGTGCAAACAGTCCCCGAAAAACCGCACCGAAATAATTATATGCGTTGCAGCACAAGGCATTATCGGGCGCGCAGAAGTTGCCCTTAAAATAAATTCATATTATATGAATAATGTCAGAGTGCGGTCACCGATCCAGCCACCGCCGTCCGCAGATATCAAAAGACCGCACCGGAGGAATTTGAATGCCATCGTCCATGTCAAGAACCTATGCAAGGCGCAGCCTGCACAGCATCGTTGCCCATGATCTGGGAACCCGGATCGTCTCGGGCAAGCTGGCACCGGGCGATGTCCTTCCGACCGAGGCGGCCTTGAGTGAATCGCTCGATGTCTCGCGAACCGCGCTCCGCGAAGCCATCAAGATCCTCTCGGCCAAGGGGCTGATCGAAAGCCGGCCGAAAACCGGCACCCGCGTCAAACCGCGCAAAAGCTGGAACCTGCTTGATCCCGATGTTCTGTCCTGGCATTTCCCCGATCCCGATCCGGCGTTTCTCTATGGCCTGTTTGAAACCCGCATGATCATCGAGCCCAACACCGCCGCCATGGCCGCCGAACGCGCGACCGAGGAACAGCTCGCCACGATCGAGGCCGCCTATACCGGCATGGAAAATGCCGAACTCGGGACCGAGGCCGTCTATATCACCGACCTGATTTTCCATCAGGCGATTTTGGATGCGTCGGGCAATGATTTCATGAAATCGTTCGGCATGCTGATTGAAACCGCCCTGATCGGTTCATTCCGCCTGTCTTCGGGCGGGCCAAAGGCGCATGTCAAATCCCTGCCCGACCATTTCGCGGTGTATCGCGCCATCGCGCACCGCGAACCCGGCGACGCCCGCGAAGCCATGCGCAACCTGCTCAGCCGCACCATGCTGCAACTCCGCCAGCAGCTCGGCATGAAAAGCGAACATGACTGGGACGTGATTGGTCTTTGATACTGCTTTGACCGGTCTTTGACCGGTCTGTGATATCGCTGTGATACCGCTCTGATACCCGACTTACGGGCCCGGCCGATGTCATCGCGCCCAGACCGCGGCAAAAGACAAAAACGGGGCTGTCATCGGGACGGCCCCTTTTGTATTCCTCATACAAATAAAAAGCCGCTTTTTGCCTCGGGACGGCCAAATCCCCTATTCCTCATACAAATAAAAGCCGGTTTTTCGCGCCTGGAATGGCCGCGCGCGATCCTCGACACGCCCCTCACCGATCCATTATTCACCAAAATTGAAAAATCGGATCGATTATGAAAAATAACTTCATAAAAACCGGCCCCAAACCCCGCATTCTGACCGCCGGAATCACCGCCCCTGAAAACAATTCGGGCCGAAGCAGCAACACCGCCCCGGCCCGAATTTTACGCTATGACGTGACCAGTTTCAGATCACCCCGCCCCGGCCCGCATCCCCGAAAATGACCGTGTAATCAGGCGTTGCAGCACGATAAAGCCAAACAGAAGCGCCCCGATCATGATCTTGGTCCACCAGCTATTGAGCGACCCGTCAAACGCGATCAGGGTCTGGATCACCCCCATGATGATCCCGCCAAAGAACGTGCCCACCACAAAGCCCATGCCCCCGGTCAGAAGCGTCCCGCCAATCACCACCGCCGCAATCGCATCAAGCTCCACCCCGACCGCTGCCAACGGATAGGCCGACGCGGTATAAAACGCGAAGACAACCCCGGCCAAGGCACTGAAAAATCCCGATAAAGTGTAAACCCGGATGATCGTTCCCTGCACCGGAATGCCCAGCAATTCAGCCGACTGACGATCCCCGCCAATCGCATAAACATTGCGCCCGAACCGGGTGTAATGCGCAATCACCACCCCGGCAATCACCGTAATCAGCATCAGCAACGCCGCCGCACTGATCCAGCCACGCCCGGGCAGCGGAATTTTAAATCCGCTGAAATCGGCAACAAACGGATGATCAATCGGCACGGAATCAAGGTTGATCAGGAAGCACATCCCGCGCAGGAAAAACATCCCCGCCAGGGTGATGATAAAGGGCTGGATATCGAACTTGGCGATAATCACCCCCATGAAGGCCCCGAAAAGCGTGCCAACCGCAATCGAAATCACCACCGCCACCAAGGGATGCATGCCAAACCCGGTGACAAGTTCGGCCATCAGAACCCCGACAAAGGCAATCATCGACCCAACCGAAAGATCAATCCCGCCCGACAGGATGACGAATGTCATGCCGACCGCGGTAATGATCAGAAACGCATTATCGGTCAGAAGCGCACCCAGAACATAAGTATCTGAAAACGCCCGATGTTCGGCAATCCCGTAACCGTAAAGCAGGGCCAGCACCGCCAACGTGGCGAGCAACGGGTAATAACGTTCATTAATTTTCATCGGAATTCCCCCGCACCTTCCGGCTGCCGATCTTTTCCCACGCCTTGCCCGCCAGTTCGCGTGATTTCGGCGCCTGCACCAGCAGAACCACCATCACCACCGCCGCCTTGACGATCAGGGTATATTGCGACGGCAGACCCGATAGCAAAATACCCGTGGTCAGCGACTGAATGATCAGAACACCGATCACCGTCATGCCGATAAAGAACCGCCCGCCCATCAGCGACGCACCGCCAATAACAACCGCCAGAATGGCATCCAGTTCAAGCCACAGCCCGGCATTATTGGCATCCGCCCCCCGGATATCAGCGGCAATAATGATCCCGGCAAAGGCCGCACACAGCCCCGAAATCGCATAAGCCAGAAGCTTGATCCCGCGCGCATCAATACCCGCAAGCCGACTGGCGCGCGCATTGCCGCCAACCGATTCAACAAACAGGCCAAGGGCGGTTTTGCGCATCACTGCGTAAAGCGCACCAATCACCACCGCGGCAATGATCACCCGCCACGGAATGCCCAGCAGATACCCGCTGCCGATCCCTTCGAAAAACGCCCCGTGGAAGGTCACGATCTGCCCATCGGTGATCATCTGCGCGATCCCGCGCCCGGCCACCATCAGGATCAGGGTCGCGATGATTGGCTGGATATCAAGATAGGCCACCAGCATCCCGTTCCACAGCCCGCAAAGCACCCCGGCCCCAAGGGCTGCCAGAATGATGACGGCGGGATGCAGATCGGTATCACGGATCAGGACCGCCATGACGGCGGCTGAAATCGCAATCACCGAACCCACCGAAAGATCAATGCCCCGCGTGCCGATGACCACCGCCATGCCGACTGCCACAAGGGCGGTTGACGCGCCGCGATGCACCACATCGACAAGCGATCCGTAAAGATGCCCGTCAACAATGCGGATATCAAAAAAGTCCGGCGATATGATCCCGATACCCAGAATGATCAGCACAAGGGCCGCCACCGGGCCAAACCACTGCCGGCTCAGCAAAGAAGATGCAGACATGGTGCTGCTTTCCCGTAATTTCTTTCTGTCCTGCAAGCTGGTCATCGTGCAATCGCCTCGATGATCCTGTCCTGCGTGATTTCGGCACCCGTCAGTTCGGAAACCTTTTGGCGGTCGCGCATCACCGCCACCCGGTCGGCAAAGGCAACGATTTCCTCAAGCTCAGATGACGCCACCAGCAGGGCCAGCCCCTCGTCACAAAGCTCCTTGATCAGCTTGATGATATCGGCATGCGCGCCCACATCAATGCCGCGTGTCGGCTCGTCAAGAATAAGGAAAATCGGCTTGGACACCAGCCACCGCGCCAGAATGACCTTCTGCTGATTGCCACCGCTCAGTTGCCCGACGGGTTTCTCACTATCGGGTGTCGCAATACCCAGCGCCCTGATCATCTCATCGGCGGTTTTCTGCTGCTCGGCGCGTGCAATCGGGCGCAGCCAGCCCCGCCGCCCCTGAAGCGCCAGCATGATGTTTTCGCGCACGCTAAGCTCGGCAACAATGCCATCCTGTTTGCGGTCCTCGGGGCAAAGCCCGAAACCCGACCGGATGGCATGGCGCGGGGACCGCAGCATCACCGGCTCCCCGTCAAGGAACACAAGGCCGCTATCGGCCTTTTTCGCCCCGAAGATAAGCTCCGAAAGCTCCGTCCTGCCTGATCCCAGAAGCCCGGCAAGACCAACAATCTCGCCGCCCGAAAGGTCAAGCGTCACTGGCTCCAGCACGCGTTTTTTACCCAGATTCTTGATCTGGATCTGGCGGCCCTTGCCGGTGAAATTGCTTTCATCCTGATGGCGGTGCGAACTGACCTCGGCCAGTTCCCGGCCCAGCATGTGATTGATCAGGTCAATCTGGGCCAGTTCCTTGGTGACAAACGTCCCGACAAGCCGCCCGTTGCGCAGGACCGTGATGCGGTCCGTGATTGCGTAAACCTGATCCAGGAAATGGGTGACAAACACAATGCCAAGCCCCTTGGCGCGCAATTCGTTCATGATGCGAAACAGGGTGCGGATTTCCTCGGCATCAAGACTTGCGGTTGGTTCGTCAAGGATCAGAACCCGCGCATCCAGTGCAACCGCACGTGCAATCGCGACCAATTGCTGGATCGCCACCGAATAGGACCCAAGCGGCCGGTTGACATCAATATCAAGCCCCAGCGTTTCAAGCGCTGCCTTGGCATCGCTTTCGGTTTTCTTCCACGAAATAAACCCGAATTTCAATGTCTGGCGTTCCAGCATCAGGTTTTCGGCAACCGACAGCGTCGGAACCAGGTTCACTTCCTGATAAACCGTCGAAATGCCCAGCGCCTGCGCATCACCCGGATGATTTGGATGGATTTCCTGCCCGTCAAGCAGGACGGTTCCGGCATCGCGCGGATGAACCCCGGTAATCACCTTGATCAGCGTCGATTTCCCGGCACCGTTTTCACCCAGAAGCGCGTGAATTTCACCGGATCGCAAATCGAAATCGACATCTTGCAAGGCTTTGACGCCGGGAAAAAACTTTCCCGCCCCGCGTACTGACAGCACGGATTGCGTCTTTTCAGACATGGATAGCCCCTCTCCCTTTATGTTCGCTGGCCGGATGTGGCCGAACGCACCCTTGCCATCGACAAGGATGCGTTCAGACATCACGCCAGTTGCGTCACCCCAACCGCACGGTAAGGCGCACGGTCGTGGATAACGGCCTTACTTGCTGCGCATTTTGTATTCTTCGGCAGCGGTATCAGGCAGATAAAGCGGACCATTGGCCTTGATCCATTTCGGTACTTCCTTGCCTTCTTTGGCAGCGGCAATCGCATCAAAGGAAGGTCCGCCAAGATGCGGGTTCAGTTCGATGGTGGCGTTGGTGTCGCCATCGGCCATCGCCTTGAAGATATCGGGAACCGCATCAATCGATACGATCAGGATATCATCACCCGGGTTCAGACCGGCTTCCTTGATCGCCTGCACCGCCCCCAGCGCCATGTCATCATTATGCGCATAAACCGCACAGATGTTTTTGCCGCCATCTTCGGCTTTCAGGAAGCTTTCCATGACTTCCTTGCCGCCCGAACGGGTGAAATCGCCCGACTGGGACCGGATGATATTGATCCCCGGGAAATTGCCGACAACGGACTCAAAACCTTCCTTGCGGTCATTGGCAGCCGACGAGCCAACAGTGCCCTGAAGCTCGACCACATCGCAGACACCATTGGTTTCCGCCGCCAGCCATGCGGCGGCAAGTGCGCCTTCGACCACGAAGTCGGATGCAACCTTGGTCAGATACAGGCTTTCATCGGCGGCAACGCCACGGTCAACCAGAACGACGGGAATACCGGCATCCTTGGCTTCCTGAAGCACCTGATCCCAGCCGGTTTCAACAACCGGTGCCAGCAGAATGCCATCAACGCCCTGGGCGATGAAGGAACGGACTGCCTTGATCTGGTTTTCCTGTTTCTGCTGCGCATCCGAGAATTTCAGATCAATGCCGCGCTTTTCCGCTTCGGCCTTGATCGATGCCGTCTCGGACGTGCGCCAGCCGCTTTCCGACCCGATCTGCGAGAAGCCGATCATCATTTCAGCCTGTGCCGCAAAGGACAGACCAAGTGCAACACCAAGGGCCGCCGTCGACACCGCAAGCTGCTTGAGACTTTTCATTATTTCCTCCCTAAAGGCTGTTTTATTGCTAAAAGCCATATAGTAATACAATATGATTTGAAGGAACTCAACGGCCTAAATGCGCCTCCCCACTTTCGCGCAGAAAGCGCGGTTGACAGCGGCCCAAAAACCCGCAAAGTCAAAATAAAACAGGGACTTCCAGATGAAACGAGGCGACATGTCCAAAAATCCGACCGCAATCCCGATGCACCCGGCACCCGCCGGAACCCTGCAGATCAGGACCGCAAAAATGCGAATCCTGCTCTCCCCCTATGGGGCCCGCATCCGGGAATTTTGGCTGCGCAATGACGACGGCACGGAAACCAACATCACCGTCGGCCTGCCCGACGATGATGCCTATGCCACCCATGACAGCTATATCGGTGCGGTGTGCGGGCGCTATGCCAACCGCATCGCCAATTCGGCCTATATCGCCCCGAATGGTGACCGGGTGACACTGGCCGCCAACGAAGGCCCGACGCACCTGCATGGTGGCGTTACCGGCTTTGACCGGCACGACTGGTCCGTCACGCAAAACACCGATCACGAAATCGCCTTTCACCTCGAAAGCCCGGATGGGGATCAAGGCTATCCGGGGAATTTCGCGGCGACCGCAACCTATTCAATTGTCGCTGAAAATCGCTTGCGTCTTGAAATCACGGCGACCTGCGATCAGACCTGCCCGGTCAACATGACCAGCCATGCCTATTGGAACCTCACAGGGCGGTTTGATAAATGCGCGGCCCTGCATATCCTTGAAATCGATGCCGATGCCTATCTTCCGATTGATGATCGCCTGATCCCGCTTTCGGGGCGCAAGGATGTGGCGGGAACCGGTTACGATTTCAGAAACCCCACCGTGATCGCACAGAACCTTCTGAATGCCGATCAGGGCTTTGACCACAATTTCTGCCTCAATGGCGCGCGGGGCCTGCTTAAACAGATCGCCACCCTGTCCGATCCCGACAGTGGCCGGACGATGAAACTGTTCTCAACCGAGGCCGGATTGCAATTTTACCTCTCCCAGCATTTCACCGACGCAATGAAAACCCCCGACGGCAAAACCCTTCACAAATCCGGCGGCATCGCCCTCGAACCCCAAACCTTCCCCGACAGCCCCAACCGCCCGGACTTCCCGAGCCCGTGGCTCAATCCGGGCGAGACTTACCGGCATGTGATCGAGTGGGAGTTTTCCTGACAGCATAAGCCCCGCAATTGCGGGGCCTTTTCGCCATTCAAACACGTGTACAACAAACTCAAAGCGCCGCAACCACCCCATCCGCCCGCGGATCGGTGGCCCCTTCCATAACCCCATTGGCGCGCAGCAAAATGCCGCCAGCATGGCCCATCATGTCTTCGAAATCACCGATAACCTCAACCGCATGACCGGCTTTTTCAAGCTGCGTGATCAGGGCCGGGTCAAACCGGTTTTCGAGTTTGAGGGTTGTGGTTTCCGCGCCCCATGTCCGGCCAAGCAACCAGCGCGGCGCGGTAATCGCCTCCTGCAAATCCTGCCCGAACAGGACACTACGGGTAAACACCGCCGCCTGGGTTTGCGGCTGTCCCTCGCCCCCCATTGTGCCGTATGTCAGCACATCGCCATTGTTCAGCCGCGCCATCGCCGGGTTGAGCGTATGGAACGGCAACCGGCCGGGGCCAAGCTGGTTGGGGCCGTCATGCAGTGTAAAGCTCGCCCCGCGGTTCTGCCACAGCACCCCGGTTTCGGGCACCACAACGCCCGATCCGAATTCCCAGAAAATGCTCTGGATATAACTGACGACCGTGCCGTTTTTATCTGTCGCCCCCATCCAGATCGTATCGCCTGGCTTGGCGATATGCGGCCAGGGCAGTGCGGTTTTCATATCGATCTTTGCCGCCTCGGCATCCAGCATCGCATCACTTAAAAGCGACATCGGATCAATATTCATCCGCCCCGGATCGCCGATATGAGCATCGCGTTTGATAAAGGCGCGTTTGGTCGCCTCAATCACGCCGTGGATATGACCAAATCCCTCGCCCGTTTTCACACCCAGCCGGTCAAACAGGCCAAGGATCATCAGCGACGCCGCCCCCTGCGTTGGTGGCACCATATTGAAAACGGTGCCGCTTGATAGCTTCACCGAAAGCGGTGTGATGGTTTTGGCGTGATAGGCTTCAAAATCGGATAACCGAAGCGGACTTCCCGCCGCCTCAAGCCCCTTGGCATTGGCGCGCGCGATATCGCCCCGGTAAAAATCATCAAGCCCGACGGTGCCAAGCCGTTCCAACGTCGCGCCAAGGGCGGGCTGTTTCAACACATCGCCAATTTCGGGTACACCATTCGCGGCATAGGCTGCAACATAACCCGGCGCACCCAGAAGTTCCGGCAGTTTACCGCGCGTCAGTTCATGCTGCGATTTCGTGATCGGCACACCGGTCCGCGCATGATGCACGGCATCTGCCACAAGCCGCGCGATGGGCAATGTTCCGCCCATTTTCTGCGCGATTTTTGCGGCCTCCATCCAACCACCAATCGCCCCGCCCACGGTCAATGCCGCCAAGGGCCCGCGCGCCGGGATTTTGTCATGCCCGAGGTCACGATAAAATTCCGGGCTCGCCAGCCCTGCCGCCCCGCCACATGCCCGGATCGCCACCGGGTCCTTGCCCGGTTCGGCAATCAGCCAGAACCCGTCACCGCCAATCGCATTCATATGCGGATAGACAACCGCAATGGTGGCGGCGGCTGCAATCATTGCCTCGACCGCGTTGCCGCCATCGCGCAACACGTCGCGCCCGGCCTGGGCAGCCAGATGATGCGGGGCGGTGACCATCCCGCCAAGGCTTGTTCTGGTTCTAAGCATTTCGGGGCCTCCTGATGGCGCAAAAATCTTTGGCATGCCGTTTGTCCGGCATGCCCTGTTGTTCTTTGAAATCTATCGTGAAAATGATCCGGGTATCAGGCGATTTTCACATCGTGGACAAATCGCCTGATATTTTCGGATCAGGACCTACCTGTTGCCTACCAGCCTATAAGATCGGGCAACCAGCTTGTCAGTTCCGGGAAGATGAACAGCAGCACAAGGGCCAGTGCCTGAATACCGATAAACGGAATGACCCCGCGATAGATATCCATGGTCGACACCGATTTTGGCGCAACACCTTTCAGGAAGAACAGCGCCCAGCCAAAGGGCGGTGTCAGGAAGCTGGTCTGCAGGTTCATCGCCACAAGGATCGCAAGCCACGCCATGTCGATGCCGCTATTCATGAACACCGGCAAAAACATCGGCAGCGCGATATAGGAAATCTCGATCCATTCAAGGAAGAACCCAAGAACGAAGATCACCGCCATCATGAACAGAAGGTTGCCCATATCGCCCCCCGGCACCCATTCAAACATGGCATGCACCAGTCCCTCGCCACCCAGCCCCCGGAAGGCAAGGCCGAAGGGCTGCGCGCAGATCAGGATGAAAAACACCATGGCACTGGTGATCAGGGTATCGCGCAACACATCGCGCATCACCCCGAAATTAAGCCGCCCGGTAAACAGCGCCAGAAGCAGCGCACCAAGTGCGCCCATCGATGCGGCTTCTGTCGGGGCGGCAATCCCGCCAACAATCGACCCAAGAACCGCAAAAACAAGTGCCAGCGGCGGCAGCACGACCTTGGCGATCTTGAGCACAAGGTCACGGGTGGCGAGCGCATCGCGTTCATCCTGCGGGATCGCTGGCACCATGTCGGGCTTGAAAATCCCCAGAAGGACAAGATAAAGGGCGAGCATCCCGGCAAGGATCAGCCCCGGCACCATTGCCGCTGCAAAAAGCGTCCCAACGGACTCCCCCAGAATATCGGCAAGCAGGATCAGGACAAGGCTTGGCGGGATGATCTGCCCAAGTGTGCCCGATGCGCAAATCACACCGCACGCCACCCCCTTGTTATAACCGCGATTGATCAGCGGCTGTAACGACAGCAACCCGACCGTCACCACCGTCGCCCCGACCACACCCGAAGACGCCCCCATCAGAACCCCGACAATCACAATCGCAAGCCCCATGCCGCCACGAAGGCGGCCCATGGCATGGCCGATCACATCAATCAGTTCCTCGGCCAGTTTCGACTTTTCAAGCATCACCCCCATGAAGATGAAAAGCGGCAGGGCCAGAAGCGTATAGTTGGTCACAACCCCGTAAATGCGCGCGGGCAGCAGGTTAAAAAGCCCGGTACCAAATCCCAGAATGCCAAAGGCAAAACCCGAAATCGCAAGCGATATCGCCACCGGCACCCCAAGCACGAGGAAGCCAAAAAAGCCGCCGACCATGCCAATGGCCAGCCATTCATTACCAGTCATGTTCGATTATTCCCCAGGCACTTCAGTGGCGGTTTTATGGGTGGCGTAACCGGCATCTTCGGGCTCATCGGCGGCTTGCCCCGCCACGGCCACTTGCCGGAAATTGATCAGGGCCTGCGCGATTGCCTGCACGAAAAGCAACCCGAACCCGACCGGGATAAATGCCTTAAGCAGGAAACGATACGGCAATCCCCCCGGATCAGGTGATCCCTCGCCCATCATGATCGACTGGTTCACATAGGGAATGGCAAACCAGATGATCGCCGCACCAAGAATGACCATCAGCACCGCCGAAAACAGATCAATCATCGCGCGTGCCCGGTCACTTAGCCGGTCATAAAGAAAATCGACCCGTACATGGCCGCCATGCCGCATGCCATATGCCATCCCCAAAAGGGCAATCGGCGACACCAGATGCCATTCAAGTTCCTGCATGGCTACACTGCCGGTATTGAACACATAGCGCAGCAGCACATTGCCGCCGACCACCAGAACAAGCGCAAGACCGCTTAACGCGGCCGCCCATCCGGCAAAATCGACGATATATCCCAACACACGGTCGGGAAGCGGTTCTGCCAGCGATTCAGTACGGGTCGAATTCATATCAGCTCATCCCGTCTTTGGATGAAATGATACCGTGATAGGGCTTTTCACTCACCGCCGCCCATTCACGGTGTGTATCGCGGAACGCCATGAATGCGTCATGGACCTTCTTGGTCAGCGGATCCTTGGCCGCTTCGGCTTCCAGCGTGTCGTTGGTGATGCCTTTAAGCTTGTTGACGACATCATCAGGCAGGGTCTGGGCGATAACGCCCTCATTCTCGACCAGATCACGAAGGGCTGCGGCATTGTTGGCCTCGCACCAGGAATGACTGTCAAGGTTGCACGCCTGTGCGGCGTTTTTGACAATCGCCTGAAGATCGGCCGGAAGGCTTTCCCATGCTTTCTGATTGATCAGAAGCTCGGTCACGTTGGACGGTTCGTGCCAGCCGGTGGTGTAGTAATATTTCGCGGCCTTCTGAAGGCCCAGACGACGGTCCTGATACGGGCCGACAAACTCGGCGGCATCAATCACGCCACGTTCAAGGGCCGGGAAAATCTCGCCGCCCGGAAGCAGCTTCACCTCAACCCCGATCTGCTGATAGACCTTGCCGGCAAGACCCGGAATACGCATTTTCAGGCCATTGAAATCATCAAGGCTTTCAATCGGTTCGCGGAACCAGCCGGTCATCTGAACGCCGGTATTGCCCATCGGGAACGCAATCAGGCCATAGGGCTGATACAGTTCATGCCAAAGCTCAAGCCCGCCCGCATGATACAGCCACGCATTCATTCCCTGGAAATTCAAACCAAACGGAACGGTGGTGAAATACTGTGCGGCAAAAATCTTGCCCGCCCAGAAATAGGCATTGGCCGCATTCATCTCGACCGTACCGGCCTGAACGGCGTCAAAGCCTTCAAGGGCGGGGATCAGTTCACCAGCGGCAAAATGCTGGATGTTCAGACGCCCGCTCGACATTTCCGTCACACGTTTGCAGAAATCCTCGGGGCTGCCCGGGCCGGTCACGTAAAACGGCGAACCCGGACCATAGGCGTTGGTCATCTTCCAGTTAAAGCTCTCCTGGGCACGCGCGATATGCGGCGTCGCAAAAACAGCCGCCCCGGCCGCCGCCCCGACTACCGCCGTGCCGAGTGCCGATTTCGTCAGAAAGTCGCGTCTTTTAAGGTTGGTCATCGGTGTCTCCCTGATAGAGAAAGCGCAATACGCGGATAATATCATCGAACGGATCTTGGCCCGCATTATGTATACACCGTGCAACCGACGTGCCATCTGTTATATTTCAATAAGTTAACTTATTTCAGACCTCAACAGACTTTCTTTTGCTGTTTATTTTTTAATCATATTTAATTGCTGCACTACATATATGCATATTAATTAAACATATTGCAGGGTGACGCCGGGGACGGAATCCTGCACGCGACAGTTGCGCTTGGATTTTGCGGGAAATATCATGTATACATCGGATGTATAGGGTGCCAAAAAAGCACGAAAAGAGCACCGAGCATCAATCAACAACAAGATCAAAGGGTCGAAACGGCACATGATCCATCTGCAGCAGGCCCCGCAACCTTCACCCGAACCGGTCGGCATTGCGCAAAAACTCTGCCAGTCTCTCGAAGACGATATTGTCACCGGCGTGCTTGTTCCCGGTGCCCGGCTTGAAGAAACCCAGCTTGCAAAACGCTTTGGCGTGTCTCGCACCCCGGTCCGCGAAGCCCTGCAATTGCTGACCGCGACCGAACTTGCCGAAAAAATCCCCAATCGCGGGGTTTATGTCTCGCTGGCAACGCCGGAACGATTGACCGCGATGTTTGAAAGCATGGCCGAACTCGAAGCAACCTGCGGGCGGTTGGCTGCCAAACGCATGACAAGTGGCGAACGCCACGCGCTCGAAGAACTGCATCACGAACTGGCCCATGCCATGCGCTCGGGTGACAGCCCGGCTTATGAAAGCCAGAACCGTGAATTTCACAATGCGATCTATGCCGGAACCCATAATGACGTGCTGGTCGAAGTCACCCAGGCCGTGCGTCGGCGGGTCGCCCCCTTCCGCCGGGTACAATTCAACAGCCTGCCCCGCCTCGCCTCCTCGCACGAGGAACATCAGGGCATCGTCGATGCCATCCTGCGTGGCGATCACAAGGCCGCCGAAGAACTGCTTTACGCCCACATCATGTCAGTCCATGACGTCAGTCAGGAATATCTGGCAACGCTCCGCGCCGAAAGCGACCATCGGGCGCTTCTGATCGCCAAATAACCTCATCCGTCGCGCGCACGCCGCCCCAGAACATGATCAAGCGAAAATTTACCCGCCCCCTTGATCGCCAGCATCAGCAACACAAAAACCCATAGCATCCGCTGATCGATCAACTGATCGGGCTGCCCGTCAAAAAGCGCGCCCGCCGCCGCACCGTGGGCTGTGATATCCACCACGGTCTGCACCGCCACAAACCCGATCATGCCAAGCGCCCCCAAACGCGTAAACAGCCCCAGCACGATCAGAACCGGCAAAACGAATTCCGCCAAAGTCCCGGCAATCACAATGATATGCCAAGGGAAAAACGGAATGGCTGCCGTGTCATATAAATGCTGATCGGCAATCGACGGCACGATCTGCGCAAACGCCCCGGCACTGGGGAAACTATCCCCCGCCACCTTGGTCATTGCGCTATTGAAGTAATAAGGCAGTAAAATCGCGGCAAACCACACCCTTGCCGAAAGCCCGATGAACCAGCCATCGGTCCGCGCTTCAAGTGCACCAAACAGGCACCTATGCAGCCCTGTCATTCTTTTGATCGCTGTTTGCATTTTATGTCTCCCTCAAACCGGCAAACGCCCCGGCGGCAATCAGTTGGGCAAAGGTGGATGTCACATCAAATTGCGGATCGCGGGCGATTGCGGCAGCAAAGGCATCGGCAACCTGTGCCTGATCCAAAAGCCTTCCTGCAAAAATAGCCCCGGCATCGTCCAGCAGGATTTGCTGCACCGTCATGTCAGGCCGGGTGATCAGGATATTTTCCCCGCATTGCACAATAGGCCGCTTTTCCGACCCTTCCTGCTGGCATTGCCAGATCGCATGGATGGGAAAACCGGACCGCACAAGAAAGCAGGCCGAATGACGCACAAAGGCAACCGACGCCAGATCATTCACAATGCCTTGCAGCATTTCCGACGTGGTCACCGCATCATCGGCCGCATGCAGGGCTTCCAGCCTTGCGCGTTCCAGCCGCGCCATATCGGAAAGATACGGCACTGACGCCGCGACATCGAAACCATCAATGAAATCGGCAAAACCGGCCCCATAAAGCGCAAGCGACCCGGGGCGTGCTTTCTCGCCCCGGAAAAACGCCTGCGCCATCGCCCGAAAGAAATCTTCCCCCACCAGCTTCGCCACCACCGGATAGGCCGCGATCAACGCATCACCAAGCCCGCGATGGACATTGTTGCGATAAATCGCAAACCGTCCCGCCATCGCGGGGTCAAGGCCCACAGGCCGCGCCGACGGGTCGCCTGCCATCAACGCGCGGGAAAATTCCACCTGAAAAGCCTCAACGTCGCTCATGACACCACCCGCAAGGGGTCAACCCCCGAAAACCGCGCAATATGCCGGTCCGCAAGCGCCGCCTCGGCCCGAAGCGTCGCCCAATCGGGCATATCATTATCCCATTCAATCAGGGTCGGCCGCGCGCCAATCCGCGCAATCAACCGATCAAACAGCTCCCAGACCGGATCGGCTACCGGTCGGGAATGGGTATCAATCAGAACCTTCTCATCAGCATTGGCATCCACCTCATGCCCGGCCAGATGGATTTCCCCGATCAGATCACCGGGGATCGCATCGATATAATCCCCCGCGTCAAAATCCAGATTGCAGGCCGAAATGTAAATGTTGTTTACATCAATCAGAAGCCCGCAGCCCGAACGTCGCGCGGCTTCGGTAATAAAGTCGATTTCCGGGATCGAATTTTGCGGCAATGCAAGATACGAGGTCGGATTTTCAATCAGGATTTTACGGCCCGTTGCCACCTGCACCTCGTCAATCGCCTCAACCAACTGATCAAGCGACTTTTGCGTCATCGGTGTTGGCAAAAGGTCGGCCATGTAAAGCCCGTCATGGCTTGACCATGCAATATGTTCCGACAGCATCGCGGGCTCAAACCGATCCACCAGACGCTTGAGATCGGCCAGATGGTGGGGATCAAGCCTCTCCCCGCCGCCAAGGGACAGTCCAACCCCGTGCATCGATAATGGATAATCGGCGCACAAGGCTTCGAGCACCGCCAGGCGCGGCCCACCGGCCACCATGTAATTTTCCGGATGGATTTCAAACCAGCCGACCTGCTTGGGCTGGCCGATCACGTCATCGGCGTGTTCGCCCTTGAAGCCGACACCGGCCCGATTTGGCAATCTGTTGCTGCTTTGGCTATTGATCATGGCAAGCCCCCGAAAAAAGGATGCCGACCCGCATTGGCGGATCGGCATGATCACATCAGGACTTCGGCAGATCGCGCTCAAGCGCCTCAAGGCTTCCCATAACCTTGCGCCCATCAGCCGTCGTAAAGCTCATATCCGCGCATGTCCCGGCCGGGACCAGCTTCCAGGCATTGCCCTGATAATCAACTTTCGATGTCCCGGCACATGTGGTGCCCGGCCCGGCGGCACAGTCATTCTGCCCGGCAAGCGATACGCCAAAGCATTTCTCCTTGGCACCCTCTGCCTGCGCAGAATGAACAGAAGCAAGCGAAACAGCCGCCGTCAGCGCTGCGCCCAATACCAATGCATTTTTCATGATGTCATCCCTCTTGCGTGAAACCCGATCGCCGGTGTTGGCGATGTCTTTCTGGTAGCAGGCGGGCGGATCATCGTCATTGCAACTTCGGCACACGAAATATCAAGTCAGTGTGAGAGTTTCCCGGCATTTCATCACGGACGCGTGAAATCATCACCTCACGTGCGTCGAACAAACACCGGACTCGCACCGCAAAATCCCCGACGCGGATAAGCGGACTCCGATATCGGGAATCCGAAATCAGACCTCGTCAGCCGCCCCCAAAACCCGAAAACTCAATTTCATTTCCATCATTATTATCACTTTCAGGTGATCACCACTCTTCCTCCCAAGCCACAATTACTGGCAACAAAAACCTCACACGACCACCATGAACCCGTCAAATGGCGCCGAATCACATCCAAGAAATAATCTTTTTAAAACAATTAATTAGCCCCCATTTCACGGCTTTCTCCCTCCTGCCGGACGCCTGCATCAGACAGGACAAAAACCTCACCCGCGCCACAGATCATCAAACACGGAATTTTAGTTCAAATTTGATAATTTTGATAAAATTGATAATTTCTGTTGCCTCTTTTCACACAGCACCCTATGGAGATTCCTGTTTGCCATAACCCGGTGTCATGGAGGCTCACATGAACCAGATCAGCGAAGACATACAGATCCACACAGACGTGCTTAGAAACCAGAATGAACTGCGCAACAATCTGCGCTCGCATTACGACTTCATCGTCTGCGGCGCGGGATCAAGCGGCTGCGTCATTGCCGCACGGCTTGCCGAACGCGAAAACATCCGCGTCCTGCTGCTCGAAGCCGGTGGCGACGATACCGCCCCCTCCGTCATGGAACCTGCTCAATGGCCCGTAAACCTTGGCAGTGAACGTGACTGGAGCTTCATGGGGCAACCCGCCCCATCGCTCAACGGGCGCAGATTACCGCTCAGCATGGGCAAGGGACTGGGCGGCGGATCAAGCATCAACGTGATGGTCTGGTCGCGCGGCCACAAAGAGGACTGGGACTATTTCGCCGCCAAATCCGGTGATCCGGAATGGGGCTATAAATCGGTTCTGGAATATTATCGCCGCATCGAAGACTGGCAGGGCACACCGGATCCGGCGCGCCGTGGCAAAGGCGGCCCGGCCTATGTCGCACAACCCTCTTCCCCGCAACCCATTGCACAGACCATGGTCGATGCCGCTGGTCTTTTGGGCATACCGGTATTCGATAGCCCGAACGGGCGGATGATGGAATGCACCGGCGGGGCGGCGATTGCCGATCTGCGTATCAAGGATGGCAAACGCCAGTCCGTTTTCAGGTCTTATACCTACAAGGCCATGCACCAGCCAAACCTGACGGTCCTGACCGGCGCGCTTGTTTCCAGCCTGATACTTGACGGCAACAAGGCCGTCGGTGTCGAGGTCATGCTCGACGGTAAAATCCGACAGTTCCGCGCCACCTGCGAAACGATCCTGTCTCTTGGTGCGGTCAACACCCCCAAAGTGCTGATGCAATCGGGCATCGGTCCCGAGGACGAGCTGAACAGACATGGCATCAAGGTACGTCAACACCTGCCCGGCGTCGGTCAAAACCATCAGGATCACATCGCCTTTGGCTGTACATGGGAATATCGCAAGCCCGAGGACGTCGGCGGCGGCGGATGCGAGGCAACCGTGTACTGGAAAAGCAACTCCCGCCTCCAGCAACCCGACATCCTTCAATGCCAGCTTGAATTCCCCGTTCCCTCACCTGCCGAAGCAGAATTGGAAACCCCCGAACATGGCTGGACAATGTTTGCCGGACTGGCCCAACCCAAAAGCCGCGGACGGCTGCGCCTATCCGGTCCGACCATGTACGATAATATGCTTATCGAACCAAATGCGCTCAGCGCCCCCGAAGACGTGACAGCAGCCCTTGCCGCGGTCGAATTATGCCGCGAAATCGGCAACCATTCGGCATTCACCCCGCTGGTTCGCGGCGAAACCGCGCCACGATCACGCAATCATGCTGGCCTTGTCGAATTTGTCCGCAACTCGGCCGTCACATACTGGCATCAATCCTGTACCGCAAAAATGGGCCTCGACAGAATGTCCGTGGTTGACGCCCGGCTCAGAGTCTATGGCATCGAAAACCTCCGCATCGCCGATGCCTCGATCATGCCGCGCATCACGACCGGCAACACGATGGCGCCCTGCGTTGTCATTGGCGAACGTGCTGCGGACATGATCCTTGCCGCACACGATACGCAACTTGCCGCCGGAATAAAGCAACAGCGCCCTGATCCCTCATAGCCCCCCGCTGTTGCTTTTCGTGAGGCCGGAAAGATTTTCTTTTCCGGCCTCACACCCTTAATGACCTGCCCTTTGATGACCGACACTCGCGCCAACGGCAACGCCACCGGGAAAGATCGCGCAGGCAGCAACCTTCGGCCATAAGGAAGCTTCCTCGCCAGAAGGGCGCAAAAGCAGTCTCGCGACGATCAAACCGCGCCGTCAAACTTTCCATTTCTTGCACTTTTGGCAAATTTTGCTATTTCATTGCTTATAAGAAATGGGTGATTGATGTGAAAGATATCCTGACGACAGCCAAGGCGGCGGAAATTCTGGGCGTATCCATACGAACCGCCCAGCTCTGGGTCGAAAGCGGCCAGCTCCCTTCATGGAAAACCCCCGGCGGGCATCGTCGCATACCGCGCCAGGCAGTCATGGATCTGGTGGAACACAACACGCCCGAACAATACCTGCCGCTAAGCGCCCGGGCCATCATCCTCGCGGGCGAAGGCCGGGCTCCCGACTGGCGCACACATGGCCTGAAGGGATCGGGTCTTTTACTGGACGTCACCGAAGACGCGCTGGAAGCCCGGAAATGGCTCTCCTTTGCCTGCCCGATGCTTGTTCTTATTGAAAATGCCGCGTCAGGTAACAACAGGAAACTGCTGGCCGAGCTGCAAGCTGATCAGCGCTTCCGGCAGACAATCATCATCTCATCGGTTGAAAACACGGAAAACACGGAAAAAGCAGTCAATCCCATCGGCCATGACCGGCTGCAATTGCCCCTCTATCCCGATGTCGCGGCCACCAGTGCCGCAATCCTCAAACATCTGACTGCGTCAGCCAAAAAAAGAGCCGCCCCCACGGGCTATCCGCTCCCCTGGAACGAGCGCGTCCGGCTCGAAGCCGTAAGACAGTCCGGCCTTGTCGGCTCCGGCCCGGAGGCAAGCTTTGACAACCTTGTCAATCTGGCCGCATTCGCCACCCGATCGCCGGTTGCCATGTTCACGCTGGTAACCCAGACGGAACAGTGGTTCAAATCCCGCACGGGTTTCGAAGGGGACTCTACCCCGCGCGACTGGGCGTTTTGCAACAAAACCCTTTACGAAAACGACCTGACAGTTATCGAAGACCTGACGAAAGACCCTCATTTTTCGACCAATCCGGCCTTGTCCGAGCCCTTCGGATTTCGCTTTTATGCCGGGGCCCCCGTGCGCGACCCGCTCGGCTTTGCCCTTGGGTCGGTCTGCGTCATAGATAAAATTCCCAGATCATTGAGCCAGCCGGAACGCGATGCGCTCTCGACAACTGCCGATGCGGCATCAAACCTGATCCGGCTTCGCGCTCTTGAACGTGAAATCGAACGGCATCGGGAAATATAACCGCCTTTCGCGCAACCAGACCGGCATGAAACGACAAAACCCCTGACCAGTAAAGGTCAGGGGTTTATTCAATCGTTGAACAGGGAATATGGAGCTGTGTTTAGAAGGCCCGGCGGTGACCTACTCTCCCGTGCCTTAAGACAAAGTACCATCGGCGCAGGCAGGTTTCACTTCTG
>NZ_JBEPTC010000016.1:0-93111 GCF_040549275.1 Thalassospira sp. MBR-102
GCTTGGGCTTGTTGTCCGGGTCAAGGACATTGCCGAAATGCAGGCGATTGCCAGGGCGCTTGAAGGTCAGCTGACCTGCACGATCCATATGGATGGCGGGGATGCGGCGGATGCGCGTTCGCTGCTGCCGATCCTGGAACGCAAGGCGGGGCGTATTCTGGCCAATGGTTTCCCGACCGGGGTTGAGGTTTGCGACACCATGGTGCATGGCGGGCCATACCCGGCATCGACCAATTTCGGTGCGACGTCGGTTGGTACCATGTCGATCCGTCGCTTCCTGCGTCCGGTCTGCTATCAGAACATCCCGGCGGATGTCCTGCCGGCTGATTTGGCCTGATCGTATTTCATTGATTTGCCGGGATGATTACGCCCCGGCGTACCTACGGAGTTCATATAATGAGCGATTATGTCCTTGGCGACGCAACGCGCGAGAAGCTTAAACGGGTCAGCACGGCCTCGCTTTGCACCGCCCTTTTTAAACGCGGCCTTCGGAACCAGTTTATTCAGGATGTCGGCCCGGTTGCGCCCAAAGGCGAAAACATGGTCGGGCAGGCTTATACCCTGCGCTATATCCCGGCGCGTGAAGATCGCAACCCGATCGAGGTTTTCCGTGATCCCAACCATCCGCAGCGTGTTGCGGTTGAACAATGCCCGGCTGGTCATGTTCTGGTGATGGATAGCCGCAAGGATGCCCGGGCGGCATCGGCGGGCTCGATCCTTGTGACCCGCCTGATGAAGCGCGGCGTTGTCGGTATCGTCACCGATGGTGGTTTCCGCGATGCGGAGGGTATTGGCAAACTTGATATTCACGCCTATCACAACCGTCCGTCGGCCCCGACCAACCTGACCCTGCACGAGGCCTATGACCTTAACGTGCCGATCGGGTGTGGCGATGCGCCGGTTTTCCCGGGGGATGTTCTGGTCGGCGACAAGGATGGCGTTGTTGTCATTCCGGCCCATCTTGCCGACGAACTGGCCGAAGAATGCGCAGGCATGGAGAGCTTCGAGGACTTCGTTCTGGAAGAAGTTCTGGCCGGCAAGCCGATCATCGGCCTTTATCCGGCGACCAAGGACGAAACCAAAGCCAATTATGAGGCATGGCGCAAAAAAACGGGTCGCTGATCCCGTTATGCTTTGCTGAATATCGCGTAAAGCCGCCCCGTTTCGGGTGGCTTTTTGCATTTCAGGTCTAGCCAAATGATCCGGTCAGTTTGCCGGTGGATTGGCAAACATGCTTTCGTCATGGCGCAAAAGGCTTTGGCCGATTGCACCCTGCAATGCCAGATCCTTGTCCCACGGCAGGTGGATGATCTTGGGCCCGTTACGCAGTTCCGGCACCTGTGCCTCGCGAAGGCCGCGTTCGATTTCCGGCTCCATCAAATCATAGGCCCGCGCGCCGGACCCGGTGATCAGGATGCGTTCCGGTCCCAGAAGGGCGATCAGATTGGCAATGCCATATCCGAGTACCTTTCCGGCGTGGCGGAACAGATCGGCAAGGTCTTCGTGGCCGTCGCGTGCCCGTTTGACCAGATCCATCATCTGTTTTTCGCTGGGATGCAGGTTGTTGGCATCGGGCATATCAATCAGGCCACTGGCATCGCGCAGAATGGCGTAATCCCCGATATAGGCTTCGATACAACCGCGTCGCCCGCAATTGCAAAGCGGCCCGTCGGGTTGATATTTCATGTGACCGAATTCGGCGGCAGCGCCAAAATGGCCATTATACACCGCCCCGTTCAGGACAAGCCCCATGCCGACGCCGTAGCCCAGCATGATGACGGCAAAATCACCATTGCCGCCAAGATCGTTATTCTGGGTGATGGCAGTTGCAATGCAGTTAGCATCGTTTGACATCTGTACAATGCCGCCAAAGCGTTCGCGCAACGGTTTGGTGATTGCGATATGTCGATTGCGAAGGGCCGGTGACCAGATGATTTCGCCGCTGTTGCTGTCGGCAACGCCCTGAATGGCGATACCGATCCCGATGGGCGGGTTTGGTGCAATGTCACGGTTATCGGAAATGAACTGATCAATCAGATCGCAAAGTGTTGTGACCAGCGATGTTTCATCAAGATCACGGGTGTTGATGCTGTGCTGGATGCTGCGTTCAATCTCGCCCTTGAAATTGCCCAGTGCGATTTCAACCAGATTGATCGTCAGCTTGACACCAATCACGCAGGCCGCGCTCGGCACAAGATCAAGCAAAACCTTGGGGCGGCCGCGCGTGGCACTTTGGCCGCTATTGCCATTTGTGCCGTTTGGTGTGCCTTGGGTTTCCTTTACCAGCCCCTGGGCAATCAGATCGGCGGTCAGCGATGTTACTGTCGCCGGGCTTAATCCGGTGGCGTTGCCGATATCGATACGGGCGGCAGGGCCATGAATACGCAGAAAACGCAGAATGGCAATCTGGGATGGCTGGCGTGGGGTATCGTGATCGGTTCGACGGCTCATCGGCGGGGCCTGTTATTCTGCAAGGCGGGATCGGAACCGGGGGCAAACCCGGTTCCGGATAAGGGCATGTTTTTTATCGTTTTGGCAAGCTGGTGATGCAGTGGGTTAAAGCAATCCACGTGCGGCCAGATTGGTCATCAGTGCCGTAATGCCAAAGGTCCATGGCGCAATGGTATCGGACCGCTCGACCTGATTGCAAAGCTTGCCGAGGCAGGGGGTCGAAATGGTAACGAGATCGCCCATTTCGTGGGTGAAGCCCTTGCCCTTGCCGCCACGATCATCGGTGGGAGCAAACATCGTGCCCAGAAACAGCATGAAGCCATCCGGATATTGATGATGTTTGCCGTATGCCTGTGCGGCGAGGCTTTCGGGTGAACGACTGATCTGGCTCATGGAGCTTCCGGCATCAAGGTGATAGCCATCCTGTCCGTCGACCGCCATTTTAAGATCGGCCTGCTTGACGGTTTCAAGCGTGAAATTACCATCAAAAATGCGGATGAACGGCCCGATGGCGCAGGAGCCGTTATTGTCCTTTGCCTTGCCCAGAAGCAGGGCGGAGCGGCCTTCGACGTCGCGCAGATTGACATCATTGCCAAGGGTTGCGCCGACGATTTTGCCCTTTGAGCTGACAGCCAGAACTACTTCGGGTTCCGGGTTGTTCCAGTTTGAAATCGGATGCAGGCCGACATGCGCGCCATGACCAACGGCGGACATCGGCGGGGATTTGGTAAAGATTTCCGCATCCGGGCCAATCCCGACTTCCAGATATTGCGACCATGCGCCTTTGGCGATCAGGACTTCCTTGATGTCTGCGGCCTTTTTCGATCCCGGTTCGATTTGCGACAGGTCATCGCCGATGATGCCGGTGATTTCGGTGCGAATCAGATCGGCCTTGCTGGCGTCCCCACGCGCCTGTTCTTCGATCACACGTTCCAGAAGGCTTGCGACAAATGTCACGCCACTGGCCTTGATCGCCTGAAGGTCATTTGGGCTGAGCAAATGAAGTGTTTGCGATCCGGCGCCGGGTTTGGATGCTGCTGCAACGTCATCAAGCGTACCCACCAGCGGGAAACCGGACGGATTGCGAAGCTGCGATACCAGGTCATCGCGTTCAAGAAGCTGACTGATGGTCGGGGCCAGTTTGCTGATATCGCGAAGGTTGCCCTGATCGACAACAACCGGGGTCGGGCCGGAAACGCGCGGGTCCCAGACGCGACCAACCAGAATGGCATTGCCATGATCGTCGGGCAGGATGTCGCTTGCGGTATTTGGGAAGTCGATAGTCATTGAAGGGCCTCTTTGTTCGGGGCGTTGGTGGCACCCGGTCCGGCAAGATGCAAAAGATGATCGGGCATTTTGCCCAGAATGATCATTCCAAGAACGTCATCATGGGTAACATCTTTGGTCGGGACGGTGCCGACCAGCTTGCCGTTCTTCATAACATGCAAACGATCAGACAAATCAAACACATCATGAAGATCGTGACTGATCAACAAAATACCGAGACCGTCACGTTTTAGCTGATCAATCAGTTCACCGACCATGCGGGTTTCATGCACGCCAAGGGCGGCACAGGGCTCATCCATGATCAGAACGCGGGCTTCGAACAAAAGGGCACGCGCAATTGCCACCGATTGCCGTTGCCCGCCCGAAAGTGCAGAAACGGGGGATGTGAATTTATGGAAATTCGGGTTCAGGCGATGAAGCACTTCACGCGCCTTGTGTTCCATCGCGGCATCGTCAAGAAAGCCAAATTTATCAACGATTTCACGGCCGAGAAACAGGTTCTGCGCGGCATCAAGATTATCGGCAAGGGCAAGGTTCTGATAGATGGTTTCGATATTGTTGTCGCGCGCATCGCGGGCGTTTTCAATCTTGGCTTCGCGGCCATCAACAATGATCTGGCCGGTGTCGGCCTTATATGCACCCGAAAGCACCTTGATCAGGGTTGATTTGCCAGCGCCATTATGACCCAGAACGCCGACGACTTCGCCGGGATAAAGATCAATGGAAACCCCATCGACCGCCTTGACCCCGCCAAAGCTGATATGGATGTCGCGCATTTCGACCAGCGGGCTTTGACCGGTTTTGATATCGTTCATTTCCCCATACTCCTAACTGGTCGGGTCGCTATAACGACGATGGAAATATTTGTCGCTGAACACGGCAAGGACAAGCACAAGGCCGATGACGATGCTTTGCAGTGATGTATCAACACCCAGAAGCGCCATGCCGCTTTGCAGGCTTTGCATCACAAGGGCACCGATCAGCGCGCCATAGATGGTGCCGACACCGCCGGCCAGCGACGTTCCGCCGATCACAACCGCGGCAATCACGCGCAATTCGTCAAGCGTGCCAAGGTCATTGCCCGCCGATTGCAGGCGTGCCGATGAAATCGCCGCACTGATCGCGCACAGAACTCCCATCAGGGCAAAAACCGCAACCGTCATGCGTTTGACGTTAATGCCTGCCAGTTCGGCGGCCTGTGGGTTGCCGCCCATGGCGAAAACGTAGCGCCCGAACCGGGTGCGTTTGGCAACGATGGTCAGAACAATCGCCACAAGGGCAACAATCAGAAGCGGAATCGGAATGCCGTGCGAAATCATAAGGTTTTCCGGCGTCACCGGAATACCGCGATCTTCAAGAATGCGTTCGGCTGCACGTTCGGGTAGATGATAGGCGTTCAATGTGATGATCGCCACCAGAACCAGCCCGGCCTTGATCAGTGTATTGGTATATTCCGCCCAGATCGGTTTGACCGGGAACTGGAAGGAAAGCCTGCGGCGACGTTCCATGATGGCGGCATAGATGATGGCGACAATGGAGATGGCTGCGACAATCCAGCTCCAGGTTGCGCCAATCGTGCCTTCGATCCCGCCGCCCAGCAGCATGAAATTGTGATCAAGCGGGGCAACAGTACGCCCTTGCGTGACCCACCATGCCGCCCCGCGCCAGACCAGAAGCCCGCCCAGGGTCACGATAAAGGCCGGAACGCCAAGATAACCAACGGCAAGCCCCTGTATGCCACCAATTGTCGCCCCGATCACCAACCCGACAAGAAGGGTGATGATCCATGTCATCGGGTGGTTGTATTCAAGGAATTGCGGCAGGATGTCGGATTGCACGACACCCATGATCATCGCAAGAACACCCAGTATCGCACCGACCGAAAGGTCGATATGGCGGGTGACGATAATCAGCACCATCCCGCACGCCATCACGGCAACGGATGCCGTCTGAACCGACAGGTTGAAGATATTGCGCGGGGTGATGAAGCGTCCGCCGGATGCGATGTCAAAGCCGATCCAGATAACCAGAAGCACAACGGCGAGCCCCACAAGGCGGCGGTCGACTTCCATCTTGGCAAGTAGTCTTGTCATGTAAAATGCTCGTCAGGCAGCGGGGCCGGTCGATCAGATGCGGCCGGCCCCGGGGTTTAACAAGGTCGGAGGGAGGAAACCTGCCTAGTTACAGGCAGCGACCTTGCCGCTTTCAACCCCTTTGCAGACGACGTCCTTGGATACCCAGCCCGCGTCGATCACAAGATCAAGCTTGTTCTTGGTGATCGCGACCGGATCAAGGAAGTAGGACTTCATGGTGACACCGTTCGGGCTGTTCCAATCCTGGGTTCCTTCGACGTCCCCCAGTTTGGTGCCCTTTGCCAGTTCAACCGCGATTTCGGCCGCGCGCTGTCCCAGAAGGCGGGCATCTTTCCAGACCGAAACCGTCTGGGTGCCAAGCGCAACACGGTTAAGGGCGGCGTGATCGCCATCCTGACCGGAAACCGGAATGCCTTGCATGCCCTGAGCGGAAAGGGCGGCCACAACGCCACCCGCTGTGCCGTCATTCGAGGCGACAACGGCGTCAACCTTGTTGTCGGCGGCAGTCAGGAACTGTTCCATGTTGCGCTGGGCGATAGCTGGCTGCCAGCTATCGGTATAGGCTTCGCCGACGACCTTGATATCGCCGCTATCAATTGCTGCCTGAAGGATTTCAAGCTGGCCTTCATGCAGGATATTGGCGTTCGGGTCGGTCGGTGCGCCTTTGATGAATACGTAATTGCCTTTCGGCTGCTGGGCAAACACGGCTTCGGCCTGAAGACGGCCGACTTCCTTGTTGTTGAACGTAATGTAATAGGCGTTCGGGTCTTCGATCAGGCGGTCGTAGCCAACCACCGGAATGCCTTCATTGATCGCCTGCGTTACTGCAGCACCAATGGATGAGGAATCCTGTGCCAGAACGATTAAGGCATCTGCACCACGCGAAATCAGGCTTTCGATATCGGAAAGCTGTTTGGAGGGCGAGCTTTGGGCGTCTGCGCTGATATATTGTGCGCCAGCTGCTTCAAGCGCCTTCACAATGGCGGCTTCGTCGGTTTTCCAGCGTTCTTCCTGGAAGTTCGACCAGCTGACACCAACGATCAGATCGTCGGCAAAGGCGTTAGCGGAAAACAGCACGGCACCGGCCAGTGCGACCGAGGAGAGGAGTTTTTTCATCTGTTTCTTCCCTGAATGATATGTGTCTTGCAGTGACATTTATTTTTGTTGTCGAAAAAATGTTGACGCCTTCGATCCGTCCTGTCAAATTTTTTTTAATGAATAAATTAAAAATCTCGCTTATTACGCTCAAATCCACCGTTAATCCGCATCATTGGTTGATTTCAGGCGGATTTGAGTTGGTGCAGCGCAGCATTTAATTTGATAGTGAAAAATAAAAGATGAAAACAAGTCAGGGAACGTCATGACAGCGAGTTATCACGACATAGAGGGCAAATCGGTTCTGGTGACCGGTGGCGCGTCGGGCATCGGGGCGTCTATCGTCCGGGCTTTTTGTGCGCAGGGTGCGCGGGTCGGCTTTTTTGATATCGATGATGCTGCCGCGGGAAAACTGTGTGCCGAAATCGAAAACGATCTGGCCGTGCGCCCGCATTATATGTCGCTTGATCTGCGTGATCAGGTTCGGATTCCCAGGGCCGTTACCGAAATGGCATCGAAAATCGGTGCGATTGATGTGCTGGTCAATAATGCCGCCCGCGATGACCGCCACAGTCCAGAAGAAACCGGGCCGGATGAATGGCGTGACAAGCTTGATGTCAATCTGTCACATCAGTTTTTCTGTTCGCGTGCCGTGGCAAAGGGCATGGCCGAAAAGGGCCGTGGCAGCATCATTAATTTCAGTTCGGTAAGTTACTTGATGGGGTTGCCCGATCTGGTCGGTTATGAAACCGCCAAGGCTGGCATTGTCGGCATGACACGCGCCTTGGCACGTGACTGGGGTGCGGATGGCATTCGGGTCAATACCGTGATTCCGGGCTGTATTATTACCCAGCGCCAGCTTGACCTTTGGATCAGCCCCGCGGACGAGGAACGCATTCAGGAACAGCAATGCGTCAAACGCCGTCTTGTCGGGGATGATGTTGCGCAGATGGTACTTTTCCTAGCATCTGACGTATCATCGGCATGTTCGTCACAAAGCTTTATCGTCGATGGTGGACTTGTCTGATAGTCTGCCACCAATCAAATAAATTCGCACCATTTCGTCCCGCTTCCCGCAGTCAGAGTCCATCATGCCCCAATCCCGATCCATCCCTAATACCATTACCATCGACGAAAAAGCCAATCCCTATCGCGACTGTATTCAGGGGCTGGCTAATCAGCCGATTACTGTTGTTCGACTATTGCGTGATGCGGTGAATGAAAACCCGGTTGTGGCCAGCGACCGGAAATTCAATGTGCCCGAAATCCGCGATGTGGTCGGGCGTTTGGTGGAAAACCGGCCACGCATTGCGATTATTGGCGGGGCCCCGGATCATCCGGCGCATTTGCTGGATCGGCCACAGGCTTTGATGGCAGCAATTCGCATATGGGAAATGGGCGGGGTGCCGTTCCTGTTTCATGTGCCGGTGATTTGTGATGGCACCGCGCAGAACAATATCGGCCAAAGCTATTCCCTGGCGTCGCGCAACCACACGGCTGCTGCGGTCAATATCACCTTTGAAGGTCACAGTTATCATGCGGCTTATGTCATTGCCGGGTGCGACAAATCCCCCGCCGCGGTAGTGGCCGGTTTGGCGGCCGCCGATCAGGCACGCAAATATCGTGGTGATCAGGCTCCGGTCTGGGCGGTGTTCGCCCCGTCCCACGTTCTGAAGGGCGGGGAAATTCCCGATGGAACCCGCCGTTTGCTGGATAAAATTGCCGAAGACGCGGATCGGGCCAGGCATGATGACCTTGGTTCCGATATTCGAGAAAACATGCGCTATATCCTGCAATGCACGTCTGACGAAGCCTTTGCCGGGTTGCTGGACCGGGCGCGGTTATTGGGCATTATCGATGGCAAGATGGAGCGCCGGGTTCTTGATGAGCTTGCCGGGGCGACCTGTGATTCCAAGGGGGGAATTTGCGCCTTTAACGGCACGGGCAATTCATCGCGGACGATGCTGGCTGCCTTTGGCCTGACACCGCCGGAGCTGGAGTTGCTGACCGATGTGCCGCCCTATGCGGCAGTGGCGGCCGGGATTGATGCGCTGTTTGGGGTCTTCAACAAACCCGAATATGCGATCAGCAATCTGTTGAAACGCAACTTTGCCAATTTCGTGCGTATTCATAATGCCACGGGGTCAAGCAGCAACATGCTGCTGCATTTGCCCTTCATGATGCGCTATGCCGGGTTTGACGTGACGATTGATGATTATCAGGATGTGCGTCTTAAAACACCGGTGCCGGAAATCTTCGCCCATAGCCTGACGGAAAATCGAGACACCTTTGTTCTGGCCCAGCAAATGGCCGAAGGCAAAAATCGCGGTATGGAAAGTATCTATCGCGTTCTTGCCGACCTTGGTGTGGCGATGGATCTGGATGCGCCGACGGTGCTGGGCAAAACATGGGGGGAGAGGATTGCCAATCTTGAAAAACCCGTTGATCTGTCGCTGGGTGATAAGTCGGTTATCCGGGCGACCCCTGTACGCAAGCGGTCCGGCGTGGATGTTCTGACCGGCAGCTTCTTTGAAAATTGTGCGGTCAAGACATCGGGCATGAGTGACCAACTGATCGAACATTTCGACAATCACGTTTTCATCGTGCGTTATTACGAAAACGAGCATGTCTGTAACGCTGATTTTGCCTCGCCCGATCTGGTGACGCGTTTGATTGAAACCGATGGCGTGGACGAAGAACTGATTGCTGCCGTGGTCCGGCGCAATGGCGGCAACCGGGTTGATATGGATGCGCCCAAGGACATGCTGGCACAGGGGCATTTGTCCTTTGCCTTTGTGATTGGCGGGCAGGGGCCGGAAGCCTATGGCATGCCGGAAATGTTTTCACCTTCACAGAATCTGCGCCACCATCGCATCCTTGAAGCATCCAGCATGCTGATCACCGATGGTCGTTATTCCGGCGTGACCAAGGGGGCATGTATCGGCCATATGGTGCCAGAGGCATTCGTGGGGGGCGGTATCGGTCATTTGCGTGATGGTGATGTGTTGCGTCTTGATCTGACCAAAAATACGCTTGATTGGCTGGATCGCGATGCGTTCCTTGCAGGCACCGAAACGGCCGGAAGCCCGGTTGATCTGGACGATCGTGCGCCATTATTTGCCGAACGGCAAAAACGCATGATCGCGCGTCAATTCGATATCGCGGCCAGCAATGTGATGGATCATGTATCGAACGCGGCACGCGGGATTGTCCCCGGTGTGGTGGATCGTCGTGCGGTCAATCCGTGGCGAAACTGATCTGAGGGGCAGGGATTTCTACTACGCCCTTGCGAAATCAGTATGATCCAATACCTCATCAGGGAAAGAACCGGCGTCGCCGGAAAATCCGATATCGACAAGGAGGATCATCATGACCAGCAAGCTGACCGTGCAGACGCCGGACGGAAATTTCGATGCCTATGTCGCCATGCCGACCAAATTACCGGCACCGGTGGTGGTGGTTATTCAGGAAATCTTTGGTGTGAATGCCGTCATGCGCGGAATTGCCGATGATTATGCCAAACAGGGCTATATCGCGGTTTGTCCTGATCTGTTCTGGCGGATCGAGCCGGGGATCGAAATCACCGACAAGACCGAAGAAGAATGGAAACAGGCATTTGGCTATTATCAGGCATTCAATGTCGATAAAGGCGTCGAGGATATTGCGGCAACCCTGACGGCAGCACGCAAGATTGATGGTGCAAATGGTAAGGCAGGTGTTGTCGGTTTCTGCCTTGGCGGCCTTTTGACCTTCCTGTCGGCGACGCGCACCGATGGCGATGCCTTTGCAGTCTATTACGGCGGCGGCATGAACAATTATGTCGGCGAAGCCGGGAAGATAAAACAGCCGGTGATCATTCACTTGGCCGGGAATGATGAATATATCCCCGCCGATGCACAGGCCGTTATCAAGGATGCGCTTGATGACCATCCGTTGACCGAGCTTCATTTCTATCCCGGTCGCGATCATGCGTTTGCGCGCAAGGGCGGGGCGCATTACGACGAGAAGGATGCAGAAACCGCCAATGCGCGGACGGCCGAGTTTTTCCAAGCCAATCTTGTGTGATCGTCACAACGTGATCCCAACGAGGGCCGCAAATCTGCGGCCCTTTTAATTTACAAGATCAATGATCGTTGCTGGACCAAGGGATGGTTTATTTGTATGAGGAATGCAAATAAACCGATCATGGGAGGAATAAGTAAATGAAACTTCTGCGTTTTGGAGCTGCCGGTGCGGAAAAGCCCGGGCTTCTTGATCCGGATGGTGTAATCCGCGATCTTTCAGCGGTGATCGAGGATTTTAATCCCGATACCATTTCCGATGCGACCTTTGCCAAAATCGCAGCCCTTGATCCCAAAAACCTTCCGGCAGTTTCGGGCAATCCGCGAATTGGTGCCTGTATTGCCAAACCGGGCAAGTTCATTTGCATCGGTTTGAACTATTCCGATCATGCCGCCGAGGCGGGCATGCAGGTGCCGCCCGAGCCGATCATCTTTTTCAAGGCAACATCGGCGGTTTGCGGCCCGAATGATGATATCGAAATCCCGCGTGGGTCGGAAAAATCTGACTGGGAGGTTGAGCTGGGCATCGTGATCGGCAAGCAAGCCAAATATGTGACCGAGGCGGAGGCGCTTGCCCATGTTGCCGGTTATTGCGTGGTCAATGATGTGTCTGAGCGCGCGTTTCAGCTTGAACATGCCGGACAATGGGTAAAGGGCAAAAGCCACGATACTTTCGGCCCGATTGGCCCGTGGCTGGTGACGCGGGACGAGATTGCCAACCCACAGAACCTTCGCCTTTGGCTGGAGCTGAACGGCGAACGCGTTCAGAATGGCAGCACGGCAACCATGGTTTACGGCGTTGCCCATCTGATCAGCTATCTGTCGAAATTCATGACCCTGCAGCCGGGCGACATCATCACGACTGGCACCCCGCCCGGTGTTGGCATGGGCATGACGCCGCAACGCTTCCTGAAACCCGGAGATATCATGCAACTTGGTGTTGAAGGGCTGGGAAGCCAGCGTCAGAAAACCGTTCAGGCCTGATGAGGCTTGTGAACAAAATGAAAAGCCCCGCAGTGTATGTTGCGGGGCTTTTTTGATGAATCAGCCTACGGCCATGGCATCAAGTTCCTGCCGGTGGGCATGAAGCTTGTGAAAAATGGCATAGCGCCGATCATGGGCGTCCTTTGCGGTTTGGTCCGGGGCGAGGATGGTTTCCTTGCCAGCCATCCGGCGCGATGCAAGGGCAAGACCGCCTTCGGGATCAAGGGCCGCAGCACCAAGCATGGCGGAACCCAGTAGGACCGGTTCGGCGCAATCGGACATCACGACATTGCATCCGGTAACATCGGCATAAAGCTTGACCAGAAGCGGGCTTGCGGTGTGTCCGCCGCTGAGATGGATGTGTTTGATGTCATAACCCGTCGCGTTCAGCGCATCGATGATATGGCGTGTGCCATAGGCAATCGCGCAGGCAGTTGCCCAGTAAAGGTCAAGGAAGCTTTCCTCGCTTTGATCAAGGCTGAGACCTGAAATCACGCCGAGTGCTTCTGAGTCGGCAAGTGGCGACCGATTGCCATGAAAATCGGGCAGAACATGCAGTCGGGGCGCAAGATCGGGTGTTTCCATCATCCGGGGCAAAAGTTTTTCCCCTGCAAGCTTGTGCGCATCACGGCCCATGTCATGCGAAAACGGATGCATCGCCACGATATGATCAAGCAGCGCACCGGTTGCAGACTGACCGCCTTCGTTGAGCCAAAGACCCGGCGCAATCGCCCCGAAATAGGGCCCCCAGACACCTTTAATGAAACGCGGTTCGGAGGATA
The DNA here is from genome assembly GCF_040549275.1 of Thalassospira sp. MBR-102. NCBI lineage: Bacteria > Pseudomonadati > Pseudomonadota > Alphaproteobacteria > Rhodospirillales > Thalassospiraceae > Thalassospira > Thalassospira sp. MBR-102. The sequence goes on from NZ_JBEPTC010000016.1 coordinate 12,754, forward strand.
GAGCCATATGGCAAGTGGATGTTCCGGCAATCATGGCAAAGCGTTCATCAAGATTGCCATCCAGATATTCGCCAAGCGTACCAAGGGCACCTGCATGAGCATCAATCAAGCCTGCCCCCACGACGCAATCGGTGGTCAGGCCAAGTTCGGCGGCCCCCCGATCTGACAGATTGCCGATCAGATCACCAACACCCAATGCCTTGCGGTCAATTCCGGCCTTGGCAGGGAAATCTTCCAGGCCGATCTGATCAAGAAACGCGCGATCCCAAGGATATTTCTGGTGAGCCAGATAAGTCCATTTACAGGTGATCGTGCAGCAGGACCGGTCGTTGCTGCCGGTTGCGCGGAAAGACAGGAAATCGGCAAGGTCATATGCCGCGCCCATTTTATCCCAGTTCTGACGATGATGGCGTTTCAGCCACATCAGTTTGGGCAATTCCATTTCGGGGGACATGGTGCCGCCGATATATTCTAGCACCTTGGCGCCGGTTTTGGTGCATTCTTCGGCTTCGCGGATGGCACGGTGATCCATCCAGACAATAACATCCCAGTTATCCGCACCACCCGGTGTTACGCCAAGCGGACGGTTATCGGTATCGCGGATCACGAGCGAACAGGTGGCATCAAATCCGATGGCTGCGACCTGATCGGCGGCAATATTTGATTTTGCCAGCGCATCGCGAACCGACTGGCAAACCGATTGCCAGATATTTTCCGAGTCCTGTTCGACAAAATCAGGTTTTGGCTTGTTCATGGCGATGGCATGGGCAGCGCTGCCAAGCAAATTTCCATCGGCGCTAAACACGCCTGCGCGTGCGCTTCCGGTGCCAACATCCACACCGATGATGAACTTATCTGTAGGGCTCATTTGATCTTCCTCCCGCGGGGCCGATTGGTAGTGTGATGCGTTTTGAGCGCAAATCCGACCCTGATTTCAAGCGATTTCCGCGTATCTTTTTGTCCGCAATAAATTTACATGATGCGTAATTGAGCAAAAGTGCATCATTTGGTCAAATGCTCATTTTGGTTGACGGTGATATTCGCATTTGTATAGGCTTTTGTCATCAAACCCAATGAAGCCAGGTTCAACATGGCCCCCGGAAATGTCCAAGATAACGCCCGTACCCAGACACTGGCAACGATCATGACCGGTAAGGGTGTCGTTCTTTTTGATTGTGACGGTGTCCTGGTCGACAGCGAACCGATCTCCTTGGCGACACTTGTCGATGTGCTTGATCATTACGGTGCACCGCTAAGTCTAGCAGAAGTTGCAGCACGCTTTACCGGGCGATCAAGTGCCGCCCCGATCGAACATATCCGCCTTGAAACCGGACGTGACATCGCCCTCGAATTCAAGCCGTTCTTTTATGAGCGCCTGTTTGCCCGCTATGACGTTGAACTTCGGAAAACAGACGCAATCGATACGGTCCTTGCCGCGCTTAAAAAACGCAAGATCGCGTTTTGCATTTCATCAAGCAGTTCGGTGCAGCGGCTTGAACGGACAATGAAGGTGACGGGACTGGGCCATTGGTTCGGAACCGATATTTACAGTGCCGATTTCGTCCTGAACGGTAAACCGGCACCGGATCTGTTTTTATATGCCGCTGATAAAATGGGGTTTCGTCCGGATCAGGCAATCGTGATCGAGGATTCGATTGCCGGGGTGAAGGCCGCCGTGGCAGCAGGCATGACCTGCATCGGTTATATCGGGGGCGGGCATTATGCCGGGCAGCGTGAAGATGCATCGACCCGGCTTTATGACGCCGGGGCCGATATTGTTTTCGATGACATGCGTGATATCGTCACCCTGATCGAGCAGAGCTAGAGTCTGCCTAGCGCTGCCGCAGCAGGCTTTGATAGCGGGCCTGACTTTGGCTGAGATGTTCGCGCATTGCGGTGCGGGCCGTTTCGGCATCACGCGATGCAATTGCATCAAAGATGCGATGATGTTCGGCCAGAATTTTCTGCATATAGTTTTTCTGGTCTTCGACCTCGGGAGGGCGGCGGCGCAATTGCGCGCGCGGGATGGTTTTATCGCCCAGATGTTCGAGAAACTCGACATAACGCCGGTTATTGGTCGCATCGGCAATCGCGCGATGGAATTCGAAATCGGCCTTTTCGGTCGGATTGCCGCGTTCAAAGCAGTCGGTCATTTCCTGCAGGGCTTCGTATATTTTGGCCTGCTGGGCGGCAGAGCTTCGTGCACAGGCAAGACCGGCTGCCTCGATCTCGACGGCCATGCGCAGTTCAAGAATTTCCAGGACATCGGAAATCTGCGCGGAATCGACGGCAAAGATCGTACTGCCTAGTTTGCGCGGACTGGGAGCCAGCACAAATACACCTGCTCCTTGGCGCGGTTCGAGCAGGCCATCGGCCTTAAGGGCCGCGATGGCTTCGCGGACCACTGTGCGGCTGACGCCGAACTGTTCGGTCAAAACCGGCTCGGTCGGAAGTTTGCTGCCGGGCGTGCGCATGCCGCTTTCAATTTCGTGACGCAGGCTTGCAATGACCTTTTCGGTCAGCGAAACTTTTCGTGGCGCGTTCTGCGCGGAGTTGTTGCTCATTTTCTTGCTCTGCAAATCCGCTATGATCGGAACCGGATGTTAATAATGATGAATTTAACATCCTGAAATAGTCCTACGATGTTGGTGACGGAAAGTCATCATATGATTTTGATATAGTGATGAGGCGACGACAATGGCCAAATCGGCCGAACCGGAATATCGCTGGAACAGTGGCCCGTTCAGGGTCGGAATTGTGCCCCGCGGCGGGGCCATTTCGCGCATCGACTGGGTGCGTCCCGATGGTAACGGGGTGATCAATCTGTTGCGTCCGGTTGACGACTATGCCCTGACATCGGGCAATCCTTCGCATCTTGGATGTTTTCCGATGGTCCCCTTTGCCAACCGGCTGGGTTATGCCCAGTTCGAATTCGATGGCAAAACCATCAATGTTCCGGCAAATCGCGCACCGGACCCGCATGCCATTCACGGATTTGGTATTTCAAGCATCTGGGAGATCGAACGTCCAACGGTTGATACCATCCGGTTCAATCACAAACATGATGATCCGCAGACCGGTTTTTGTTATGTCGCCTGGCAGCAGATCAAGGTCGCAAACGATACCATTTCAATCGAAATCGGTGTGCGCCATCTTGGCAAGGACCCGATGCCATATGGGATCGGGTTGCATCCATGGTTCCCTGGCGGCGAAAGTGCGTGGGTACAGTTTGTTGCGACCGACTGTTTCGGAACGGACGAAGGCAAGTTACCCACTACGCGCACGGTGATCGATCTTGGTCGCGATTTTGCCGATGGAAAAATGATCCGCCATCACAAGGGGCTTGATATTCATTATATCGGCTGGAACAAACAGGCGACGATGGTCCGGGCAGACCGGCAGTTAAGCCTGCTTCTGGAAGCCAGCGATACGTTGGCGAATCTGCAATTCTATATCCCGGACAACGGCCAGACATTTTGTGTCGAACCGGTATCGCATGTGCCAAACGTCCATAATCGTCCCGATTTCAAGGAATTCGGCGATGTCAGGGTGCTGGGCTATCATGATACGCTTTCGGGTGTCATGACGCTTACGCCAAGCCTTTTGACCGGATCGGGTCATGGTCTTGTCGATCAGGATGAAGAGCAGATTGGCAGGCGCGATTATTCACTCGTCGACTGATTGCTTCCCCTTTACCCTGCAAGTGTTTGCCGATAAAACTTACAAGTAAGAATGACAAGATGACAAGTTGACGGGGATTGGGGAAATGACCGGCTTGCAACTTAAAATCCAGAAGCGTGAAAAGCTTGCGGATCAGCTTTACGGGCAGATACTTGAGCAGATTGTATCGGGCAATCTGTCCGAAGGGGCCAAGCTGCCCTCTGAAAATGAAATATGTGCATCCTTTGGTGTGTCGCGGCCCGTGGTGCGCGAAGCCCTGCGCAAATTGCAGTCTGACGGGTTGGTCTATGCCCGTCAGGGCGTTGGATCATTCGTCAAGAAACGACCACCACAAGGGTTGATCGAGTTTGGCGGGATCAATGATGTGGCCGGGTTACTGCGCTGTTTTGAAGCCCGCATTGCGATCGAGGGGGCAACCGCGCGCATGGCCGCCGAACGCGCCACACTGCGTCATCATCGCGACATCGAACGTGCGCTTAAGATGCTTGAAGAAGGCATTGCAGCCGGTGATATAGCCGATCAGGCGGATTTTGAGTTCCACATGTCAATCGCACGCGCCAGCGGCAATGATATCTTTGTCACCATGCTGACGTCCCTACATGGCGTGATTGCCAAAACCATGAATGTCGCCTTGAACATCACGCGCACCGGATCGGCCGAAAGGGTAAAAAAGGTTCTTTTGGAACATCGTCAGATTTATGACGCGATCCGTGGACAGGACGGCGAAAGCGCGGAATTGCTGATGCGCTATCACCTGCATCAAGCCCGCCAGCGGGTAACCGACCATGCGCGTGATATGTAACGTCGCGACTTCCACGCACAGAACATCCTGTAAAGTTTCCACGCAAATTTGTTGACAAGTGCCCCTGTGCGCCTGCACACAAGTCATGTGACGAATTGCGTCGGAAAGAATACAGGAACGGATCATGTCAGGTGATATTTCAGCCGTACAGCAGCCCCGCATTCTGCTGGAGGAACGGTTTGAACTGGGCGAATGCCCGAACTGGGACGGCGACAATAACCGCCTTTACTGGGCCGATATCATCGGTCAGAAAATCCATGCGCTTGATATCGAAACCGGGCAGCGCCATAGCTGGTCATTTGAAAGCGAAGTCGGCTGTTTCGGTCTGACCGATCAGGGGCGTCTGGTCGTGGCGCTGAAAAGTGACATTATCCTGTTTGATCCGAAAACCGGGGTGCGCGAAAAGCTTGCCGCGGTCGAAGGCGATAATGACATGAGCCGCACTAACGACGGCAAAATCGGCCCGGATGGGGCATTCTGGGTCGGCACCATGGATCAGAATGCCGACAAGCAGCCCGTGGCATCGCTGTATCGCGTGACCGGATCGGGGGAAGTCGAACACAAGGTCGGCGGGATCAAGATTTCCAACGGTCTGGCATGGTCGCCCGATGGCCGCATTATGTATCATTCGGATTCTCGTGGGCCTTGGGTCAATCGCTGGGATTTTGATGCCAAGACCGGCGCGATCCGTAATTGCCAGCGTTTCCTTGACCTTAACGACACGGTCGGACGCCCGGATGGTGCGGCGGTTGACATGGAAGGCTGTTATTGGAGTGCAGGCGTTTCGGCGGGCAAACTGAACCGTTTTGCCCCTGATGGTACCTTGTTGCTATCAATTGATATGCCGATGCCAAATCCGACCATGCCGTGCTTTGGCGGGGTGGATATGAAAACGCTTTATGTCACCAGTCACATGGAAAATTACCCGGCTGATAAACGCGCCGAATTCCCCGATGCGGGCAAACTTGTCATGCTGCGTGTCGATGTCGCGGGGGTGCCGGTCAACCGGTTCCGCGAAGATGTATAGATACTGAAAACAAAAGGGCCGTGCGGTTTGCAGCGCAAGGCCCCTTTGCCATTTTCTGTACGTTTTCAGGCGGTTTTGATTTCGGCGCGCACGGTGCCGACACCTTCAAAAATCGCTTTGATACGGCCATGTTTGGTCAAGGTCGGCGGGGCGCAGGCCCCGGTGGTGATGACATCGCCTGCTTTTAAGTGCTGACCGCGTTTGGCGAGGAACCGCACCAGATAGGCCAATCCGCCAAACGGATCAGGCCATGCGGCGGGGTCGCTGTTTTGCGCCAGAACCTTGTCATCGGACCGTGTTTCTACCGGGCCATTCAGAAACGCCATATCGCGCCAATCGGCAATTTCCGGGCCAAGCACCAGATAGCCGGTGGAATTCAAATCGGCCAATGTCGAGACCGGTCCCTGTTTTTTGGTAAACCGGCGATCTGCGATCTCTATCGCCAGATGCACGCTTTTGATGTGATCAAGGATCGCTTTGGCGGTAGCATTGGCACCAGGAGTGCTCGCCATGACCACGGCAATCTCGGCCTCGATATTCGGGAAATGGACATCATTTGTGGTGATGGTGGCTCCGTCGGCAATGATTCGGCCATCAAGCAGTGGCCCGATCAACGGCCCGTCAAGCCCAAGCCCCGCCTGTGCGGCACGTGTTGCCACCGAGAGCTTCCAGCCGGTTTGTTTTGCACCTGTCAGGGCAAGGGTTGCCTGCTGAACCTCGTACGCCGTTTCGAAGTCGGTCGGGTTGGCACCGTCGGGCAGGGGATCAATCAGAATGTTTTGGGTGAAAGCATCGGCCAGAATTCGGCTTGCCTTGGTGATGTCGGTCATTCCCTGTGCCGATCCTTCTGTTTTTGGAGTGTTTTTCGTGGCGTTCTCAGCAGCCTAGCGGAGCATTTGAATGAAGTCATCATATCAATTTCCGGGAGTCGTCTCTTTTTGATGTAGGTTGCGTTTGTATGATGATTTTCGATAAAGGCGATAACGGTGAATAATCCCGGAAAGTGGCGGTTTTACACCCATACTAAAGTCGATAAGTAATATGATTGACACAATGATATGATGAATTTATAGAATCATCATAGGTTATGTCGCTGACTTGTGAATTGAAGGACGTTTTATGCAATATCAGGAACTGAAAACGGCAATTGGTGCCGGTCTGCTTTCTTTCCCGGTTACGCCGTTCAAGGTGGATGGTTCGCTGGATATGGATACCTACCGCACGCATGTCGGCTGGCTGGCGCAATTTCCGGCAGCAGCCCTGTTTGCGGCTGGTGGCACTGGGGAGTTTTTCTCGCTGACTCCGGCGGAAGTCGTTCAGACCGTGCGTGTCGCCAAGGAAGTCGCAGGCAACACTCCGATCATTGCCGGTTGCGGTTATGGCACCGCCATGGCCGTCGAACTGGCCCGTGAATGCGAAAAAGCCGGTGCCGATGGCCTGCTTTTGCTGCCGCAATATCTGATCGGTGCCAAGCAGGAAGGTCTGTATGAACGCGTCAAGGCGGTCTGCAATGCGGTCAAAATCGGTGTGATCGTTTACAACCGCGACAATGCGATCCTGTCTGCCGAAACGCTTTCTAAATTGTGTGATGAATGCCCGAACCTAGTCGGTTTCAAGGATGGTCACGGCGATATCGAACTGGTCACGCGCGTTTGTGTTACGATGGGCGATCGTCTTTCCTATATCGGTGGCATGCCGACGGCCGAAGTTTTTGCCAAGGCTTATAAGGCGGCGGGTGTGACCACCTATTCGTCGGCAATATTCAACTTTCTGCCCAAGCAGGCGTTGGAATTCTATGACGCGTTGACGAATGACGACGATGCAACGATGAACCGCATCCTGACCGAATTCTTCTATCCGTATCTTGCGGTCCGTGATCGCGGCACAGGTTATGCCGTATCAATCGTCAAGGCCGGCATGCGGGTTATCGGGCGCGATACCGGCCCGGTTCGCAGCCCGCTTACTGATCTGAGTGCAGAAGAACATGACATGCTGGCTGAAGTTATCTGCAAGGCGTTCGGCGAGGACGTATTGGAGGTCGCCTAAGCTGCACGAACCGGCAGGTGGCTTCTGCCGGGACTACCTCTGCGACGCTGCAAAAGCAAATGGCGCGCAAAATTCGGTTGTCAGAAAAACCATTACTTGTTGTTACAAGTAACAAGATGTAAGGTTTTCTGACAACAACTGGTCCCATCAGGGAAAACAAGACTTTAACGTTAAACGACATAAAGTCACGGGAGGAATATCAATGAACAAGTTTATGAAAACCACGACGCTGACACTTGCGGCGGCGGCGATGTCGGTTGCTTTTGTTGCCGGTGCGCAAGCACGTGAATGGCGCGGCTGGAATATCCATCCGGCAGACTATCCTGTTTCGACCGGGATGGAGGAATTCGCCCGTCTGATCAATGAAAAATCCGGTGGAAACCTTGAAGCCAAGGTTTATCACGGCGGCGTTCTGGGCGATCAGCCCGATGCCATCCAGCAGGTTCGCCTTGGCGGTCTGGACTGGGCTGTTTTCAACCTTGGTCCGTTGGGTGAAGTCGCACCCGAAGCCAACGTTGTTTCGCTGCCTTTCATCTTTAAAAACGTCGATGCCATGCATGACGTCATGGATGGTCCGGCAGGTCAGCAGATCGCAGACGGCCTTGCAAATGCGGGTCTTCAGGCACTTGGCTGGTACGATTCAGGTGCGCGTTCCTTCTATAACACCAAGCACCCGATCAACACGCCAGAAGACCTCAAGGGGCTTAAATTTCGCGTGATGAGCAACGATCTGTATGTACAGATGGTTGGTGCCCTTGGCGGTAACGCAACCCCGATGCCGTATGGCGAAGTTTACCAGTCGCTGAAAACCGGTGTGATCGACGGTGCGGAAAATAACTATCCGTCTTATGACAGCTCGGGCCATTTCGAAGCGGCGAAATACTATTCCGTGACCCAGCACCTGATCCTTCCGGAATGCCTGTGCGTCAACAAGTCGCTGTATGACGGTCTGTCGGATGACGAAAAGAAAATCCTTCAGGAAGCAGCCGATGAGTCGGTCAAGGTTCAGCGCGCTGCCTGGGCAGAACGTGCAGAACAGTCCAAAGAGAAAGTTGTTGCTGCCGGTATCGAAGTGAACGAAATCGCTGACAAGGCCGCGTTCCAGGATGCGATGAAGCCTGTCTATGACAACTTCATCAAAGCCAACCCGGATCTGGCCGGTCTGGTCAAGGCGATCCAGGACGCCCAGAAATAATTGATCAAGCCATGGAAGGGCGGCGATATTCTCGCCGCCCTTCTTTACGCTTGTATCCAGTCTTTTTCGTTAATCCATTTCTGGCGGCGTGCGAATGTTTTCTCAACTCACCGGGATGCTTGACCGTTTGGGTGGCAGACTTGCCAAAATCCTTAATCTGATCGGCGGAATTGCGCTGGTGGCGCTTATTCCCGCTTTTGCCTGGCTGGTTTTCGGGCGCTATGTGCTCAATGAAACCCCGACCTGGGTCGAGCAGCTTTCTCTGATCCTGATCGTTCTGATCACCTTTCCTGTTGCGGCCGCCTGTATCCGCGACAACAGCCATCTTTCGGTATCGTTTTTCCGCGATGCATTGCCGCCCAAGGCGGCGGCGGTCATGGCCCTGATCAGCTATGCCGCAATGGTGGTGTTTGGCTATTACATGTTTATCGGCGGATATGATCTTGTTGTCTTTAACTGGGCCAAGAAAATGCCGATCATTCACATTCCAGATGGCATGCGGTCGATCCCGATGATGGTTTGCGGCGCAGGCATCGCTTTTTACAGCGTTGTCCATATCCTTAAAATCCTCAGTGGCTGGAACACCATCGCACAAAGCCGTTTTTACAGTGACAAATTGCTTGATAAGGACACCGAATAAATGGGCATGACCATTCTTTTGGGCCTGTTTGCCATTGGCATTGTCATTGGTATGCCCGTTGCCCTCGCACTTGGCGTTGCTGCCCTTGCGACTTTCTTCTTCGAAGGTCTGCCAACCCTGATCGCATTTCAGCGCATCGGTTCGGGGATCAGTGCCTTTTCGCTTCTGGCCATTCCGTTCTTTATCTTTGCCGGTGAACTGATGCTGCATGGCGGGATCGCCAACCGGCTGGTACAGTTCGCAACCGCCCTTGTCGGCAGCCGCCGTGGCGGACTTGGCATTGTGAACGTATTTTCATCGATGCTGTTTGGCGGCATTTCCGGGTCTGCTGTTGCCGATACCTCCGCGCTTGGCTCGATCCTTATTCCGGTGATGAAAAAGGAAGGCTACCGTGCGGATTATGCGGTCAACGTCACGGTGACCTCGTCGATTGCGGGTATCATGATCCCGCCTAGCCATAACATGATCCTGTATGCTGTCGCGGCCGGTGGCGGGATTTCGATTTCCAAGCTGTTCATGGCCGGTCTGGTGCCGGGCATCATCATGTGTCTGTTGCTTGGGCTTGCCACTTGGCTGGTAGCGATAAAACACGGTTACCCGTCGGTTCCGTTTCCGGGATGGCGCGTTGTCGGGGTTACGGCCATTCGTGCCATTCCCGGATTTTTCACGGCGGTCATTATTGTCGGCGGCGTTCTGAGCGGTATCTTCACCGTGACAGAATCCGGTGCGATTGGCGTGGCTTATGCGTTGATCATTACCGGGATTGTTTATCGTGAACTCAATTGGGCGGGCTTTGTTGCTGCGGTCAAGCAATCGGCTAAAACGACGGCTCTTGTCATGTTGCTGGTCGGGTGTGCATCGGCCTATGGCTATATGCTGGCCTTCTATCAGGTGCCCGATGCACTGGCCCATGCGATTACATCGATCACCGATAATCCGATCATGGTTCTGTTGCTGATCAATCTTATGTTGCTGGTGGCGGGCATGATCATGGATATGGCGGCATTGATCCTGATTTGTACGCCGATCTTCCTGCCGCTGGCGACCCAGTTTGGCATGGATCCGATCCAGTTTGGCATGGTTTTGATGATGAATTTGGGCCTTGGCCTTTGTACGCCGCCGGTGGGTTCCTGCCTGTTTGTCGGTTGTGCGATTGGCGGGGTGAAGATTGAAAAGGCCGTCATGACGATCTGGCCGTTTTATCTGGCGATCCTGACGGCGCTTATGCTGACAACCTATGTGCCTGCGATTTCGCTGACGTTGCCGAACCTTGTGTTTGGTGGTGGCTGATCGCGGGGCAAGATGACTTCAAAGAGGAAGACAATGAAACGTTTGCTGATTACCGGTGCTGCTGGCAACCTTGGGAAAATCCTGCGTGAGGGGCTTAAAGGCTATGCCGATGTGCTGCGCCTTTCGGATATCGCGCCGATGGATCCGGCTGGTCCGGGCGAGGAAGTCGTGCCGTGCGATCTTTCGGATCGTTCGGCTGTCCATGAATTGACCAAGGATTGCGACGGGATCATTCATCTGGGCGGGATTTCGGTCGAAGCCGCATTTGATGACCTGCTGCAGGCCAATTTCCTTGGCACCTATAACCTGTATGAAGGTGCCCGCAAAAACGGCAAGCCACGCATCCTGTTTGCCAGTTCGAACCACGCCATCGGGTTCCACAAGCGCACGACCAAGCTTGATGACAAATCCGAACTGCGCCCTGACAGTCTGTATGGCGTCACCAAATGCTATGGCGAGGCCTTGGCGAGTTACTATTTCGACAAGTTCGATGTTGAAACCGTCTCGCTTCGTATCGGGTCATGTTTTGAAAAGCCGCGCGATCGCCGGATGTTGTCGACCTGGATGAGCCCGCGTGACTTCATTTCCCTGATGAAGGCAGTGTTTGATGCACCGATGACCGGCCATCTGGTGATGTATGGGGTTTCGAACAACCGCACCAAATGGTGGAGCAACGACCATGCCGAACTGATCGGCTGGCAGCCGCTGGATAGTTCCGAGATCTTCCGCGCAGAAATCGAGGCAGCCTTCCCGGTCGAAGACCGTCACGACCCGGCTGTGATCTATCAGGGTGGTGGTTTTGCTGCCAAAGGCCACTTTGAAGACTGATCAAATCACCGCTCACTTTAAAGTCAAAGGTCTGCGCAAGCGGGCCTTTTGCTTTTGGGATTGACCCTGAAACCGTGCGCTGTATAAGCATCGATGAAAATGATAACCGTTATCATTATTGATTAAGCCGGTGAGAGACATGACGGTCAGGGACCGTTTCTGGGATGGGATATATCAACAATACCACGGGCGCCTGTTGCGTCAGGTGCAGAAATATCTGCCCGCTGGCGAGGAAAGCCATGATGTGTTGCAAGACCTTTATATCCAACTTCGCAAACGTGCCGTCGACCCGCGCGACGTTGACAATCCGCCTGCCTATCTGATGCGAATGGCAACCAATCTGGCGATTGATACGCTGCGCCGTCGCAATCGAAATCCGCTTGATTTTACCGATCCCGCCGACCTTGCCGATATACCCGATGCAATCGGGGATAGTGTGACACCAGAACAAATAAGTGCAGACCGGCAACGTATCGCTATTGTCGGTCGGGCGATTGATGGATTGCCGCCGCGCTGCCGGGATGCTTTCCTGCTGTGCAAGCGCGACCATCTCAGCCCGGCGGAGGCCGCAGAAGCCCTTGGCATCAGTCGCAATATGGTCGAAAAACACTTGCGTCATGCTCTTAAACATTGTCGAACGGTGCTGGCGCGATATGAAAACTGAATATCCTCTTTGTGCGTTGCCATTCGTCTTTTACATATCAAACTATTCGATCAATTGCCGGATCCCGCCATTGCCATGACAGAGTTTCGCTATCCCGACGACTGCCAAAGCAATGAAGACATTGCCGATTTTTGGGCAATCCGACTTGACCAGGGGGATCTGGATCGATGTGAGCAGACGGCTTTTGAGAACTGGCAGGCTGAAAATTCAGGCAATGTGCGGCTTTTGATGCGGGCACGCCAGACATGGCGCAGCATGGAAATAGCCGTAACGGATAGTCCGCGACCAGCGCAGGAAAACACTGCAAGACAACCCGTCGATCTTGACGGCATCCGCGCCGATCTTGAACGTCTTGGCGCACTTGAAGGCGGGCAGGGGCGATTGCCGGGAATGCGATCCGGCAAACGCCGATTTCGGCCGAAGCTGGCGGCAGCTATCGGATTGGTCCTCGTCGGTCTGTTTGTGCTGGGCGGGCTTCGTCGCGATCCGGATCTGATCGCGGCCAACGATGCCAGTGCGGTCCGCGAAATTCACGAACTGACAGATGGTTCACGGGTCTGGATGGAACCGGGAACACGGCTTGCGGTCAAATATGATGATACCGGGCGCGATATTACGGTTCTTGAAGGTGGCATTTATATTGAAGTTGCTCCTGACAAATCCCGGCCTTTACGGGTTCGTCTGAATGATATTACCGCCCAGGCCGTCGGCACCGCCTTTGTGGCTTCGAAATGGGGGGGGCTCGCCCGGGTGGAAGTCAGCGAAGGTTTGGTCGATCTGCGCCAGAGTGACGGCAACATACGTTTGGCAAAGCTTTCCGCCGGGCGTGCCGCGTGGCAGTTGCCAACGGGTGACATGCGTTATGGTACGCGCGATGTGGATCGCATTGCCGGATGGCGGAATGGTCGCTGGATGGTTAACGATATGTCGCTTGAGGAATTGATCGCACGGATTTCGCCGCTTTTGCCGGGGCAGAACTTTATCCTTGATCCGCGTATGGGCGATATTTTCGTTACCGGAAATTTCGATCTGGCAAAACCCGACAGTGCGATGAATGCTCTGATGGCAGCCTATGATCTTGAAAATAAAGCCTATCCGGGTGGTTTTCATCTGATTTCAAAAAAATAAACAAAATGACCTCCTCATTCCCGCTACCCATTCGTCATGAGGGTAATAGTGATTTGCATTATTATCTTTCGGATATGGGGGAATGATCTTGAAACACGAACGAAGCGCGATGATGCGCCTGCTTGGAACAAGCGCACTTGTGTCTGTCCTGATGATCTGCAGTACCGGAATGGTGCAGGCACAGGACGCTAATACGGTCCATACAATCCGCATTGAAACGCAAGATCTCCGCGCGGCACTTGATCAACTGGCGACCGAGTTTGGTTTGCAGCTGATTGTACAGGGCGATCTTGCAGGGGTGGTTGCAACGCCGTTTGCAGGGGATGTAACCGCGACGGAAGCATTGCGAACCCTGCTGGAAGGTAGCGGGTATGATTTTGAGTTTATCGGGGCTGACAGCGTAAAAATCATTCCGGCGGCAAAGTCGGATAGTGGCGAGATCATCCTGCAGGATATTGTGGTTTCGGCAAGTCGTTCGAAACGCTCAATAAAAAGCATGTCTCCCTCAGTGGCGCTAATTGGCCGCGACCAGATTGAGGCGCAGCTCGCAAAGTCCAACAGTCTTTCGACCCTTTTGCGGGATGCTGTTCCCGGCTTTATGTTCGATGCGCAAACCCTGACCAGCAGCACGGAAACTTTCCGAGGGCGCGACATACAGGTGCTTGTTGACGGGATTGGTCGCAATACGCCGCTACGTAATTCCAGCCGCATTCTGTCAATGATTGATCCGGAACTGATCGAAAGCATCGAAGTTATTCCGGGTTCAAGCGCCCTGAACGGAGAGGGTGCAACCGGGGCGACGGTCAATATCGTAACCAAGACCGGGACACCGGGGGAGAACATCTTTGTTGTCGATACCCATGTAAAAGCATTCACTCAGGATATCGGTGACAGCCTTGCGCCGTCGCTTACTCTTTCCGGCAGCGGTGGCGTGGGGAAATTCGACTATGCTGCAAGTGTTACCGGATCAACATCCGAAAACCAGTATAGCGGCTATGGGAAACAAATGCCGTCCGACCCGATGATGGGGCAGGGTAGTTTTGACAATGCCGAGAATCTGAACCTGTTTGGCAAGCTCGGCTATGGTTTTCTTGAAGGACACCGGGTTTCGCTTTCGACCGAAATCGTCCGGTTCAGTCAGAAGCCGGATTACTATCCCGACGTGCGGGCCAATCCTGCGGCAGTGAATTTTTTGGCCCCATATGACGGGCAGCCGCTTGAGGAAGAAAGCGAATATTTGACTGCTGGATACGAGTTTGATCTGGGGGCTTTGGGCCGTGGCGATCTTAAACTGTTTTACAATGACACCTACAAGCAGGCGTCGCGGGCACAGTATGATGCGACCTATAATTTTGCACTGGTCGCATTACCGGGCAGCCCCGCGGTTGAGGATCCGCTGGGACAGTCGGTTATTGATGCGCAGAAATATGGGGTCAAACTTTCAACCGATACCGGAATTGACGATTTGTATGACGGACTGACACTTAGCTGGGGCGGGGATCTGACATTTGATGAGATCAAGTATCGCACCGTTAGTGGACGCGACATCGGCGCACCAATGGATCAGGACGGCAAGGCGGTTTTTGCCCAATTAAGTGCGCCGATCACGCGTTTTGTCGATGTTTCTGGCGGCGTTCGTTATGAGACATATGATCTGACGGTCGATGATTTCCTGCGGCCTAACTATATGCGCTATGTCGGTGGCGTCGCGAGTGCCTATTTCCCTGCAGCGCAATTTACCGGCGGCAGCACGACCTATGATGCCGTTACCTATAACGCATCTGCGGTGGTTCACTGGACCGATCAGTTTGATACATCACTGAGCTATAGCGAAGGTTTTGCCGTTCCCGATGTTGGTGCCTACACCCGTCGTGCCGGGACCCAAGGGGTACCACTGAATTTCTCGCAGATCGATGTCGAAGCATCCAAGGTCAAGACATATGAACTTGCCGCAAGTTATGACACGCGTAATTTCCGGACGTCTGGGGCAGTATATATGAGTACCAACGAACACGGTAACAATTTTGACCCTGCGACCAATGCGCTCAGTCAGGAAAAAGAACGCATCATCGGTGCGGAGCTGAGTGCAGAATATGATCTGACCGAAAATACCTATGTCGGGGCTTTGGCGTCTTATGTTGAAGGAAAATATGACAAAGATAAAGACGGCGATCTGGAAAGCTGGCTGCCCAACAACCGCATTCCATCGCCCTTCCGGTTCACGGGCTATGTCGACAGTTATGTCTGGGATGATCTGAATGTTCGGTTTGATGGCACATATACCGCCCAACGTAACCGTATCAAAGACGAGACAATCAAACCAAGTCTGGTTTTCAACCTGTCGGCCAATTACCCGGTGATGGGCGGAACGGCGCGGCTTGGCATCGAGAATATTCTTGATACCAGCTATGAAAACCCGGCAGCAACCGCCCTTCGCGGATATTCCATTGCCGGACTTGGCCGGACGATCCTGATCGGATTCCGTCGGGAATTCTGATCTGGCGGTATATAGCAGCATAGCAACCCGGCGGGGCGTCCCGCCGGGTGTTTCGGTGTTCAGGAGACGGAATGTTTACAAGTTCGGAACCGCGTCACGGGATTGTCCTGTTTGAAATGAAAGATGCCCAAAGCGAAGCGGACGGGGCTGCCTATATCACCGCCCTTCATGCGCTTTCGGTCCGAACACAACCGGTGCTTCTGATCATGACGGTTCAGGGCCATACTGATCAGGATCACGAAACCCGCAAACAGGCCGCCCTTTGGTTCAAGCAAAATCGTGGCAGGTTATCGGCGTTTCTGTTTGGCGTGATCCGGGTCGATGACCACGACCACGAAGGTCATGCCGAAGAATTGGAGAGCAGTAACTTTGCAAAGATGCTGCCATTTCCGATTAAACATGCTGATAGCCTTGAAAAGGCTTATGCGATGGCTGAGAACTGGCCAAAGCCCTAGCGTTTTCGGATTGCCAGAAACAGGAAATAGGCCGTCCCGATCAGTGCCGCGATCAGGCCGGTTGGCAGTTGTTGCGGATAAAGCAGGTTTCTGGCCATCCACTCGGCCACCATCATTACATTCGCCCCGATCAGAACCGCACCAAGCAAATGGCCGCCTGCAAGCCGATACCCGGCAATACGCGCCAAATGCGGTGCCATCAGTCCGACAAAACTAAGCGGCCCGACAAGCAGGGTGGCACTGGCGGCAAGGATGGCAGCAAGCAGCATGATGAAGAACTGGAAGCCTGAAATGCCAAGGCCTAGCGAGGTGGCCTGATCATTGCCAAATGATGCCAGTTCAAGCGGACGACGGACCGTAATCACCACAATCAGCAAGGCCACAGTAACCCCCGCGACGATGAGGACTTCGTCCATGCGGGTAAAATATGTGGTGCCGGCCAGCCAGGAAATCAGCATTGAGGTCTGTGTGCCGCTGCGGGTCAGAGCAATCCGTACAATGGCACCCAAAATGGCGGTTAAAGCAAGGCCGTTGAGTAATAGGTAATGCGGGGCGTGGGTGAATTTTCGGCATAAAAGTAATAAAATGATCAGCGAAATGATCCCGCCGACCGCCCCGACAAACATCAGATCTGCGCGTTGCCCGAAGCCAAAGAAGACAAGGGCGATGATCATGGCAAGTGCCGTAGCAGAACTGACGCCCGTAATTTCAGGGCTGGCCAAAGGATTGCGACCAACGCGTTGAATTAACGTGCCTGAAACCGCCAGTGCCGCACCACAAATGATCGCGGCAAAGGTGCGTTCGGAACGCTGGAGGAGGATGTCATGGAAGCTTTCACCGCCGGTCAGAAGCACAAAATCATGGCCGTTAAACGATACAAACAAAGATAAGCCGAGGCCTGTAACCAACCCTAATACCAGTACCAGGCTCAGCACATTTTTCGAGACAATCTGCTGATCGGGGTGGTGGTCCTCGCTTTGCTGGCCGGGCATGATCCGTGCCTTGCGCAGGATCAGAATGATGAAGGGGGCTCCGATCAATGCGGTGGCCGCACCTGTCGGAACGATGTCACCGCCAAGCCCATTCATCTGCCGGACAAGGAAGTCGATGCACAGCAATGCAAAGCCCCCGGTCAACAGCGAATAGATCATCAGATCGCGCGAACGCGTCAGACCGGCAATGCGCAGGGCGGCTGGAACCGCCAGACCGATAAAACCGATCAATCCGGCGGCCGAAATGACCGATGCGGTAATGAAGACGGCAAAGCCCAGAATCAGCAGTCGCAAGATGGTTACACGCGCACCAAGCGAGCTTGCGGTGTCGTCACCAAGGGCAAGAAGATCAAGCGGGCGTGAGAGCAACAGCACAACCGCAACACCAACCAGCAGGCGGGGCAAAACAAACTGCGTTGAGTCCCAGCCATTTTGCGCGAGATCTCCTGCCCCCCACATGAAGACCGATTGCAGATATTGTTCGTTAAACAGCAGGAAAATCTGCGTGCCCGATTGCAGCATCAGATTGATGATCATCCCGGCCAGGATCAGCCACAGTGTCGCATTGGCGCGCCGCGATGCAATCAGATAAACCGCGCCAAGGGCGATCATGCCACCGGCAAGGGCAGCGGCTTCTTTGAACGGGGCCAAGGCCGCAGGGGCCAGAAGCAGGAAAACCGTCAGGGCAAATTCAACACCGGCACCAACCCCAAGGGTGGTCGGCGATGCCAAGGGGTTGCGCAATACCGTCTGGATCGCCGCCCCAGCCAAGGCCAGACCGGCCCCGCAGATAAAGGCCATCGCGATACGGGGCAGGGTGCTGAAATGAAACAGGATTTGGTCGAAATCGGTTTCGTCGGGATGAAACAGCACATTCATCCCGGCGCCGTTTTGCAGGAACGGCCAAAGGTCGTTGATCAGGATGGCAACGGAACAGATCGCAAGGACAAGGCACAGGATCGCCGGGCCGCGATGGAAAAAGCGGTTCATGTCACTATTGATGGCGCGTGTCATTGCAGGGTTCGCTTCACGGGACTTTTGGCCGCTCATTTAACCGGGCCGCTTTCCATACTTTCGGCAAGAAGCCGGGCAAAGCGCAAGGCCGATGGCATGCCGCCATAGGCCCATACGACGGGCAATTCATAGACCCGGTCATTCTTAACGAAATCAAGGATTTTCCAGACCGGGGATGCCCAGACTTTTTCTCGGATCACGTCGGGCACCGGGTTCAGATACACCAGTGTATCCTGGGCGCGGGGCCCAAGAATCTCGACGCCACCCTTGGCAAAGCCCCAATTATTGACTGGCCCCTGATAGGCCAGCGGCAGGTCCATTTTTGCAAGTACCGTGCCGGGCAGAGATGATTTGCCATAAAGTCCGATATGACTTTCGGAGACGAACTGGGTAATGGCAAGGGCGCGCCCCGGCGGCATGGCGGCCCGGACACGATCGCCATATTCAGCGAATTTGACATCGGCATTGTCAAGCCATGCTTTGGCTTCGGCTTGACGATCGGTGGCCTTGGCGACGGTTTCGAGAAGTTTTTGCGCCTCGGGCAGGGCATCGCGATTGTTGTTATAGACCGACAATACGATGGTTGGAGCGATGGCATTGAAACTGTCATATGCCATTTCAAGGTTCTTGCTGATCACGATCAGGTCGGGCTTGGCCGCGCGCAGAGCTTCCATATTGGGGGCGGCGCGCTGGCCAATATCGGTGAAGTTCTCGGGAAGGTCCGGCTTGGCAACCCAGTCAAGGTAATCGTCGGGATCGGCAATTGCGACCGGGTCCAACCCCAGTGCAATGACGGTTTCGGTTGTCGCCCAATTGGTCACGGCAATGCGTTTAGCAGGGGCATCAAGCTTCAGGGTGCCGCGCTCATGTTCAATGGTGATCGGATCGGCATGGGCCATTTGGGGCGTAAGTGGTGCGGTTAAACCGGCGATCACGAAGAGGCGAAGAAACAGGTGTCTGATCATATCGGTTTACGACCCCTGTGCGGTGGTCTTGGTCACGGCATCAGCAAGCTGTTCGGCAAAACGTGCTGCCGACAAAAGCCCGCCAAATGTCCAGCTTGCAGGGACTTCATAGATGGTGTTTTGCCGGTTGAACGGCAGCGCCTTCCAGACCGGAGAGGCAAAAAGTTTGGCCTTTACCGGATCGGGGGTGGGTTCGATATAGGCGACATGAGCCGGGCCGAGTTTGGCAAGATCGCCAATTTCGCCATTGCTGAAGCCCCAGCCATTAAGCGGGCCGGTCCATGCATTGGCAAATCCCATCCGCGCCAGTGTCGATCCGAAAAGCGATGTAGTGCCGTGAATGCGGAAATGGGCACCATCAAGGATGCGTACGACCGAGAATTTGGCATCATCACCAACGGCCTTGCGGATGCGGTCGGCGGCGGCGGCGACCCGTTGATTGGCCGACGCGATGATTTCCTCGGCCTTGTCGCTGCGCCCGGTCAGTTTACCGATATTGCGCGTGAGCTCCTCGGCCTTTTCAAGGGCGGACTGATCGCTGTTATAGATCGAATAGACCATGGTTGGGGCAAGAGCCGATAGCTTGTCATAGGCCATGGCGACTTCGTTACTGATCAGGATGACGTCGGGGCGACTATCGCGCAGAACTTCGAGGTTAGGGGATCTGCGTTCGCCAAGATCGGCAAATTCAGCGGGTAGGGCAGGTTCGACGACCCATGCGCGATATCCGTCGGCCTCCGGGATGGCGACCGGATCAAGACCAAGGGCCAGAACCGTTTCCGTCAGTGACCAGTTCGATACGGCAATCCGGGTCGGGGGTGTTGCGAAATTTACCGTTCCCATTTCATGGCGATAGGTTTCAGCCAATGCGATTGTCGGGGCGATGGTCGGTGCAAGGATGCCGGTTGCAATCATGCAGGAACAGGCAATTGAAGCGATCAGACGGTTTCGCATGGTCAGGGTCCTAGGCTATGTAACTGACATAATGAGTGGATTCCGGCAAGCGGATCACACCTATTTCGGTTTGGAAAATATCGCGAAGCGTATCGGCCTGCATGAAGTCGGCTGCTGTGCCCTGCCAGCACGTTCGGCCGCCGCGAAGGGCGAGGATATGATCGGCAAACCGCCCGACCATGTCGATATCGTGCAGAACGGCAATCACGGTAAGGCCGATTTCGGATTTAAGATTGGCGACAAGTTGCAGGATGTCGCGTTGATGACCGACATCAAGGGCGGATGTCGGTTCATCAAGCAACAGAACTGGGGCATCCTGGGCAAGCAGCATGGCGAGCCAGACACGTTGGCGTTCCCCACCCGAAAGACTTGCGACAAAGCGGTCGGCAAATTCGGTGACGTGGGTCATTTCTATGGCACGGTCGATTTTTTCGTGATCTTCCGCGCGATATCGGCCAAAGGCACCGCGCCACGGATATCGGCCAAAGGCAACCAGTTCGCGGACACTGAGATGGGCCGGGACAATCGGGCTTTGCGGCAGATAGGCGACCTTACGGGCGAAATCGCGCGTGCTGTGAGTATCTAGAATCCGGGTATCGAGCGTGATCTGGCCGGATGCCGGTTTATTTTTGCGGGCGAGCAATTTCAAAAGCGTACTTTTGCCCGATCCGTTATGTCCGACAATCGCGCTGAATTCGCCTGTCGGGAAGCACACCGATATATCGCCAAGCAGCGTTTTCGGGTTCTTGCCTTCGCTTTGGAAGGAGACATTTTTCAGATCGAACATTGGGCGGAAACTCGCAAGAAGTCGGTGCCGATGCGAAATGACGGATTATATCCGGCAAAGCAGGCAACTGAATATGAGAATGCCTATCAATAACCAAATGAAAATGCAACCGAGTTGCGATTGCGATCCATGGTTTAAGTTAATCATCATACAAAATGACTTTTCAGTTTCTCCCTTTCGCGATAGCAATAGACATAACGATTTCCCTGCGCCGGATCGTGGCTTGATGGCCGACTGGTTTGCATTAAGGGGACAGGTTAAAACGGGGAAAACCCGCCAGAATATCAGGGAGATATTATGTCCAAAGTTAAAACGGTCCTGCCAAATCTGCGCTGTACGCTGGGCGAAGGACCGCATTGGGATGTTGAGGATGGTGTCCTTTATTGGGTCGACATTGTCGGCAAAACCGCATTCGCCTTGCGCCCGAGCGATGGCGGATCGCGCAGTTGGACTTTCAATCAGCCAGTATCGGCGATCGTGCCACGCACGAGTGGCGGGCTGTTGGTGGCCTTGGCCGACGGTTTGGCGTTTCTGGATGCCGAAAGTGGACAGACCACGCCGTTTGTTGCCCCAGATGCAGATCACCCCGGCAATCGGTCCAACGAGGCGCGTGTCGATCCGGCAGGGCGGTTCTGGCTCGGGACCATGCAAAACAATATTGGTCCGAATGGCGAAGACCTGCCCGTGACGGTTTCGACGGGAACTTTGAACCGGGTCGAGCCGAATGGCGATATCAAACGCTTTGTTGCTGATATCGGGATTTCCAATACGTTGCTGTGGTCGGCCGATGGCACAAAGATGTTCTTTGGCGACACGATCAGGAACACGCTTGATGTCTATGATTTCGATATGGCGACCGGTGTGCCTTCAAACCCGAAACCGTTCTTTGGTCCGCACGCACGCGGGAATATGGATGGATCGGCAATGGATGCGGATGGCTATATCTGGAACGCGCGTTGGGGGGGGAGTTGCCTGATCCGGTTTGCACCCGATGGATCGGTGGATCGTATTGTCGAATTGCCGGTGACCCAGCCGACCAGTTGTGTTTTTGGTGGCCCGGATCTTAAAACGCTTTATATCACGTCAGCATCCGTCGGGCTGGACGGCAATGGCAACGATCTTGAAGGTGCTTTGTTGGCGATTGAAACCGATGTGGCGGGGCAGGTTTGCACCCGCTTTGCCGGTTAGGCAGGTACTGGGTTCCATGGTGTCAGGCGGTTTTGCCGCCTGAGTGCCGTGATGAAATAACATAACTTTAATCAGTAATTTTGCCGCTTTTTGGCCTTGGTTTTCTTGCTGTTTGCGTTCACGATTAGGGGTGGGGGACTACACCCGATAAAAACACGAGCAAACTGAGGCCATAATGAAACTCTCTTCATGGATTTGGGGAAGGTTGCAGGCGGTATTGATGATCGGGCTTTTGGCCCTGGTCACGGGCTGTACCGGACTACAATCCAATCAGGACCGGGTTACCGGCACCGTCGTTTTCCGCGAAAGGATTGCGCTGGCACCAAACAGTGCGAACCTTGTCGTGCGACTTCTTGATGTATCAAAAGCCGATGCGCCGTCGATGGAAATTGCATCCGTCACCCATCCGGCGACCAATCCGCCGATGGTATTTATCCTGCCCTATGACGCCAAACAGATTGATCCACGCCATCGTTATGTGATTGAGGCAAAGATCGAGACCAAGAATGGCGATCTTCTGTTTCGCAATGATCAGGCATATCCCGTGCTGACGAATGATTCGCCCGATGATGTCGCGGTTCTGGTCAAGCGCGCCGGACCGGAATCCGCCGCCGCCGCACGGAATGGCGGCAGCTCCGATGTTGATCGCGATGTAGCGGCCATCAAGGCGCAATTGCCCGACCTGCGCGTGATCCCGGGCAGTTATAGTGCTGGGGACAGCAAGACGACATTCAAGGCCTATGTCACGACAGACGGTGAGCCGGTCTATGTCGAGGAACATCGTGACCTTGGCGATTATGGCAGTTCGGATATCAAATTCTATTACCGTAATGGCACATTGCTGCGCTTCACCGAAGATGCCAAGCGTATCAATTTTGGCGGCAGCAGCGATGGCGAGACATTGAACTTTACCCTGAATCTTGATTTTGCGATGGGACGGTTTGCCGGTGGATCAAAAACCGTCGATGGCACACCGGGTACCCCGGATGAACATGAAGTCAGCGGTGCGATGGCACAAAGCAAGGTTGCATTAAGCCGGATCGAAGCCGCCCTGGGCGAGGCGGCAATGGCCCCGGTTACCGGACGCCAGACCTTTGTCTGCGAGGATAAAAGCCGGTTCTATGCAACATTTGAAGGCCGCAAGGACGAGGCGGTCGTGGAATTCCTTGGCCGGGAACCCCTGATTCTGAACATCAAGCGGACCGGGTCGGGATACGAATATGCCAACGAGATATATTCAATTCGTGGGAAAGGGCAGGAAGCGATCTGGACCGGGCCGAGTGGTTCGACCAAATGTGCGGTTTCGGCCGAAATTACCGGGCTTGCACTTGCCCCCGGCGATTTCCCGGTCGTCGATATCGAGGAACTTGAAAAGCCCGACAATCCGGAATGGACACGTTTGATCAACGAACTGATGCCAGCAATCAATTCCTGCCTTGCCGTATCAAGCGGTGATCTGACATCGGTTCTGAAAGCCTGGCCGTTGAACCATGGCATGGTCGGCGTTCGCACGATCAATAATAATGGCGGGCGCTATGACTGTCTTGCGCCAGCAGATGGACTTGGCGAGGTTCATACCGAACTGGTCGAGGCCAATACCAACCGTCTGCCAGGCGAGGGAACCGTGCGCTTTACTCCGGCAAGCGGGGCCTATCCCGGCGGCGAATGTTTCAGCCATCAGCGGCTTGAACATAACGGTATCTTTATCGGCTGGCTGTCGCGCAACAACTGCACTAGTTGATGATCGAAAAGCCCGCAACAGAGAAGCCCCGCAGCATCAGCTGCGGGGCTTTTTAATCAGATTAAGGTCGTTTTATCAATGTGCCAACTTAATGTGTCATCTGGCCAGTGGCCCGAAGGATGCCCGTGGAACCTGAAAGGGCATCGCCATTGCCAAGATTGATGCCAAGGAACCGATGGCGATCAAAATGTCCGGGCATCAGAAGCCCGTTGGCAGGGGCCGCATGGAAGCCGAAGCGCGCGTAATAATCCGGGTCGCCGACCAGCAGAGCTGACTGGTGCCCTGCTGACTGTGCAGCATTGAGCGCCGCATACATCAAACCCGCACCAACGCCCGAGCCGTTATAGGCCTTTTCAACCGCAAGCGGCCCCAGCAACAGCGAAGATCCGCTGTCACCGGCTTTGACATTCCACAACCGGACGGTTCCGATCATGTGTTTGCCATCAAAGGCGACAAACGCCAGGCCATCAGCCGGAAGGCGGCCACGACGCAGCAATTCAGACGATTTCTGAAAGCGCGCCGGACCCATGACGCGATCAAGCAGCTTTTCACGTTCAACGTGCGAAAGGCTGTTTTCGCGATCAATCACGATCATCGATGCGATCCCTAGATCACATAGGCGGTCAGCGGTGCGAAACCGTTGAACGCCACCGAGGCATAAGTGGTGGTATAGGCACCGGTTGCTTCGATCAGAACCTCGTCACCGATTGTCAGTGCAACCGGCAGGTCGTAGGGTTTCTTTTCGTAGAGTACGTCGGCCGAATCACAGGTCGGACCGGCAAGAACGCACGGTGCAACATCGCCGCCGTCATGGATCGTGGTGATCGGATAACGGATTGCCTCGTCCATGGTTTCGGCGAGGCCGCCGAATTTACCGATATCAAGGTAAACCCAACGCACATCGTCATCGGCATGTTTGCGCGAAATCAGAACGACTTCAGCTTTGATCACGCCTGCATCGCCAACCATGCCACGGCCCGGTTCTATGATGGTTTCGGGCATGTGATTGCCGAAATGGGTGTGAAGCGCGTCAATGATTGCGGCACCGTACGCTTCGGTTGCCGGAACGTCGCGCAGATAACGGGTCGGGAAACCGCCGCCCATATTGACCATGCGAAGGCCGATGCCCTTTTCGGCCAGGGTGCGGAAAATCGAAGAGGCTTCTGCAAGGGCGATGTTCCAAGCATCAAGATTGCACTGCTGCGATCCGACATGGAAGGAAACGCCATAGGCGTCCAGACCCATGTGATGGGCATGTTCGAGTACTTCAAGCGCCATGCTCGGCGCGCAACCGAATTTGCGCGACAGCGGCCATTCGGCACCTTCGCCATCGGTCAGGATGCGGCAGAACACACGCGAAGCCGGCGCAACACGGGCAATCTTTTCGACTTCTTCGACGCAATCAACGGCGAACAGACGAACACCCATTTCGTAGGCACGCGCAATATCGCGTTCTTTCTTGATAGTGTTGCCAAACGAAATACGCTCTGGGCTCGCACCTGCGGCCATTGCCATTTCGATTTCGGGCACGGATGCAGTGTCGAAGTTGCTACCAAGATCGGCAAGCAGGCTGAGAACTTCCGGTGCCGGGTTTGCCTTGACCGCATAGAAAATGCGGGAATCCGGCAGGGCACGGGTGAAGGTTTCGTAGTTACGCTGAACCACGTCAAGGTCGACGACCAGGCACGGACCTTCCGGTCGGTTCTGGGCGAGAAAATCGATAATACGCTGCGTTGCCATTGGGGCGTTCTCCCATTCCACGATATGGCAGCTTGCGGTACCTGATGCGTTTAGGCGCGGTGGAGGCGCATTAACGCGGACTACCGTCAGGCTGATAAGCTCCGGTGCCTACCGGAACTTGCGAAACTTTTTGCCTCGCTATGGATGGGAGTTTCCCGTCCGCACGTAGGGCAATGATGGTGTGCCTCTTCAGTGTCGGTGGTATTTGGACAACCACCTGAGACCAAAAAAGCCCTACACCGTCGTTGCTTTAAGTAAGTCCTACAGGGTTCCATAAGCAGGACCACCACAGGCACGTGCGACTTTGGGCAAGTCGCGATGTACGCCTGTTAAACTCCACGTGCAAGTGAAATTTTATGGCGTTTTGTCATGGAACAACCGCAGAAACGTCGAACAAAGCATGTTGCTTCGCACAAAATGGCGCGAAAGGCCGGTTTTTGGATTGGCAAGAAGGTGATTTATCGGATTTCAACATGGGGCATTGCAATTTGTGCATATCCCGCAGCCTGCCCGAGATGTGATTGACCGCGTCCGATTACCAGAGTAGCGGTAAATAACAGGCTGCTATTGCGCGCCGAATTTAAACAGGATGGAACGGATTGGACTGGCTGGTTGTTGCCGTATTTGGCGGAGTCTACATCGGCATGGCGCTGGGGCGTTGGCCGGGGCTTGCGATCAATCGCACGGGGATTGCGCTGATCGGGGCGCTGGTGCTTTTGTTAAGCGGCGCGGTTGATGGGGATGCGGCACTCGCATCGGTCGATTTCGCGACACTTTCGGTTTTGCTGACCCTGATGGTGTTGTCATCGCAATATGCCGCCAGCGGTTTCTTTGACTGGATCGGTAGCCGGATCACCCATCTTGATTTGACTCCTCGCGGGCTTCTGGCCGGGGTGATTGCAATTTGTGGCGGCCTGTCGGCGGTGATGACCAATGATGTTGTCGTCTGGGCGGTGACGCCGATCCTGATACAGGGGGTAATGGCGCGCCGTCTTGATCCGCGTCCCTATGTGATTGCCGTGGCGTGTGCGGCCAATGCCGGATCGGCCGCGACCCTGATCGGTAATCCGCAGAACCTGATGATTGCCGAATTCGGGCAGCTTGATTTCACAGCCTTTCTTCTGGCGTGTGGTGTGCCTGCCCTGATCGGGCTTTTGATTGTTTATGGGGTGATTGCCTTTGGCCCGATGACGCGCGCCGCGTTTGATCAGGTGCCAAACGGTGCGGCATTGGATGAAGGCGCGCCGATCCGTCTTGACCGGCCGATGCTGATCAAGGCATTGGCCGCGACCCTTGCGGTAATTGCGATCTTTATCTTTGTCGAGGACCGCGCGCTTTGGTCATTGCTGATTGTGGCCGTGCTGTTGCTCAGCCGAAGGCTTGGCACTGATCAGGTGTTGGGCAGGGTCGACTGGCATTTGCTGGCCCTGTTTTGCGGGCTGTTCATCGTTACAGGGGCAATGGCCGGGGATGATGCGATTGCCGCGTTTTTCCGTGATGCTTTGTCCGGGCTTCGGATTGATAATCCGGCGGTGCTGGCAACCCTTTCGCTTGCGGGCAGTAACACGATTGGCAATGTGCCGTTGGTCATGATGTTGCTGTCGCTTGGCCCGGACTGGACGCCGGAGCTGTTGCATGGGCTTGCGGTTTTCAGCACATTGTCGGGCAACTTTTTAATTGTCGGTTCGGTTGCCAATATCATCGCGGTCGAACAGGCCCGTGCCGCCGGTATTACCATCGGCTTTGGCGATTATGCCCGCATCGGCATCCCGGTTACCCTGATCAGTCTTGCGTTTGCGTGGGGCTGGATCATGCTATTTGTTTGAATGGATTTATCATGACCAAGATTAAAATCACCGCTGGCCCTTTTACCTTTGACGGGGTGCTTGAAACCGACAAGGCGCCGCAAACCTGCAAGGCTTTCATGGATCGCATGCCGTTTGAAAGCAAAGCCGTCCATGTCCGATGGAGCGGCGAGGGCGTGTGGATGCCGCTTGGCGATTATCAGTTTGGTGTCGGTTACGAAAACCATACCAGTTTTCCGGCTCCGGGCCAGATCATCCTCTATCCCGGCGGGATCAGCGAAACCGAAATCCTGCTGGCCTATGGCGGTGTGCATTTCGCATCCAAGGTCGGCCAGCTTGCCGGAAACCATTTCATCACGGTCACCAGCAATCTTGAGGACCTTGATAAGCTCGGCAAGATGACGCTTTGGGAAGGTGCCCAGCCTATCCGGTTTGAGATGGTGTGATCGCGTCCGCAGTGTGAAGCCGCACACTCGCTTATATGACCTGACTGATCTAGAAGCCTTCTTATCTTTGGGGCAGGCAGGCGAGTGCGGACGTGTTCGAGACAATAAATCTTTGGATTCAGGATCATCAGCAACTGGTCTATACGCTGATCTTTACCTATTGCGTCAGCAAGGCCAGCATCCTGCCGGTTTTTGTCGGCATCTTTGTCGTATCCGAAAGCCTTCTGATCGGGCCATCCATGGCTGCGATGATTTCCGGCGCATTTGTCGGAGACATGGTGCGCTTTTGGCTGGGCCGGAAATATGGCGATGCGATTGTCAGAAAACTTCCTGACTCGTTTTCAAAGTGGCTGGGCAAAACCATGTGCCTGTTCGAGCATTATGGTGTCGCCTATATCATGCTGTGTCGCTATCCCAACACCGTCCGCTCGATCAGTGTGTTTCCGGTCGGCATGAGTTCCATGGCATTTATGCGGTTCCTGCCTCTGAGCATCATCTCGATCCTGATCTGGATCGGAGCGTTCTTTGCGCTTGGATACGTCTTGGGCGAGGGGATGTCGGAACTTCTGGAACGCAATCTGACGCTACTCAGTCCGATCCTGCTTGTTATGTTTCTTGCCTTGGGCTGGCTGGGCTTGCGCCGGATCGACAAGCTTGAGCAACAGGCCGAAAAGGCAATCAGGTAGCCAAAAGAAAACGGCAGCCTGATCTGACTGCCGTTTCTGTCTTCGGGCTTGGCGCGAGCTTATTCAGCCGCAATCGTTTTGCCGTCTTTTTCGAGCATCTCGCCCTGTTTGCGTTTGGCAAGAATTTCACGCGCCTTGGCGTAGCTTTCATCGTGCCAGAAGATCAGGCAGCCATTACAGCCACGGCCGCAGCATCCCTTGGTGCCGATGCGGGGCGTTCTGAAAGAGCGTTCTTTCTGGCGGTCATCAAGGGCGCTCTGAAGCGCTTCGCGTTTGGCGTCATAGCGTTCTTCATTGCCTTTGCCCATTTCGATCTTGTGGCCTTCCTGATCAAGTTTCAGGCGTTGCCATTCGTCTTCGGACAGGGCCTTTTCCTTGCGCACGATGGTCATCGGCAGGATTTCGCGCTTCAGGAATTCAGGGTCTTCCTGTTCAAACAGGGAGAACGGCAGGCGGATGCGCGGATGGGTGTTGGCATGCACCGCTTCGCCGACCTTGCCGGTGGCAGCATCAATGAATTCATACATGCGGATGAAAATGGTCTGGCGCGAGCGCGGCGGGACGATTTCGATCACATCGCCGGGCAGCATGCGGTTTTTGACCGACATGATGAAGGCGTCGTCTTCGACTTCTTCAATCATCCCGGCAAATTCCCAATCGGACACATTGGTATTACTGTCATAGCCATGTGCATAATTGGTCAGACGGCCATCATGGAATGCCAACGTATAGCCACGGTTCGGGATGGTCGCCAGTTCCTTCATATATTCTTCGGCAGACCAGTTTTCCGGGTCCTTGTACCAGTCATCAATGGCCATCCGATACGCACGTGCAACCAGCCCCGCGTAATAGGGGCTTTTGCCGCGGCCTTCGACCTTGAGGCTATCGACACCGATTTTCAGGTAATCTTCGAGCTTCGGCATGATGCAAAGATCGCGCGAATTGAGGATGTAGGAGCCGCGTTCGTCTTCCTGAATTTCCATCAGTTCGCCCGGACGCATGTCTTCTTCAAGGAAGAAGTCAAACATTTCGAGGTTTTCTTCGGTCAGTTTGAGTTCCTTGACCGTGCCGTCCTTGAGCTTCATGTGGACTTTGTATTTCCAGCGGCACGAATTGGCACATGCCCCCTGATTGGCGCCGCGTTCGGCCATGAAGTTCGACAACAGGCAACGCCCGGAATAGGTCATGCACATCGAGCCATGCACGAAGGCCTCGATCTTGATGTCCTGGCATTTGGCGCGGATTTCGGTCAGTTCCTCGTAGGAAACCTCGCGGCCCAGAACGACCAGTTTGGCGCCGATGCTTTGCCAGAATTTGACCGATTGCCAAGAACAGACATTGGCCTGTGTCGAAACATGCAGGTCAAGTTCCGGTGCATGTTCACAGACAAACATGAAAACACCGGGATCGGCAACGATCAGCCCGTCGGGGCGGACCTTGCGCACGGTGTCGACATATTCCGGCAGCTTGTCGATATCCTTGTTATGCGAGAACAGGTTCAGCGTCAGGTAAACGCGAACGCCATGTTCATGGGCAAAGTCGATCCCTTCGACCACATCATCAAGCGACATCTGGCTTTTGACCCGAAGTGAGAGGTCCGGCGTGCCCATGTAAACCGCGTCAGCCCCATAAAGGACGGCGACTTTCAGTTTTTCGAGCGAGCCAGCGGGCATCAGCAATTCGGAACGGCGCGATTGATTACTCATCACTTGCGGGTCTTTTCTATTTTCTCGTCTGCGGGAAATCTTGTGTTGCGGCTTCTATCACAGCCTGCTGCCTGTGCCGATTAAAATCGCATATTTGCGCTATGTTGCATAGGAGCATTGCTGCGCAACAGCCATGTCCTTGCATTACGAAGTGTTGGTGTCACTCTCTATCAGACGACGGTGATGCAGACCCCTGCCTGTTCAAAGGCATCATTGATGTGGGGTGGTGGGATCATGTCGGTAACGAAATCACTGAAATCCGTGGTTTCGGCAATTCGCATGAAGGGATGGGCTTGGAATTTCGATTGATCCGCAATCAGGATGCTGTGCCGTGACGAGCGGATCGCTGCATTCTTGATCGCGACCTTTTGCCTGTCATGATCGAGCGGTGTGCCATTTTTATCAAAGCCCGAACACCCGATCACGCAGTAATCAAAGGCAAAGCGTCGAATGGCTGCGGGGGCGTCGTTGCTGACCAAGGATCCGTCGCTGCCATATATAAGGCCACCGATAACGTGAATCTCCTGATGCGATTGCGCCGAGGCGATTGAAGCGCACAGCAAGCTGTTGGTCACCAGTCGCAGGTTACGATGTTTACCAAGGGCGCGAGCAAGGGCTTCGACCGTGGTGCCGACATCAAGAAATACAGATGCCCCGTTCGGGATCATGCGTGCTGCGCGCTCTCCGATACGTTGTTTGGCTTCTGGCGAAAGGCGGTTTTTCTGTTCATGTCCCAGACGGACCATGCTGTTGGGCAGGCCTGCGCCGCCATGAAAACGTTGCAAAAATCCGTGTTTGCTGAGGTCGATGACATCGCGACGAATGGTTTGTGTCGACACGTCAAAAATGTCGGCCAAAGCTTCAAGAGTTGCAAATCCCTGATCGCGGATGATGTGAAGGATTTCATTTTGTCTGGGGCTCAGATCGACTGGAGTATCGTGCGTCGTCGGCGATGTCATTCTTCTGCCTTGTAATCTTTTCTGGTTTCGAATTGTAAATTAGTTTACATAACGGGCCAGTTTATTGCGATGGAAAAAGGATATTGCAACATGCAATTGCATATTGATATGGGAAACTCTGTCCTGCGCTGTGCGGGCAAAGTATTTGATCCTTGGGCACTTTGCTGGGAAGCTCGGGACGATGAGGTCGCCGGTTCGGTTGCGATATCCGATGTGAACTTACAGGCGGTTACCCCACAAGAGGCTGTGCGCTGGTTGTTTCAGAATCAAAAAGTGCGTCAGGTTCCGGTTGCAGTCATTGGCGCGAAGATTGCTAGTGACGCTGAGTGCGCGGATGCCGAAGCGCTGGGGAAGGGGGTGGCTGAAATTGGCTATACCCTGCTGACTGGCGGGCGCACTGGTGTTATGGAAGCCGCGTCACGCGGGGCTTATGAGGCGGGGGGGATGGTTCTTGGTCTGTTGCCCGGTGATGAGTTCGAGACGGCAAATCCATATGTCACAATCCCGTTGGCAACCGGTATTGGTCCGACGCGTAATTCCATTATTGCAAGGTCCGCACGGCTTTTGATTGCTGTGGGCGGTGGATATGGCACGATCACGGAAATGGCTTATGGACTGCATTATGATCGTCCTGTTTTCGCTCTGCCCAGTGCGCCTGTTGTGCCCGGCGTCGTGCGTTGCGAGGATGTCGATGCTGTTTTGTCAAAGATCGCCAGTGCATTTTTGGGGCTGGGTGTGAATTGACAGGCGCGACGATTTTTGTGTTCGCAAATGTCATTAAACTTACATTTGTGTAAATTTTCAGACTCGCATAGCTTGGCCCTCGGACGATGTTCGGTGGGCCATTTTTTTTGCCGCGATATCGTTTCCCTTCTAGTCTTGCCACTCTGGAATTTTTTATGGGTCTGGTGACTTTTTTATATTGTTTGTATCTGGTGACACCGATTCTTCTGTTGGTGGTAGGGTCATTCGGCACGAGCTGGACCAACAGCCTGCTGCCCAGCGGTATGACATTCGATTGGTACCTTGAGGTCGCCGGGGATTCCAGTTTTCAGCGTGCCTTTCTGACCAGTTTGCAGGTCGTTGTTGCTACATGTGTTATCAACGTTCTGCTTGGGGTGCCGTTTGCTTACGCTGTGTTTTCGGCAGCTAACCGTGGCGTTCGACTGGCCGCGCGTATTTTCACCCTATTGCCCGTTGCCGTACCTGAGCTTGTCTTGGGCTTTGGATTTATTATCGTATTTTCAAGCAATTATACCCCTTGGCTCGGTGCGACCTGGCTTCTGGTCTGTGCGCATGTGGTGTTGACGCTGCCATATCTGGTGGGAACACTCCTTGGGGATATGGATCGGCTTGGTATTGCTGGAATGGAAAAGGTCGCCGAAACGCTTGGTGCAGGTTTCTGGCAGCGTTTTCGCGATATCGTTATTCCCTCACTCCGCTACAGCCTCTTGTCCGGTCTGATGATGGTTACAGCGATTTCCATTGGTGAATTCCAGATTTCCAACCTTGTGGCGGGCTTTCTTTCGCGAACCTATCCGGTTGTCCTGTTGCAGGCATTCTATGGTGCGACCGGGTTGGCTTGTGCGGCCACGGTGGTTTTGATCTTTCTTGCCTTGATGGCGGCATGTGCCAGTGCTGCCGGGGCGCATTTCTCACATTTTCGTCAAAAGGCACGCCCATGACCATCCGTTTTGAAAATGTCACCTATCGTTATGCGGATGGCAAAGGCGGTCTTACTGATATCAATTTTGATGTCAAAACCGGAGAACTGTTGGCGGTGATCGGTCCCTCCGGTTCCGGGAAGAGTACTCTTTTGAAGCTTCTCGCCGGATTTATGGACCCGCAGCAGGGACGCATCGAGATCAGCGGTCGGGATATGAAAGGTGTTGCTGCACGGCATCGTGATCTTGGCATTGTGTTTCAATCCTACGCCCTGTTCCCGCATATGACGGTGCTTGAAAACATAGCCTACCCGCTTCAGCTTCGCCGTGTTGCACGCGATGAACGAATTGAGCGCGCACGCAAAGCCTTGCAGGAGGTCGGTCTGGCTCATGCCGTTGATCGCATGCCCGCGACCCTTTCTGGAGGGCAGCAGCAGCGTGTTGCGCTTGCACGTGCGCTTGTCTATCAGCCAAAGGCGCTTTTGCTTGATGAACCGTTGTCAGCGCTTGATGCTTCTTTGCGTGGCGAGATGCGTGATCTGATTACCCATATCCAGCGCACGGCCAACATCGCCGCGATCCTTGTTACCCACGATCAGGAAGAAGCCTTGTCCATGGCAGACAGGGTCGCCGTCATTCATGAAGGCAGTTTGCTTCAGCTTGCCGCGCCGCGTGATCTTTACGACAATCCAGTTGATAAAACAGTCGCCGCCTTTGTCGGCAAGGCCAATCTGTGGCCGGGCAAAGTGCTGTGCCGCAACCGGGTGTTGACCGAGCTTGGCGAAGTCGTCTGTAACGCAGAGGATTGGCAAGTCGGCGCATCCGTGACGCTGCTTGTTCGCCCCGAAGCCGTTATGCCGGTGATCAGTGAGCCCTCCGCCGCAGAGGGTGGGACGCATCATAGCGTAAATTATTTCCAAGGTGATCTTGTTCAGGACAGGTTCCTTGGCGCAGTACGTCGATACGACATTGCCCTTGGAGACCAGATCATAACTGGTGAAACAGGATATCGTGGCACTGTTGCGGGTGTCTCGATTGCTCCGGACCAGGTTCGGATTCTTCGCTCTTAGTCCATTCCGATATCCCCCCCCCCCTCAAGGAGACATTCGATGAATTTCAAGTTCAAGGCGGCGCTGGTTGCTGCTCTATCTCTTGCGCCGTTTACCGCCAGCGCCTTTGACGGGCCTGAGCTTTATGATGGTGAACAGGCCCTTTATGAAAAAGCGCAGGAAGAAGGTCTTATTGTATCATTTGATACCGGGCCGACCTGGGCAAACTGGTCATCACAATTCAAGAATTTCAAGGCCCGCTATCCGGGGGTTGAAATGGTCTATAACGATCTAGGCTCGGCTGCGACTGTTGTTGCGCTGGACAAGTCGCGCAATCGTCCGCAAGCCGATACTGCCTATTACTTTGCCGGTTCTGCACTTGATGCGGTAGCCAAGGATGTTGTTGCGCCGTTTGAGCCTGTCAATTTTGACAAGCTGCCGGATGAACTTCGTGAGAAAGACGGAAAATGGTTTACCGTTCACAAGCTCAATATTGCATTTCTGGTAAACAAAAAGCTGGTCAAAGAAACCCCGGAAAGCTGGGCTGATCTTCTGAAATCCGGATACAAGAATTCGATTGTCTATCTTGATCCGCGCTCGACTGGTCAGGGGCAGGTTGTTGTTTTTGGTGCGGCATTTGGCAACGGCGGCGATATGGATAACATTCAGCCGGGTATCGATTACCTTGCGCGTCTGCATGACAGCGGTAATGTCCTGCGCACCGTCGGGACGACGCCCTATGCGCAGTTCCTCAAAGGCGAAATTCCGATCTGGATTGGGTATGAAAATGATGGCTTGAAAGCGAAATACAAGGACGGCATGGGGGATGACATAGATGTCGTCATCCCGAAAGAAGCATCGGCGGCTGCGCCTTATGCGATCAGCATGGTAAAAAACGGTCCGAACCCTTCGTCTGCAAAGCTTTGGCTCAACTACATCATGACAGATGAGGGCCAGGCCACCTTTGCCGAAGGATATGTCCGTCCGTCGGTTCCGGGTGTCAAGCTGTCTCCAGAAGTGGCTGATAAAATGCCCGACGCCCCTCAGATTCGCCCGATTGATATCGTCAAGGCGACTGCGCTGAAGGCGGATATTGATACCGGTTGGTCCAAGGCCGTTCTTGGTGATTGACTGAGTTTCTAACGCAATAAAAAGACCTGAAAAGCGGAGAATGAAGATAATGGTTGGACGTCACAAGAGCACGTTGCTCTGGCTTGCATTACCGGCAACGGTGTTTCTCGGTGCGTTCTTCATTTTGCCGCTGGTTTTCGTGGTTGCTGACTCGCTCTCGGATGGTGGCTCTGCCTATGGAAGGGTCGCCTCCGATCCCGTTTTCTGGGCCGGGTTGCGTGGCAGTCTGGTGATCGGATTGGCCGCACCGCTCTTTTCTTTGATCGTGGGCTATTTCGTCTCTTTGCATCTGTCGCAAAAATCAGAACGGTTTCGCTCAGCTTTGATGTTTCTGATCTCGCTGCCGCTGACGTTTTCCGGGCTGATTATTGCTTATGGATTTATTCTGACCTTTGGCAGGGCGGGATTTGTTACAATGCTTTTGGCGGAAGTCGGGGCTGAGCCTTCTGTTGTTGGCGGATTTATTTTCTCGCCAATCGGCTTAGGATTTGCCTACTCATACTATCTGATACCGCGGGTAGTGA
Organism: Thalassospira sp. MBR-102; assembly: GCF_040549275.1. Taxonomy (NCBI): domain Bacteria; kingdom Pseudomonadati; phylum Pseudomonadota; class Alphaproteobacteria; order Rhodospirillales; family Thalassospiraceae; genus Thalassospira; species Thalassospira sp. MBR-102. The sequence goes on from NZ_JBEPTC010000016.1 coordinate 48,358, forward strand.
TGATCTTGTTGCCACCACTTATAAATTTCGACCGAAGCCAGATCCAGGCTGCAAAGACTATGGGGGCGTCGGGTTTTCGGGCGCATGTTGATGTTTTGGTGCCCCAACTTGTACCGGGTTTTGTCTCGGCATTCTGTCTTACATCGGCGGTGGCGTTTGGTGCGTACGGTACGGCGTTAGCTCTGGTTGGGACACAAGTAAATATCCTGCCTCTGGTGCTCTACTCCAAAATTGCGGAAACGGGCAGTGATTTGCCTGCTGCATCGGCGATTTCAGTTGTTTTGATGTCGATTTGTGTACTGGTGATTTCGGTCGCGGAAACGGTCACTACAGAAAAGAAGCCTGCGCGCTTGGATGCATAGGAAGGCGCGATTTTAATGTCTCACACATCTTGCAATCCTGTGTTGAATTTTAATCTTGACCAAATGATCAGGATTGGACATGCTGTATGGGTCAGAGAGAGGCATCTGTACGCGCTATCAACCGGGAATAACCCGAAATTCAAAAAAGGCGCGACAGATCGAATACTGGGAAACAGTCCGGCAATAAGCCGGACGGATACGCCAAGAATGTCATTGATTGAAGACCCAGAGTTGGTCGGGCCCGCCCGTCCGCATACGCCATAAATCCATCCGGAGCTTTTTTAGGCTTCCAAGGGCAGCTGGTTTTTTGAGAATGCCATTCTTGTTTTGTCTCTCGCTGACGCCAGGAGAGGACGCCTTTTTGGCAGGGAGACAAAACATGACCATCTTGCAGGGCAAGCAAGTTTCGAAATCAGGTGCTATCCACGGCTCGGGACATATCGGCCATAATGATTCCGATGACGGATTTTCCGATCTGCATCCGGCCTATTCCACCTTGCAGGCCATGGCCGAAAGCAATCGCTGCCTGTATTGCTATGACGCGCCATGCGTTACGGCATGCCCGACATCAATCGATATTCCGGGCTTCATCCGCAAAATCAGCACCGGCAACCCTGATGGGGCAGCCAAAACCATCCTGTCGGCCAATATCATGGGTGGCACCTGTGCGCGTGCCTGCCCGACAGAAGTACTGTGCGAACAAGCCTGTGTGCGCAATGTGTCCGAAGATGTCGCGGTTGAAATCGGCAGTCTGCAGCGTTTTGCGGTTGATCACCTGATGGCGCGCGATGAATTGCCCCATCCGTTCAAACGGGCCCCCCTGACCGGTAAACAGATTGCGGTGGTCGGTGCCGGTCCGGCGGGGCTTTCATGCGCGCATCGCGCGGCGATGCTGGGCCATGATGTGACTGTGTTTGAAGCCAAGGCGAAGCCGGGCGGGCTTAATGAATATGGTCTTGCGGCGTACAAAATGACCAATGATTTCGCCCAGCGAGAGGTTGAATTCCTTTTGGGCATCGGCGGCATTCGGATCGAGTATGGCAAGGCGCTTGGCCGTGACATCAGTCTTGGGGCTTTGCGCGACGGATATGATGCGGTGTTTGTTGGGGTCGGGCTTGGCGCGACCAACGAACTTGGCCTGCCGGGAGAGGCATTTGATGGTGTCGATGACGCGATTGCCTTTATCGAGCAGCTTCGCCAGACCGAGCCGAAATCCGACATGCCGGTTGGCAATAATGTGATCGTGATCGGCGGTGGCAACACCGCAATTGATGCCGCGATCCAGGCCAAACGCCTTGGCGCGGACGAAGTCACATTGGTCTATCGCCGCGGGGCTGAACATATGTCGGCCACAGAATATGAACAGGAACTGGCCAAGATCAATGGCGTGGTCGTGCGCCACTGGGCCAAGCCGGTGGCGATCAAGGCCAATGGCAAACTGATCGGCATGGAGTTCGAGAAAACGGAACTTCAGAACGGCAAGCTTGTCGGCACCGGTGAGAAATTTGAAATTCGCGCCGACCAGATCCTGAAGGCCATCGGGCAGAAAATTAAAACAGATGATCTTGCCGGAATGGAGATCGCCGGTGGCAAGATCGTGGTCGATGAAAATTACCAGACAACCGCATCTGGCATCTTTGCTGGTGGGGATTGCATCAAAAGTGGCGAGGACCTGACAGTTCAGTCGGTCGAAGACGGCAAGCAGGCCGCGATTGCCATCGACGCGTTCCTTAAAACCGCATAAGCCAGAAAGGGAGAGAGAAAATGGCTGATCTAAGCTGCAAAATTGCCGGGATCGATTCACTGAACCCGTTCTGGCTGGCCTCCGCACCGCCGACCGACAAGAAATACAACGTTGTTCGCGCATTCGAAGCCGGATGGGGCGGGGTTGTCTGGAAAACACTTGGCATCGATCCGCCGGTGGTTAACGTATCGTCGCGCTATGGCGCGCATCATGACCAGAACCGCCGTTTGCTTGGTATCAACAATATCGAACTGATTTCCGACCGGCCGCTTTCGGTCAACCTTCAGGAAATCCGTGAATGCCGTAAAGAATATCCCGATCACGTGATCATCGGATCGATGATGGCCCCGATTGAAGAACGGGCGTGGAAGGATTTGGCCCAACAAATCGCCGAAAGTGGCGTGCACGGGATCGAGCTTAACCTTGGCTGCCCGCACGGCATGTGCGAACGCGGGATGGGGTCGGCCATCGGGCAGGTTCCTGAAATGGTCGAACAGGTCACGCGCTGGGTCAAGGATGCGGTTGATATTCCGGTCTTTACCAAACTGACGCCAAACATCACCAACATCCTGTGGTCGGCGGAGGCCGCGTTAAAAGGCGGGGCGGATGCCGTGTCGCTGATTAACACCGTTAACTCGATCATTTCGGTCGATCTGGACAGTATGGTTCCCGAGCCGATGGTTGATGGCAAGGGAACGCATGGCGGTTACTGCGGATCGGCTGTCAAGCCGATTGCCCTTAACATGGTCGCCGAAATTGCCCGCACGCCGGAAACCCGCGATCTGCATATTTCCGGTATCGGTGGGATTACCACATGGAAAGACGCCGTTGAATTCATGGCGCTGGGATCAAATGCGGTGCAGGTCTGCACGGCCGCGATGATCTATGGTTTCCGGGTTGTAGACGATTTGATCGATGGCATGAGCCAGTGGATGGATGACAAGGGTTACACCAGTGTCGAACAGTTCACGCGTGCGGCCGTGCCGCAGGTCGCGAATTGGAACGAGCTTAACATGAATTTCGATACCAAGGCGGTGATCAACCCCGACAATTGTATCGAATGTGGTCGTTGCCATATTGCATGCGAGGATACATCGCATCAGGCGATTGCGATGAATGTCAAGGAAGACGGGCACCGTGAGTTTGTTGTCATCGACGAGGAATGTGTTGGTTGCAACCTTTGCTATCACATCTGCCCGGTCCCTGATTGCATCACCATGGAGCCGGTCAAAACCGACAAGCCTTACATGACCTGGCCGGAACATCCGTTAAACCCGATGCGACAGGCAGCTGAATAACGCCAAAGCCGAAAGACAGACAAAAGGATATCTACATGACCGTTCAACCAAGTGTGCGTAATCTGTCGATCAATGGCGACCGGCTTTGGGGCAGCCTGATGGAGATGGCAAAGATTGGCAAAACTGCCAAGGATGGCGTTTGCCGATTGGCGCTGACCGATCTGGATCGTGAAAGCCGTGATTTGTTCATCAAATGGTGCAAGGCCGAGGGATGCACGATCCGTATCGACAAGATGGGCAATATCTTTGCCCGCCGTGAAGGTCGTAATCCTGAACTGCCCCCTGTCGTTATGGGAAGCCACCTTGATAGTCAGCCGACGGGTGGAAAATATGATGGCGTTTATGGTGTGCTTTCGGGACTTGAAGTGATCCGGACGCTCAATGAAGCCAAATATGAAACCGAAGCACCGCTTGAAGTCGTTTGCTGGACCAACGAAGAAGGGTCGCGCTTTGCCCCGGCAATGGTGGCATCAGGCGTTTTTGCCAAGGTGTTCGATCTTGATTACGGCCATTCGCGCGCTGATGTCGATGGCAAGACGATGGGCGAGGAATTGAAACGCATCGGCTATCTTGGTGATGACGAAGCCACGATTGATGCCCATCCGATGGGCGCGTATTTCGAGGCCCATATCGAACAGGGCCCGATCCTTGAAGATGAAGGCAAGGATATCGGCATTGTCACCGATGCACAGGGGCAGCGCTGGTACGAAATCAAGTTCACCGGTGTTGAGGCCCATGCCGGCCCGACGCCGATGAAAACCCGCAAGGATGCATTGTTGGGGGCGTCGCGTGTGGTTGATCTGGTCAACAGGATCGGTCTGGATCGTTCCCCGTTGGCCTGTGCGACGGTTGGGATGATGCAGATTCACCCCAATTCACGCAACGTGATCCCGGGCGAGGTGTTCTTTACTGTCGATTTCCGCCATCCTGACGACGCGGTCCTGGCCGATATGGATATGGCGCTTCGCGCAGGGGTGGAGAAAATCGCATCCGACATCGGCCTGAAAACCGAGTTGGAACAGATTTTCTATTACGCCCCGGTCCCGTTTGACAAAACCTGTGTCGATGCGGTCCGCAATGCTGTCGAAATCGGCGGATATTCCGCTCGCGAGATCGTGTCGGGTGCCGGTCATGATGCGTGCTACCTGGCGCAAGTGACCCCGACGGCGATGATCTTTATCCCGTGTGTTGATGGCATTTCACATAACGAGATTGAAGAAGTTCATAAGCATTGGTCGGATGCAGGCGGGCAGGTTTTGCTGCATGCCGTTCTGGCCAAAGCCGATGAAACGGTCATGACACAGTCGGTTTAAGCGATATCGAGAACCTCCCCTGAATACTCCAGACTGGACCGGCCCTTGTGCCGGTCTTTTTTTGTCAGTTGCTGTTGGATTTGGGCAGGTGAAGGGCGACCCATTCGGAAAGTTGTCCGTTGCTGTCGAGTTCCGTGATCAAGTCGTTGATCCGGGCGATGTGCGGAACGCACGGGCTGCTGCGCGAAAACATGAATTGAACTTCATTCACTGCCAGTGGTGGTTCAATGGCAATCACCTGTTGCTCGATATCATCAATCGCGACATTGGCCATGCCGTCATACCGCCCGAGCAACACATAATCGACCCGCCCGTTCATCAGGATATCGAATATGCGGTTGCCGGTTGGTGAATAAATCATGTCGAGCCGATCATTGGCATACCGGTCAATGAAATCGCCGTAGCTTCCGCCTTGCGGGCGGGCACCGCTGTGACCGATCAGGCTTTCTATGTTTTGCACGGAAAATTGTCGGTCAACATGCTGAAAGACCATGACATCATCGAATGCATACGGAAGGGAATAGATGAAAGTCATCGCCCGTTCGGCCGTGGAATAGGCGCCTGCCATCACATCTATTTCACCGGCTTCGAGCATCTGGATCGACCGGTTCCACGGGATTTCAAAATGTACTTTCAGACTGATATTGTTTTCCTGCGTGTATCGACGCAGGATATCAATCGAAATGCCTTGTGCATGGCCATTGCTGTCGAAGTAAGAAATCGGTTCCCATCCTGCCGCACCACCAACGACAATCTGTTTGCAGGTATCAGATGCGGCATGGGCATGATTGGTGATTGCGGACAGGACCATGCACGTCAGAATAAGCATAGGCATGATGCCAAATCCGGTCGCGTACATGAATACGCGTTGAAAATGCATGCTGGCCCCCGTTGAAAATAGATCAGTGTTTGTCGATTTCAGATTTGGGGGATGGGTATATTTTTCAACTATTCGTTAGTGTGGGGCAGGCAGCTTTGTTGCTGTGGTTGTCTTTAAGACAGCCCGACGCCTTTCAGGATGATGCGCACGACATTTTCCTTGGCCTCGGCGAATTGGGTATCCGATAACGGGTGATCGTTATTGAAGATTTCGATCTGACGGGCAAAGTCGGCGTAATGCTGGGTTGTGGCAAAGATCATATACATTAGCGAGTAGGGTTCGACCTTGTCCATCTTGCCTTCTGTGATCCAGCGATTGATTACCACCACGCGGCTATCAAGCCAGTTTTTGACTGTGGTTGAAATGTAGTCGGACGAGAACTTTGCACCACGGATGATTTCGTGCGCCCAGACGCGCGAACCGTGCGGGCGGGCACGCGACAGATCCATCTTGGCTTCGATATAGCCGCGCAGAATTTCGGCCGGGTCGGAACTGTTTTCAAATGTCATTGCCGCTTCAAGCCAATGATCGCAAATGTCTTCCATGATCCGTCGGTAAAGGGCTTCCTTGGTGCTGAAATAGTAATGCACATTGGCCTTGGGCACCTTGGCAATTTCGGCAATCCGCGCGGTGGTTGCGCCCTTGAAGCCGTAATCGGCAAAAACCAGCTCGGCAGCGGCAAGAATTTGCTCTTCGTTTTCCTGGCGAATGGCGGCTTTATGTGCGCCGTTTTGCCCGGATTTGACTGCACTCATCGACGTTCCCCGAAATTGCGTCATTTATCTTGACCGTTTGGTCAGGTTAAAATAATCTCTACTTTAGATACTAAAAAGCAAGTCTAAAATACGCGCCGAACCAACCAGAGATGTCCAGAATTTTGAACAACTCCGGTGAAAGATAAACAGAAATTCGGTGCCGTAAACAAAAATCAGGGTCGCTGAAATGGCATTTGGCAGTCGAAAATTCGAAACCAGTTCCCGGTGACTTTAAAGCGCTAGTGCATGGGAGATTCCCGTGCTAACGATTTTTTCCTGTGCCGCCATGCGGTGCAGTTCTGACCATCCTGTGTGCGACATATCACGCATCCGGGGTGTGATGGATATTAAATAAAGTCGGACATTGGTTTGGTCACGGATTTTGTCCGTCAGAACGATGTCAGGGAAGCACAAGAAAGGTACGGGAGACCTTTTTATGACAGCCACCACGAAAATCAGTCGGCCGAACGATCTTTCGGCATTCTGGATGCCGTTTACGGCAAACCGCCAGTTCAAGCAGGCCCCACGCTTGCTTGTCAGTGCGGAAGGCATGTATTACCAGACCGATGACAACCGCCAGATTCTGGACGGTACTGCTGGGCTTTGGTGCTGCAACGCAGGTCACAAGCGTCCCAAGATCGTCGAGGCGGTCAAGGCACAGATGGACGAACTGGATTATGCCCCGGCATTCCAGATGGGCCATCCCAAGGCGTTCGAGCTTGCCAGCCGTCTGGCGCAGCTTATGCCGGGCGATTTGAACCATGTTTTTTATACCAATTCCGGTTCTGAATCGGTTGAAACCGCACTTAAAATCGCGATTGCCTATCACCGGGCACGCGGGGATGGGCAGCGGACCCGTTTGATCGGTCGTGAACGCGGCTATCACGGTGTTAACTTTGGCGGTATTTCGGTTGGTGGTATTTCGGGCAACCGCAAGACCTTTGGCCAGATGCTGGGCGGGGTTGACCATATCCGTCACACCTATCTGCCTGACGAAAACGGCGTTACCCGCGGCCAGCCGGAACATGGTGCGTTTCTGGCCGATGATCTGGAACGTATTTGCGCGCTTCATGATCCGTCGACCATCGCTGCTGTGATTGTCGAACCGGTTGCTGGGTCGACCGGTGTTCTGATCCCGCCAAAAGGCTATCTGGAACGCCTGCGCGAGATTTGCACCAAGCATGGTATTCTTCTGATCTTTGATGAAGTCATTACCGGTTTTGGTCGCCTTGGTGCCCCGTTTGCCGTTGATTATTTCGGTGTTCAGCCGGATCTGGTGACAACGGCAAAGGGGCTTACCAACGGGACAATCCCGATGGGGGCTGTTTTCGCGACCGACGACATCCATGATACCTTTATGTCCGGCCCGGAAAACATGATCGAGCTTTTCCATGGTTACACCTATTCGGGCAATCCGGTTGCCTGTGCGGCGGGCCTTGCGACGCTTGAGACCTATGAAGAGGACGGCCTTTACACCAGAGGGCAGGAACTTGGTCAATATTGGGAAGATGCGGTTCACAGCCTGATTGATCTGCCGAAGGTCAAGGATATTCGTAACCTTGGCCTGATCGGCGCGATCGAGCTTGAAGGGATCGAAGGTTTCCCGACCAAGCGCGCCTTCAGCGCGTTCCTGCAGGCGTTCGAGAAGGGCATTCTGATCCGCACGACGGGCGATATCATTGCGCTTTCGCCGCCGCTGATCATTGAAAAATCACATATCGATCAGCTGTTTGGCACGCTGCGCGATGTGCTGAAAGAAATCGACTAGGGATTTTTTCCCCTGTTCCGCTGCGGACAGGGTGGGCGAAAGCCCGAAGGAGACGTTACGTTTCACGATTTTCCGGTTTGCGTCCCATCATGGGAATTGGGGACGCAAACCGGACCAAGCCACAAGATCGGCAAAAGCCGGCATATGGCACATATCAGATCAAGGAGGTATCTCGGATGTCTATGCTGAGAGGCGGACTGATTCAGATGAGCTTTAAGGGTTCAACCGAACAGTCGCCAGACGAAATTCGTCAGGCCATGATCGACGCGCATCTGCCCTATATCGAAGAGGCAGGGCGGCAGGGCGTGCAGGTTTTGTGTTTTCAGGAAGTTTTCACACAACCCTATTTCTGTCCCAGCCAGGATGCGAAATGGTACGCCGCGGCCGAAGAAATCCCGAATGGCCCGACCACGCAGTTGATGTGCGAACTGGCCAAAAAGCATAAAATGGTCATCGTCGTTCCGATCTACGAGCAGGAAATTACCGGTGTGTATTACAACACCGCCGCCGTGATTGATGCCGACGGGACCTATCTTGGCAAATATCGCAAAACCCATATTCCGCAGGTTGCCGGTTTCTGGGAGAAGTTTTTCTTCAAGCCCGGCGTTTCGGACTGGCCGGTGTTTGATACCCAATATTGCAAGCTTGGCGTTTATATCTGCTATGACCGACACTTCCCGGAAGGCTGGCGTGCGCTGGCGTTAAATGGTGCGGAATATATCGTCAATCCGTCGGCAACCGTGGCCGGGCTTTCGGAACATCTGTGGAAGCTGGAACAACCCGCATCGGCAGTTGCCAACGGATGTTATATCGGGGCGATCAACCGGGTTGGCCGGGAAATGCCGTGGAACATTGGCGAGTTTTACGGCCAGAGCTATTTTGTCAATCCGCGTGGCGTGATTGAAAAGGAAGCATCGCGCGATCAGGACGAACTGATCGTGCATGACATGGATATGTCCATGGTACGTGAAGTGCGGAACACATGGCAGTTTTTCCGCGACCGTCGGCCTTCGACCTATACCCGCCTGACCGACGGCAACTGAGATTTAACGGCGAACGGAGCATGTGTCCCGCTCGCCGTTTTGCTTTGACCGACATTTTATATTCCGGCGCCAAATGACCGGGCAAAAGACAAGTCGGCAAGGTTCAGGGCAACGACCCTGAGGGAGGCTTTAGAGAGACATTCGATCAGGGGATACCCCATGACGTTAAAAGCAGTCGTCAATAATGTGGCGCAAATGCCCGCATCCACGGACGCAGTTGTTGATATTCAAAAACTGTCGTTGACCTTTCAAACCGCTGACGGGCCGGTCTATGCCCTGTCTGATGTTGATCTGAAAATCGAACGCGGCGAGTTCGTTTCCTTTATTGGCCCGTCGGGCTGTGGCAAGACCACGCTGTTACGTGTGATTGCCGATTTGGAAAAAGCCACGGGTGGCGATATTTCGATCAATGGCGTTTCCCCGCAGGAAGCGCGTGAAAATCGTGCCTATGGCTATGTGTTTCAGGCACCGGCATTGCTGCCGTGGCGCTCGATTGAACGCAATGTGACCCTGCCGCTGGAAATTATGGAAATTCCCCGCGAAGAACGCATCAAGCGGGGGCACGAGGCACTTAAACTTGTCGAACTGAACGGGTTTGAAAAGAAATTCCCGTGGCAACTTTCGGGCGGGATGCAGCAACGTGCATCAATTGCGCGTGCGCTGAGCTTCGATGCCGATCTGCTTCTGATGGATGAGCCGTTCGGGGCGCTGGATGAGATTGTGCGCGATCATCTGAACGAACAGCTTCTGAAATTGTGGGCGCGGACCAACAAGACGGTGGCCTTTGTCACCCATTCGATCCCCGAGGCGGTTTACCTGTCGACCAAGATCATTGTGATGTCGCCAAGGCCGGGCCGGATCATTGATGTGATCAAAACCGATTTCCCGAAGGATCGAGGCCTTGACATCCGCGAAACGCCAGAATTCTTGGAAGTCGCCCATCGTGTGCGCGAAGGGCTGCGGGCAGGGCATAGCTATGACGAGTAATGCCGCAACGATGAATGGTGCGATGGGCGGTGCATCGCTCTGGTCGCGTTTGATGTCCGGGCAGGCTGGTCCGGTGACGGTGGTGCTGATTGCGCTGTTTGTCATCTGGTATATCGGGGCGGTGTTCATGAACGCGCCGACCCAGATTGACCGCTATAACCGTGCCGGGGAAATCTGGACAACGACGCGTTTGATCGAAGATACACTGGCGCAGGAACGACCGATCCTTCCGGCCCCGCATCAGGTCGCGCAGGAAATGTATAAAACCATTTTTGCGACTGCGATCACGTCGAAACGGTCGCTGGTTTACCATACCTGGGTGACGCTTTCATCGACTCTGCTGGGGTTTGTGATCGGAACCGCACTTGGCATTCTGCTGGCGGTCGGAATTGTTCATGTGATCACACTTGAAAAAAGTCTGATGCCGTGGGTGATTTCATCCCAGACCATTCCGATCCTTGCGATTGCACCGATGATTGTCGTTGTGCTGGGCGCGATTGGCCTTAAGGGACTGGTGCCAAAGGCGATTATTTCGACCTATCTGTGTTTCTTCCCGGTGACGATCAGCATGGTCAAAGGGCTGCGGTCGCCGCAGGTGATCCAGCTTGATCTGATGCGGACCTATAATGCCTCGAAATGGCAGACCTTCTGGGCGTTGCGATTGCCATCGGCGATGCCCTATCTGTTTGCCAGCCTGAAGGTCGCGATTGCGATCAGTCTGGTGGGGGCAATTGTCGGTGAATTGCCGACGGGGGCACAGGCAGGGCTGGGCGCACGCCTTTTGGCCGGGTCCTACTACGGGCAGACGATCCAGATCTGGTCGGCATTACTGACGGCGGCCTTCGTTGCCGCGATTATGGTGGTGTTGGTCGGCTGGTGTGAACGTCGCGTTCTTGCCCGGATGGGAGTACGCGGATGACCGACGTGAAACTTGATAAATTCTGTCTGGTTGCGGCAATCGCGGCTTTGCTGGCTTTGATCTTTCCGCTGAGCGGGGTTGATCCGGAAAGCGGCAAGCAGATCGCCTTTGTCAGCGACATTTCCGGTATTGCGGTGGCGATGGCACTATGCGTGATTGCCGGTGCTGCATTTACGTGGCTTGGTGTGGGGCACATTCAGTATGCGGCGATCATCCTTGCGGTGGCGGTGTTTGGCTGCTGGCAGGCGATTGAAGCACTTTATGATTATGGTATTGCCGGTCACGCTGGAACCGGGTTCTGGTTGTTTATCCTGTCGCTTTGGGCGTTTGTCTGGCGGGGGATTGATGTTGTTGCGCGCTATCGCAGCCTTGAAACTGCCAAACAGCAATCGGCGAATATTCTGGTGCCAATCGCGTTTGGTGTCTGGTTGCTGTTCCTTTGGGAAGTGATCGTGGCCGGTTTTGGCGTGCCGCAGGTTTTGCTGCCTGCGCCAAGTGCCATTGGCGTTCGCTTTGTCAATTCGACCGACATTCTGGCTGCCGATTTCCATCAGACCTTCATCAAGGCCGTGATCAGCGGCTATGTGATCGGTTGCGGCAGTGCCTTTATCGTGGCGATTGCGGTGGATCGGGTACCGTTTCTGAAACGGGGGCTTTTGCCGTTGGGCAATATGGTGTCTGCCCTGCCGATCATCGGTGTGGCACCGATCATGGTGATGTGGTTCGGGTTTGACTGGCAATCCAAGGCGGCAGTGATCGTGATCATGACGTTTTTCCCGATGCTGGTGAATACCGTGACCGGGTTGAATGCTGCAGGCGCGCTTGAGAAGGACCTGATGGCGACTTATGCGTCGGGTTACTGGTCGACCCTGTTTCGGTTGCGGCTACCGGCCGCAATGCCGTTTGTCTTTAATGCACTTAAAATCAACTCCACGCTGGCGCTGATTGGCGCCATCGTTGCCGAATTTTTCGGCACCCCGATTGTGGGTATGGGATTCCGGATATCGACAGAAGTCGGGCGGATGAATGTCGATATGGTCTGGGCGGAAATTGCATTGGCGGCCCTGGCGGGGACCGCCTTTTACGGAGCTGTGGCCTACGTCGAAAGAAAGGCGACGTCATGGCATCCGTCATTTCGGGTACGTCGCCATTAAAGGCATCAAAAGACGGCCCGTCGGGAGGACTTGACAATAACCTGAGGAGACATCGACGAATGAAGAAAATATTTGCGACTGCGTTAGGGTTAAGTGTCGGTATGGCATCGTTTGCGGCGATGGCAGCGGACGAAGTCACCCTGCAGCTTAAATGGGTAACCCAGGCACAGTTCGCCGGTTACTATGTGGCGCAGGACAAGGGGTTCTATGAAGAAGCCGGTCTTGACGTCACGATCAATCCGGGCGGCCCGGACATTGCCCCGCCACAGGTTATTGCCGGTGGTGGTGCCGATGTGATTGTCGACTGGATGCCATCCGCACTGGCATCGCGAGAAAAGGGTGTTGCGCTGGTAAACATTGCGCAGCCCTTTGCCAAGTCGGGCATGATGCTGACCTGCCTTAAGGAAACCGGTGTTGAAAGCCCGGATGATTTCCCGGGCCGGACGCTTGGTGTCTGGTTCTTTGGCAATGAATATCCTTTCCTGAGCTGGATGTCGAAGCTTGGCATTCCGACCGATGGCAGCGAAAAGGGTGTTACGGTTCTGAAACAGGGCTTTAACGTTGATCCGCTGTTGCAAAAGCAGGCCGATTGCATTTCAACAATGACCTATAACGAATACTGGCAGGTCATTGATGCCGGTATCACCGAAGATCAGCTTAAGGTCTTCAAATACGAAGATCAGGGTGTCGCGACGCTTGAAGACGGCCTTTATGTTCTTGAAGACAATCTGAAAGACGAGGCTTTCGTCGAGAAGATGGGCCGCTTTGTTGCTGCGAGCATGAAAGGCTGGCAGTGGGCAAAGGAAAACCCGGAAGACGCCGCAATGATCGTTCTGGATAACGACGCAACCGGTGCCCAGACAGAAAAGCATCAGATCCGCATGATGCAGGAAATCGCCAAGCTGCTGGATGACGACGGAAAGCTTGACGAAGCGGCCTATCAGCGCACCGTCGATAGCCTTCTGTCGGGCGGCTCCGACCCGGTTATCACCAAAAAGCCGGAGGGTGCCTGGACCCACGCCGTCACCGACAAGGCGTCGATGTAACGATCCGATCCTGTCACCCGGCAGGTGTAGCTGACCTGCCGGGTGACAGGCCATCTGACGAAACTGAAAACGGGCAGGGATGCCGGGGCTTCCCCGCAACTTTCCGGGCCTTACGATAGACTGACAGACAAGGAGCCACCCATGTCCATGGTTATTCGTGGCGGAACAATCGTTACCGCCGATCTGACATATAAATCCGATATCCTGATTGAAGATGGCAAGATTGCCGCGATCGGTCAGAACCTGACCGGGGACAAGATTGTTGATGCCGACGGCTGCTATGTCATGCCCGGCGGGATTGACCCGCATACCCATCTTGAAATGCCCTTTATGGGCACCTATTCCGAAGACGATTTTGAAAGCGGCACCAAGGCCGCAGTTGCCGGTGGAACGACGATGGTTGTCGATTTCTGCCTGCCTGCCCCCAATCAGTCGCTGCTTGAAGCGCTTCAGGCGTGGGACAACAAATCGACCAAGGCGGTTTGCGATTATTCTTTCCACATGGCGATCACATGGTGGGGCGAGCAGGTCTTTGACGAGATGAAAATCGTTGTCGAGGAAAAGGGCATCAACACCTTCAAGCATTTCATGGCCTATAAGGGGGCGTTGATGGTCGATGATGATGAAATGTTTGCATCCTTCTCTCGCTGTTCGGAACTCGGCGCGATGCCGCTGGTTCATGCCGAAAACGGCGATGTGGTCGCGACACTTCAGCAACGTTTGCTTGATGCTGGCAATAACGGGCCCGAAGCACATGCCTATTCCCGGCCTGTCGATGTCGAGGGCGAGGCGTGTAACCGTGCGATCATGATTGCAGATATGGCCAATGTGCCGCTTTATATCGTGCATGTGTCCTGCGAACCGGCGCACGAAGCCATCCGCCGTGCGCGTGCCAATGGCAAACGCGTGTTTGGTGAGCCGCTGATTCAGCATCTGATTCTGGATGAAAGTGAATATGCCAACGCGGACTGGGATCACGCGGCCCGTCGCGTCATGTCGCCGCCTTTCCGCAGCAAACTGCATCAGGACGGTCTTTGGAACGGTCTGGCATCCGGCAGCTTGCAGGTTGTTGCGACCGACCATTGTGCTTTCACGACAAAGCAGAAACGCATGGGAGTTGGTGATTTTACCAAAATCCCGAACGGCACCGGCGGTCTTGAAGACCGCATGCCGCTGCTGTGGACCTATGGGGTCAATACCGGTCGTTTGACGATGAACGAATTCGTTGCCGTGACCTCGACCAATATCGCCAAAATCCTGAACGTCTATCCCCGCAAGGGCGCGGTTCTTGTCGGTGCGGATGCGGACCTTGTGGTCTGGGACCCGAAGGCATCGAAAACCATCACCGCCGAACATCAGCAATCGGCAATTGATTACAACGTGTTCGAAGGCCATGAAGTCACCGGTTTGCCACGCTACACCATCAGCCGCGGTCGGATTGCCGCTGAAGAAGGCGTCGTGATTGGCAAATGCGGCGATGGTGAATTCGTGCGGCGGGATGCTTATCCAGCAGTGAACAAGGCGCTTTCGAAATGGAAAGAGCTGACGTCTCCGCGTAAAGTAGAGCGCAGCGGTATTCCTGCCGGGGTGTGATTTATCCTCATTCAAATAAAATCAGGGAAACGGGTGTTTTGGGATCGCCCGTTTCCATTTGATAGTGATCATGCCGGACTGAAAAGCTTAAGTCCGACAATTCCGGCAAGGATTAGGGAAATGGACAATATCCTTGCGACACTCAGCATTTCGCCAAGTACCACCACGCCAAATATCACCGCACCAACCGCACCGATACTGGTCCAGATCGCATAGGCGGTACCAAGCGGGATGCTGCGCATGGCAAAGGTCAACAGCCAGAAACTTCCGGTCATGGTCGTCAGGGTGAAAATTGTCGGAAGGGGATTCGTAAAACCGTTGGAATATTTAAGGCCCGCAGCCCAGCAAACTTCCAGAATTCCGGCCAAAAGTAATGCAACCCAAGCCATAACGGCCTCCTTGTTCAAAGGGGCCGTCCTCGGTCGTCATCATCAAGCGTATTCGGTCGTCCGATCACGTGACAGCACGCTGTCATTGTCTTCTACCTTGATATAGGGGCAGAATGCCCCACTAGCAAATGCCTACCCAGCAATGCTGCCATGCCATCCTGATCAAAATAAATGGACGTTATCCTGCCGATGTCAGCCAATGCAAACAGCCTGTCCGATCATCCCAAAGTCGCCGGATTGATTCTTGCCGGGGGCGAGGGGCGACGTATGGGCGGAAACAAGCCGTTTCGTGAACTGGCAGGCAAACCTTTGATTGCGCATGCGATCAGCGCGGCATCCGCGCAATGCAATCACCTGATGATTTCCAGCAACGAAGGCGGGGCATTTTTTGCTGAATTCAATCTGCCGGTCGTTCCAGACAGTCCCCAACCGGGGCTGGGGCCGTTGGGCGGGATTCTGGGCGGATTATTGAGCTTGCCCGATGGTGTCGACTGGCTGGTTTCCTTTCCCGTCGATTGCCCGATTGTACCCGATGATATGGTCGCCCAATTGATTAAGGCGGCGACAGAGGGTGGTAAAAAAGCAGCCTTTGCCAGCCATGCCGGACGGGATCACTACCTGTCTGCTATCTGGCATCGCGCCGGGGCTGGTATCATTGGCAACCAACTTCGCGATGAAGACCGCCGCGTTGGCGGGGCACTGCGTGCCATGGGGGCCGCGAATGTGACGTTTCCGGTGCGGTCTGGCGACATGGCTCCGTTTATAAATGTCAACGCGCCCGAAGATCTCAGTGCGCTTGATGAAATGCTGTCGGGATATATCGATGAAAAGCGTCTTTGAGTTTCGACGTGTACTGCAAGTATCTGGTGGTTTTACGATAAGGCATTCACACAATTTTCTTGCATAGCAAATGCATATTATCCCTATGATTAAATCTGTTTTGTTTTAAACGTATCGTTTCGCCGAGGTTTTGAATAAAACGGACCTTGTTGATGCCGTTTATTCGGCGTCCAGCTTAAATAATTAGGGCTTATCATGCATTCGACCTTTGCAATATTTTCTGTCGCTTTTGTCTTTCTGGCTGTTGTTCTGACGTTTTTGAGCGTCAAGATCGTGCCGCAGGGTTACGAAATTACCGTCGAACGGCTTGGTCGGTATTTGCGGACACTTGATCCTGGAATGCATATCCTGATCCCGGTTTTTGATCGTGTCGGACAGCGCATGAGCCTTATGGAACGTGTGCTTGATATCCCCAGCCAGGAAGTGATTTCGCGCGATAACGCATCCGTTGTGGTCGACGGTGTGGTCTTTATCCGGGTAACCAATACCAAAGATGCCGCCTATAAGGTCGAGCGCCTTGATTATGCCGTACAGAATTTGGCCATGACCAATTTGCGCAGTGTTCTTGGTTCCATGGAACTTGATGAAATGCTGTCAAATCGGGAGAAAATCAGCCTGCTGCTTCTGGCTGTTCTTGATGAAGCGACCAGTGATTGGGGGGTTAAGATCACCCGGGTTGAAATCAAGGATGTACAGCCGCCCGAGGATCTTACGGAAGCGATGAACCGTCAGATGAAGGCCGAGCGCGAGAAGCGCGCGCTGATTCTTGAGGCCGATGGCGAAAGAGAAGCCAACATCAAGCGCGCCGAAGGTGAAAAATCTGCGGCGATCCTGGCTGCCGAAGGACGCATGGCCGCTGCCGAGCTTGATGCGCGGGCACGCGAACGCACCGCCGAGGCAGAAGCCAAAGCAACCGAAACGGTTTCCAAAGCCATCCGCGAAGGCGATGTTCAGGCAATCAACTACTTTGTCGCCCAGAAATATGTTGAATCGCTTGGCCAGATCGCATCAAGCCCTAACAGCAAACTTGTCTTCATGCCGCTGGATGCGTCTGGTGTTGTTGGATCGATTGGCGGTGTGACCGAATTGATCAAAACGATTTCTCAGACAAACAAAAGCTAAAACGATCTCGGGATTGCCAAAATGAATTTATTTTCTGAACTGGGCATCGAGTTCTGGCATTGGTGGATTCTGGCCTGCCTGATGCTGGTGCTTGAAATGTTGCTGCCGGGGATCATTTTCCTATGGTTGTCAGTTGCGGCAGCAGCAGCGGGTTTTGTTGTCCTGTTGGTTCCCGATGTCTCGGTGGAACTACAACTGATCGCATTTGGTGTGTTTAGTGTGCTGTCATTTGTAATCGGGCGGCGGTTCTTTCGTCCCGCATGTTCGGGGGCGCAAGAGGAAGATGTCAGCAGCACGCGGTCATCGCTGGTCGGAAAAACGACTGTTCTGACAGAAAAGACGACCAATGGCCGCGTTCGTCAAAACGTCTATGGATCAAGCTGGGTCCTGAAGTCGGATGAGGAACTTGTTGAAGGTCAGAAAGTCCGTGTCTGCGGGATTGAAGGAAGTACGCTTCTTGTGGAGGCGGTCAAAGCCGACGATCCAGATTAATTAATATGGCCCGCAAGTTAAAATCCCCGATCTGCAAGATCGGGGATTTTTTCATTTGGCTAGTTCACGGCGCAGGGTCGCCATGGCTTCCAGGGTTTGTAGCCGTCAAAGAATCTTGCAAGGAACTGATCGACCTTTTCGCGGTTTGTGGCGCGGTCAGCTGAGGAGAGATCCTTGTCATACTGACTGCAGTTTTTTTCTACGGCATCGCCAATCGATTTCCAGTCCGCATGCTGATCATGGCCTGGAAGGCCTGTCGCGATGGCGCACCAACCAACAGCTTCGACGGGGTCACCAAGGGTGCGGGCTTCTTCAGCAAGATAGGCAGCTGCACGCATTTCACCACGTTCGGCGGCTTGACGCAGATATTGATAACGGGCGGCGTCACTGTCTGCAAACCGATTGGCAAGCAAGGTTGCCGCCCGCGGATCGCCAGCTTCCCATGCAGTGCCCAGATGCTGTTTTGCCTGATCGGGCTTGCCCTGATCCATGGCGTCAAGGGCAAGCCACAGCATCGCCTGTGTCTGGTTCTGATCTGCAGCCTGTTGATAAAGCGGTCTGATATTGTCGGTTTTCGCACCGGTTGCTTCCAGTCTTCGGGCGATGACCATGCTGGCATCCGGATTGTGATTGTCGGCTGATGCTTTCATCAACTCCCAGCCACGTTTTTCATCGGCATTGACGCCAACCCCGTTAATCATCTGACAGGCCAGAAGGTACTGCGCGGTGGCGTTGCCCTGTTCGGCAAGCGGGGCAAATGTTTTGGCCGAAGCTTCGAAATTGCCGTGACGATACGAATTTACCCCTTCATCAAGCGGGGATGCGGCGGTTACCGTCGCCATCAGGCAAAGCGTGATGCCTGCCGTCACGGTCGAGGATTTCAGGATATGCGCGATCAAATTTTTCATGCTGCTTCCTGTATATCGCTTTTTGTTAGCCAACGAAACCGGGCGAAAAATCCGGGACCCGACTGTGACGTTCGGGGGAAGGGCATCCTTATCGGGCCCCAGACAAGTGCGCTCACGGGAGGGAGGCTTCATCTATGGTTTTGTTGTTTTGCTGGCGGGTTGTCGTTGCTTGCTCGGACCGGATGGAGTCAAGGAAATCGCGCACGCGCTTTCCGAGATCGTCGGATTGATGGCGCAGACGATCTGTTGCCTGTCGCAGGCCATCGACGGCCTTTAGATTGTCATCTGCTGCTGTGCTGACCTGTGCAATTGTTGCGTTCATTTCACTGGCCGCGGTGGCGGATTGTTCGACGTTGCTGGCGATTTCGGCGACGAATTCCTGTTGTTCGTCAACTGCTGCCGACATTTCGCCGACCGTTTCGTGAATGCCGGTGATGCTGTCGCGGATGGTGGTGATGGCCTGTACCGCGATACCGGTTGTTGTCTGGATCCCGGTGATGCGCTGGGCAATCCGGTCGGTTGCCGTGCCGGTCTGATTGGCGAGGTTTTTGACCTCTTGCGCGACAACTGCAAAGCCTTTGCCTGCGTCGCCTGCACGGGCGGCTTCGATCGTTGCATTCAGAGCCAGAAGGTTGGTCTGGGCGGCGATATCCTGAATAAGGTTAAGGATTTCGCCGATTTCCTGCGCACCGGTTTCAAGCTCGTGCATGGTTTCGCTGGTGTGGCGGGCGGCATCTACCGCGTTGGTGGCGGCATCCACCGATTGCTGGGCGCGAAGGCCTGTATCACGGACTCGCTCAGACAGTGACTTTGCCGCATCGGAAACAGATGCCATATTGATCGATATTTCCTCGGACGCACCGGCAACTCCTGTGGCGTTACTGGATGCGACTTCGGCCTGTTCGCGCACCTGATTGGAGGTTATCTGGATGTTCTCGGCCTCGCGTGAGACATCCTTTGCAACCTGCATTACCGATGCTTCGAACGCGTCGGCCAGTTCCAGCATGGCGCGGCGGCGTTCGGTTTCGGCAGTCTCGCGTTCGCGGGCGACATTTTCCTCGGCCCGCTGGGCGGCAAGGCTGGTTTCGCGGAACTGTCCTAGAATTTCGGCCATGCGACCGATTTCATCGCAGCCAGTATCGCGAACTTCTGTCGAAAGATCGCCATTTGCGACGCGGCGCATACCGTCAATCACACGCAGCAGGCGTTTGATAAGGTTACCACGGACATAGAAAATCAGGATGAGAAGCGAGATCACCACAACCGCAATACCGATCAGGGCAATCACTTGTTGATCGCGAACCACCTGCGAGAGGGCATTGGCAGCACTGTTATCGACCTCAAGACGTTTGGCGTCAACGAGTTGCGTGATGGATGTACTCAATGCTTCGGCGCTGGTCAGGGTCGCATCAAGGGTCTGTTCTGTCTTGTACTGATTGTCCCATTCGGTTTCGCGAAGATCAAAAACGCTGTCTTTACCTGCGCCATAAACCAGCAATGCCTCGGCCAGTTTTTTTATCTGCGTGCCATCATTGTTATCGGGCAATTTTTCCAGCGCGTCTGAAATGCGAAGCTCTGCCCAACTCCATTGATTGCGGACCTCGTCCATGGCATCGCCTTCTGGCACGGCGATGGCGGCGGTCAACATGCCAAATGCAAGGTTCATGTTGGCGCGGATTTCGGAAATCAGCTGTGAAAATCTGATGGCTTCTTCCAGCTCAGCCACCGTATCGCTATTGCCATCTACAACACGCGATATGCCGCGCGAGACATCGATATCAACAACCTCGACCAGCGGATTGATGAATTCCGAAAGATCGCTATAGGCAAAGACCATATCAAGGGTCAGATCACCGCGCTGCTTTTCAAGTTCAAGCCGCTGCATGGTCAATTCATGCAGCGTATTGCGGCGTGCAACAATATCGTCAAGCTGTGCGGTCAGGGTTTCAATTGCGTCGACAGCAACGGTTTGTTCCGGTTCCACGGTCTGGTTCGGTACCTGATCCGGTGTTTCTGCGTCACCCGCATTTGCGTTCGTTTCGGAATTGGTCGGGGCAACCGGCAACATCAAAGGTTCCGGATTGGTCGCTGCAATTTCGCCAAGCCGGGTGCGGGCATCGCCTATCAGGGCATCAAGGCGTGCCTCGGTTTCAGCCAGTTCATCGGCATTGCGCGATGTTGCCAGTGCCGGTGCCTGAGCCGCCAGTCCGACACCATCCATGGCAAGTTCCATCTGCCGGATGATCGAGGGTAGGCTATCATTAGTTATGTCGGCGACAAGCGCCCGACTGTTGCCAAACGAGATCCAGGAAACCACCGATGAAATACCGGCCAGCACCAGAATCAGGGCAAAAGAAGCCATGAGCCGACCTTGAATGCCAAGGCCAGCGCGACGTTTTTTAATCGCGGTATTCACTGTTTCCTCCCTGTCGTGCCCGCCATGAGCCAGACATTCCCTGTATGGGACCTTGCATCCGGTTTGCCGGATGTCTTCGGTTTTTATCGATCCATAAAAGCCGGATCGTGTTTTGAAATCGGTACGAACAAATAAGTTGTTAGAGAAATTGTTGGGACGGCCGGGGATGATAAATCACCCCCGGCACCCCCAGTTGTGAGGCCTGGATTATTTCTGGGCCGCACTCCATTCCGCGATCAGATCGTCGTATTTGACGGTCTCACCCTGCGGTTTTTCGTTATCAAGTTTCGGTTTCGGAGCACCGGGCTGGTCGAACCAGTACTGGGCATCCTGTTCCTCGTTCAGTTTCGGTGCGCATTCGCCACCGATACCTGCACGTTCCAGACGTTCCAAAACACGGTCCATCGCGGTTGCAAGGTTATCCATGGCTTCCTGCGGGGTGCGTTCGCCGGTTACAGCTTCGGCAACGTTCTGCCACCAGAGCTGAGCCAGTTTCGGGTAATCCGGAACGTTGGTGCCGGTCGGCGACCACTGGACGCGAGCCGGGGAACGATAGAATTCAACCAGACCACCCCAGTTCGGTGCGATGTCGGTCATCGCCTGGGTATCAAGGTCAGACTGACGGATCGGAGTCAGACCGGTAAGGGTCTTTTTGAGCGAGGTGGTTTTCGCCGTGACGAACTGCGCATAAAGCCATGCAGCTTTACGACGCTCAGGCGGGGTGGACTTCATCAAGGTCCAGGAACCCACATCCTGATAGCCAAGCTTCATGCCTTCTTCCCAGTACGGGCCGTGCGGCGAAGGTGCCATACGCCATTTCGGCGTGCCATCTTCGTTCACGACCGGGGTGCCTTTTTTCGCCATATCGGCGGTGAAGGCGGTGTACCAGAATATCTGCTGGGCGATCTGACCCTGTGCCGGAACCGGACCGGCTTCGCCAAAGGTCATGCCAGCGGCTTCTGCAGGAGCATAGGCTTTGAGCCAGTCGATGTACTTGGTCAGAGCGTAAACAGCCGCCGGGCCGTTTGCCGCACCACCACGGGTGACGCTGGAGCCTGCAGGTGCGCAGCCTTCAACGCGGATGCCCCATTCATCAACAGGAAGACCATTCGGGATGCCCTTGTCGCCAGCGCCAGCCATCGAAAGCCATGCGTCGGTGAAGCGCCAACCCAGAGACGGGTCTTTTTTGCCGTAGTCCATGTGACCATAGACTTTTTTACCGTCGATTTCTTTCACGTCATTGGTGAAGAATTCGGCGATGTCTTCGTATGCCGACCAGTTGACCGGAACACCCAGGTCATAGCCGTATTTGTCCTTGAACTGCTTTTGCAGGTCTTCGCGCTGGAACCAGTCATAGCGGAACCAGTAAAGGTTCGCGAACTGCTGGTCGGGAAGCTGGTAAAGTTTGCCATCCGGACCGGTGGTGAAGGACAGGCCGATGAAGTCTTCAAGGTCGAGCGTCGGCGAGGTAACGTCCTTGCCTTCGCCTGCCATGAAGTCGGTCAGCGGAACGACCGCATCGTAACGCGAATGCGTACCGATCAGGTCGGAGTCATTGATGTAGGCGTCATAAATGTTACGACCGGACTGCATTTGGGTCTGCAGTTTTTCGATCACGTCACCTTCACCGATCAGGTCATGGGTCAGCTTGATCCCGGTGATTTCCGAGAAGGCTTTGGCCAGAACCTTTGATTCATATTCGTGCGTGGTGATGGTTTCGGATACCACGTTGATTTCCATGCCGCGGAACGGCTCGGCTGCTTTGATGAACCATTCAAGTTCGGCCATCTGGGCATCTTTATCAAGGCTCGACGGCTGGAATTCGCTATCGATCCATTTTTTTGCCGCGTCGGTGTACTGGTCTGCTGCTGCCGGATTGGCAAATACCGCAAGACCGAGTGCGACCGCAACTGCACTGCCTTTAAGAATGGCAGAGGAGCCTTTGGCTTTGACGATCATGTCGTTCCTCCCTGGTTGTCTTCCATTGCACTTCCGGAAAAATCCGGTTCACCCGTGACGGGGGAAGACAGTACCCGCCGCGATGAATGACGACGGGAACGGCACCGTTGCAGGAAACAGTACCGTTCCGGATTGTTCAGCCCCATCGCATCACGATGATGAGCCAGAAAAGGGCAACGATTGATGCGATCCAGATGGCGGCATCGCTAAATGCCATAAAGCCGAGATGGATATAGGCTGCACCAAGCAAACTGATGAAAAGGCGATCCCCGCGGGTTGTTTCCAGTGGCAGGAAGCCACGGCGCGGAACGGTTGGTGAAACCGCCTGCCATATTCCCATTCCGATCAGCATCAAAATGATGCAGGAAAAGAACACGGCGGTAATCGGGGTCCAGGCCATCCAAGTCATTGTTTTATTCCTTCCTGTTTTCCGATTACACGCGGCCCATCGCGAAGCCCTTGGCGATGTAGTTGCGAACGAACCAGATCACCAAAGCGCCCGGCACGATTGTCAATACACCCGCAGCCGCCAGAACCCCCCAATCAAGCCCCGATGCCGAAACGGTACGGGTCATGGTAGCCACGATCGGTTTGGCATCGACCGACGTCAGGGTGCGGGCCAGCAACAGTTCAACCCAGCTGAACATGAAGCAGAAGAAGGCCGTCACACCGATACCCGAACGGATCAGCGGAATGAAGATCGTGGTGAAGAAGCGCGGGAAGGAATAACCGTCGATATAGGCGGTTTCGTCGATTTCCTTTGGAATGCCCGACATGAAACCTTCAAGGATCCAGACGGCCAGCGGCACGTTGAACAGGCAGTGCGCAAGCGCCACAGCGATATGGGTGTCAAACAGGCCAACACTTGAGTAAAGCTGGAAAAACGGCAGCAGGAACACGGCAGGCGGTGCCATGCGGTTGGTCAGGAGCCAGAAGAACAGATGCTTGTCACCGGTAAAGTTATAGCGGGAAAAAGCATATGCCGCGGGCAGAGCAACCAGAAGCGAGATCACGACGTTGATCCCGACATAGATCATCGAGTTGATATAGCCCGAATACCATGCCGGATCGGTCAGGATGGTTGCATAGTTTGCTAGTGTCGGATTATCCGGGAACAGGGTCATTGCGCCAAGGATTTCCGAATTGGTCTTGATCGACATGTTGAACAGCCAATAAATCGGCAGCAACAGGAACACGATATAAAGAAGAAGTGCGATATGACGTTTCTGGAACCGCATTTTATTGTTCCTCCCGCTTTCCGGCGTTCATTACGACGGTATAGAAAACCCAGCAAACCAGCAGAATGATCAGGAAGTAGATCAGCGAGAATGCCGCAGCCGGACCAAGGTCGAACTGACCCACTGCAATCGTGACCAGAAACTGGCTGAGGAATGTGGTGGCCGTGCCGGGCCCGCCGCCCGTAAGCACGAAGGGTTCGGTATAGATCATGAAACTGTCCATGAAGCGCAGCAGGACACCGATCACGAGGACCGACTGCATTTTCGGAAGCTGGATAAACCGGAACACGGCCCAGTTCGAAGCACCGTCAATCTTGGCGGCCTGATAATAGGCATCCGGGATCGACCGAAGACCGGCATAGCACAGCAGAACAATCAGGCTGGTCCAGTGCCAGATATCCATCACAAGGACGGTCACCCACGCATCCATCGGGTTCTGGCTGTAGTTGTAGTCCATGCCAATCATGTTAAGCGCATAACCACCAAGACCGATATCGGCACGGCCAAAAATCTGCCAGATGGTGCCAACCACGTTCCATGGAATAAGCAATGGCAAAGCCAGAAGAACCATGCAGGCCGAAACACCCCAGCCTTTGCGTGGCAGGGTTAACGCAATGCCAATACCCAGCGGAATTTCGATGAACAGCACGCTGCCGGTATAAATGATCTGGCGGATCAGGGCATCATGCAGACGGCTGTCTTCAAGGACCTGACGGAACCAGTCGGCACCGACAAAGAAACGGGTTTGCGGATCAAAAATATCCTGAACCGAATAGTTCACGACCGTCATCAAAGGAATGATCGCGCTGATGGCGACGATAAAGAAGACCGGCAGGACGAGGAACCATGCCTTATTGTTGGTAATCTTGTTCATTTCCCCATCCCCCTCACGCGACTAGCTGACTGTCGGCGTAAAGCTTGGTCCATTCCGGTGCAAACCGGAGGATGCCACTTTGGCCGGTAATCTGCTGATCTTCGCTAACCTTGACCTTCATTTCGGATGATCCGAAACGGGTGGTTGCGATCTTGTATTGGCCAAGGTCTTCGACCTTGACGATATTGACCTCGATCCCGTTGTCGCCTTCGGAACCGTTTCCGGTTTCGATGCGCAGGAATTCGGGACGGATGCCAAGTTCAATCGGTCCTGATGCCTTGGCAACGGCTTCGATGTGGCGATCCGAAAGCGCGATGCGTTTGCCATCAATCCATGCCGCACCTGCATCGATATTGCAGGGCATGATGTTCATGCCGGGACTTCCAATGAAGTAACCGACAAAGGTGTGGGCCGGA
Source organism: Thalassospira sp. MBR-102 (assembly GCF_040549275.1). NCBI lineage: Bacteria > Pseudomonadati > Pseudomonadota > Alphaproteobacteria > Rhodospirillales > Thalassospiraceae > Thalassospira > Thalassospira sp. MBR-102. The sequence goes on from NZ_JBEPTC010000016.1 coordinate 73,874, forward strand.
TTTTCAAACAGTTCCTGCGGGGTTCCAAGCTGCACGACCTTGCCGCCATACATGACAACGACTTTGTCGGCGAAAGTCAGGGCTTCGACCTGGTCATGGGTCACATAGACCATGGTGGGGCGCAGTTTGTTGTGAATTTCCTTAAGCTTGCGACGCAGGACCCATTTCAGATGCGGGTCAATCACGGTTAGCGGTTCGTCAAACAGGATCGCCGAAACATCGTCGCGAACCAGTCCGCGGCCAAGCGAAATCGTCTGTTTTTCGTCCGCACCCAGACCGCGTGCTTTTTGCTTTAGCTTGCCGGTCAGGTCGAGCATTCCGGCAATTTCGCGAACACGTTCGTCAACCCGTTTTGAATCCACGCCACGATTGCGCAGTGGGAAGGCAAGGTTTTCGTAAACGGTCATGGTGTCGTAAATGACCGGGAACTGGAAAACCTGCGCAATATTGCGTTCCTCCGGGGCCAGTCTGGTGACGTCCTTGCCATCAAAAAGGACCTGTCCCTCGGACGGGGTCAGAAGACCGGAAATGATGTTAAGCAAAGTGGTCTTGCCACAGCCCGACGGGCCAAGAAGGGCATAGGCCCCGCCATCTTCCCAAACATGTTCCATGCGGCGAAGGGCGTAGTCCTCGTCCCCTTTCGGGTCTGGAAAATAAGAGTGCGCAAGGCTTTTAAGATCGATACGTGCCATTTTAATTCTCCAACCTCAGGCGGCCTTGCCGTTTTGAATTTCAACGGGCGGTGCCGCCACAAGGCGATCATTGGCGTCATAGGCAAACAGACGTTTGGGATCGACATAGAAGGTGGCTGCCTCGCCAAGCCGCGGGTTGTGCACACCTTCTTCCTGGATCACCCAGGAAACATCATTGAAATGGACATGGACAAAAGTCTCGGAGCCAGTGATTTCAGCAAGTTCAACCTGGCCCTGCATCGCAACGCATTCCGCACTGGTCTGATCGACCGACAAATGATTGGCACGAACCCCGATGGTGTATTGGCCATTCGCGAGTACCGAAAGATGGCCGGTCAGCGGGACCTGATGGCCGCTTGCCAGATAAAGTGCACCATCACGGACTTCGGCCTTGACCAGATTGATCGGCGGATCGGAAAAGATCAGACCCGTCTCGACAAATGCTGGGTTGTGATAGACCTGCGTCGTCGGGCCGAACTGGGTTACGCGACCTTCATGCATCACCGCGCATTTGCCGCCCAGCAAAAGGGCCTCCATCGGCTCGGTGGTGGCGTAAACGACAATTGTGTCGCGTTTCGCCAGAAGGTTCGGGATTTCTTCGCGCAGTTCTTCGCGCAGTTTATAGTCAAGGTTGACCAGTGGTTCATCAAGCAGAAGCAGAGTGCAATCCTTGACCATGGCGCGCGCCATGGCGGTGCGCTGCTGCTGACCACCCGACAGTTCCTGTGGCAGTCGATCTAGCAGATGTTCGATATGCATCAGTTCGGCGGTGGATTTCACACGGCGTTCAATTTCAGCAGCATCAACGCCCTGCAATTTAAGCGGTGATGCGATATTGTCATAGACGCTCATCGACGGGTAGTTGATGAACTGCTGATAGACCATGGCGACGTTGCGTTTCTGAACCGGCATGCCGGTAACATCCTTGCCATTGACAAGAATACGTCCGCCGGTTGGTGGTTCAAGACCGGCCATAATGCGCATAAGCGTCGTTTTGCCAGCCAGTGTCCGCCCGAGCAGGACGTTAAATGATCCCGGCTCCAGCGAAATCGACACATCGTCGACGTGGGTTTCCCCTTCCACGGTCTTGGTTATGTTTTCAAGCGTAAGGGTCATTTCGCATTTGTTCCTTCGCCCGTTTTCACGGCGTTATTCGATTTGGTTTCAGTCGCAAACCATTGCGCAATGGCGGTCTGGGTGTCCTTTGACAGATGCAGGCCGAGTTTGGATCGGCGCCACAGAACGTCATCGGCAGTACGCGCCCATTCCTGAGCAGCCAGATAGCGCAGTTCGCATTCGTAAATATCATTGCCAAGATGCGTGCCCAGCCCCGAAAGGTCGGATGCATCGCCAATGATGGTGTGGGTCAGTGTGCCGTAGTTTCGCACATAGCGGTAGAGTTGAGCCGCCGGAATCCACGGAAATTTCTTTTGCGTTGCAGCAAGATAGCTTTCGAAATCGCCATTAGGCATGTCGCCCCCTGGAAGGGGCACGCTATCGGTCCAGCGATCATCCGCAAACCCGAGATAGGGCGAAAGTTTGCTCATCGCTGATTCGGCCAGTTTGCGATAGGTGGTGATTTTGCCGCCGTAAATGTTCAGAAGTGGCGCACCCTTGTCACCATTATCGATTTCAAGAACGTAGTCGCGCGTGACCTGGGATGCGTCTTCGGAGCCATCGCCATAAAGCGGGCGAACACCGGAATAGGACCAGACGACATCGGCCGGTGCGATCTTGTGAGCGAAATAGGTGTTGGCCAATTCGCACAGATAGCTGATTTCATTGCTGCTGATCGCGACTTTGGACGGGTCGCCTTCGTAATCGCGGTCCGTAGTGCCGATCAGAGTAAAATCCTGTTCATAGGGGATGGCAAATACGATGCGACCATCGGGATTCTGGAAGATATAGCAGTAATCATGGTCAAACAGTTTTGGCACCACGATGTGACTGCCCTGCACCATGCGGATACCTTGCTTCTTTTTCGCTTCGACGCGTTTTTCAAGGATTTCGGCACACCATGGACCGGCAGCATTGACCAGCGAGCGGGCCTTGATCGTGTGTTCACCCGCACTGTCGCGAACCGCAACAGACCAAAGATCGCCCTCGCGACGTGCCGATACACATTCGGTGCCGACACGGATAACTGCGCCGCGATTTCGGGCATCCATGGCATTAAGCACAACAAGGCGCGCATCCTGCACCCAGCAATCGGAATAGATGAACGCCTTTTTCATGCCAGTTACCAGTGGGGCACCGGCGACATGATGATTAAGGTGGATGCCTTCGGAGCCAGGAAGTTTTTCGCGCCCCCCCAGATGATCATACAGGAACAGGCCCAATCGAATCATCCAGGCCGGACGTAATCCTTTAACGTGAGGGAGAACAAAGCGAAGCGGCCAGATGATGTGCGGGGCAGCGTTCAAAAGCACTTCGCGCTCGATCAGGGCCTCTCGCACCAGACGGAATTCGTAATGTTCCAGATAACGCAACCCGCCATGGATCAGCTTTGTGCTGGCCGATGAAGTCGCACTTGCAAGGTCGTTCTTCTCGCAAAGAAAGACTTTAAGGCCGCGGCCGGACGCATCGCGCGCAATGCCTGCACCGTTGATGCCACCGCCGATAATGGCAATGTCGTATGTTTCTGAAGTGAGCAACCGCTTCCTCCCTGATTGCCCTGATTTGTGACAGATGTTCTCAACTGTCATTCTGTTATGTCAAAAACGTTACGAACCACCCAAAATAATTGCAAGCGAAAATTATGAAGAATTTTAATTTTCGATAACGAAATAAGAATGTGGGGTTGTAGTGTATTGTTATAATTGAGGTCTTCGATTCTGCACGATTTGTTTCGGCTCTCCGTTCGATGTCGGGATGATCCGGTTTGATCTGGAAAGTTGATCAGAATCGTTTGAATCCGAAAAAAATAAAGCAGATCACCTGTTCCCTAATTGCATAAGATTGCAACGTCAGCCCGGTGCAATTTGCCCCCGGGCGCGGAAGCTTACGGTTTTGCCAGCCGACTATGCGAAAATGCCAGCCATGGCTGATGGGCAACGCAATCTTGTTGCAAAGCGCGGCGGTCGAGGTGTTTGCGATTGCCAAATGGTCTTTTAACTTGCGAAGATGTGGCAACCACCACGGATCGAACTAGATGATGTTCATGACTTTCATGCTTCGATCCCAAAGCAAAACTCCGGAGGCATTCCTATGGTTTCTTTAAAAGACCCGTCCTTGTTCACCCAGCAAGCCTATATTGGCGGTGAATGGGTCGACGCCCCAGACGGCAAAACCGAACAGGTCACCAATCCCGCGAATGGCGAAGTGCTTGGCACTGTGCCTGTTTTGGGCCGCGATGCCGTTGCCCACGCGATTGAAGTCGCCGAAAAGGCGCAAAAGCAGTGGAAGAAACGTACTGCCAAGGAACGCTCGACCATTTTGATGAAATGGTACGACCTAATGATGGAAAATCAGGAAGACCTGGCACGCCTGATGACGGCCGAACAGGGCAAGCCGCTTGCAGAGGCGCGCGGTGAAATAGCCTATGCGTCGTCTTTCCTCCAATGGTTTGCCGAGGAAGGCAAACGCATCTATGGGGATGTTATTCCGACTTTTGCACAGGGGCGCCGGGTTGTTGTTCTGAAAGAGCCGGTTGGCGTTTGTGCGGCAATCACGCCGTGGAACTTCCCCACCGCGATGATCACGCGCAAGGCGGCACCGGCTTTGGCAGTGGGCTGTGCGATGGTCGTCAAGCCGGCAATAGAAACTCCATATTCGGCTCTGGCCATGGCAGTTCTGGCCGAACGCGCCGGTTTGCCAAAGGGGCTTCTATCTATAGTGACCGGTGATGCCAAAACCATCGGTGCCGAAATGACCGAAAACCCGACGGTTCGCAAATTGACTTTTACCGGTTCAACCGCAGTTGGACGTTTGCTGATGCGTCAATGTGCCGACACGGTCAAAAAAATCAGCCTCGAGCTCGGTGGCAATGCTCCGTTCATAGTCTGTGAAGATGCTGATATTGATGCCGCAGTCGAAGGGGCGATTGCCTCGAAATACCGCAACAGTGGCCAGACCTGTGTTTGCGCAAACCGTATCTTTGTTCATGATGCTGTCTATGACGAATTTGCCGAAAAATATGCCGCCAAGGCATCGGCGATGAAAGTTGGCGATGGCACCGAAGAAGGTGTTGTCCTTGGCCCGCTGATCACGGAAAAGGCTGTCGGGAAGGTTGAAAACCAGATTGCCGACGCCGTTTCCAAAGGTGGCCGGGTTCTGACCGGTGGCAAGCGCCACGCAAAAGGCGGCAGCTTCTTTGAGCCAACCGTGATTGCCGATGCCAACCGGGATATGCTGGTCTTCCGCGAGGAAACTTTCGGTCCGATGGCACCGCTGATCCGCTTCCACAGTGATGATGAAGTGCTGGAAATGGCCAATGATTCAGAGTTCGGTCTGGCCTCTTACTTCTATTCACGCGACATTAGCCGCATTTGGAAGCTGGCCGAGGGCCTTGAAACCGGTCTGGTCGGTGTCAATGCTGGTGTGATCGCAACCGAAGTTGCCCCGTTTGGCGGCTACAAGCAATCCGGTATCGGCCGCGAAGGTTCAAAATACGGGGTAGAGGATTACCTTGAAGTCAAATATGTCTGCATGGCAGGCATTGACGATTAAGGCATTTTCGGACTTCCGAAACGAAAAAGGCGCTGTCGAAATGACAGCGCCTTTGGTTTTTACACGCAATCACAATGTTATGCTGCGTTCTCGTTCTTTTTCTTGTTATCGGATGTGATCGACTGGACCGAGCCATCCGAAAGTTCAGATTGAAGGGCTGTGAAAACGTCGAACATATTCGGGTTGAATGCAATTTCAGCCTGCATGCGATCACGTCGTTCTGACGGTGTTTCATCGTCGTTGTTTTGCTTGTTGGCGAGTGACGCGCCGTTCAGCTTTTCCTCGATCGCATCAGCAATCGCTTTTTCGATGGCTTGACGTTCGGTTGCGCCCATCTTGGCCAGACTTTCCTCATCAAGGCCCATCGATTGAAGGATCTTGCGGCGCATCTCTTCGATCTTGCGTTCTTCAAGCTCCTTCACATAAGTCGTGAAGCCGTGTTCCTTGATATAGGCGATATCGGCATTTTTTTCCTTGTTCTCTTCGGGCAGGGGGCGACTGTTCGACGCAATGGTTTTTGCCGCCGCATAGGTGCTTTTGACGCTGGACGCCGTGTTGGTGATGCTCATCAGGGTGTCATATATTGTCATCCCGATCCTCCATGGGAAAATAATGCCGGTAAAATCCTGTCATGGGACTTAAGGTTGCAAATCCCGTGCCGCGATTTATCGGTGAGCTTCACCGAACAAACGGAATTAGCGTATCAAGCATTCGCCCGGCTGCCTTACCATCCCAGCCGGCAGGCCGGAAAGGGGACGGGAGCATTTTTACCTCCAACAGGCTGGCGGCTTTTTTGACCAGGTCTTCCGGTTCACAAATTTCCAGCGCGGAAGCACTCAATGCAGTCGGACGTTCTGTTGTCGGTCGCAAAATACATCCAGCTTTTCCAAGCCAGGCGCATTCATCAATCATACCACCAGAATCCGTTATCACATAGCGGGCGTGAAAAAGAACTGACAGGAAATCGGGATAGAGCATGGGGGATGTGACCTTGATGTTTTCGGCATCCCGAATACGGCGCCAAAGATCGCTTTTTACAAGGGATTCTTGCGCGCGGTGGTGAAGCGGCCAGACGATTTGAGTTTCCCGGGCAAGGTCAACAATCGCATTCACGATTGATGATAGTCGAACAAGGTTATCAATATTTTCAGCCCGATGTAGCGTCAGTAATACAGGCCCGGTACCGGGCGAAGAAGGATCAATTGGTATGCTCGTTCCACCAAAGCGGAGCATCGCATCAATTATGATATTACCGACATTTTGGATTCCCTTTGCGTCGATGCCTTCTTTGCGCAGGTTGTTGGCCGCAGTTTCATCCGGGGCCCAATGCATGTCGCAAAGGATGTCAATTTCAGTCCGGTTGGCTTCTTCGGCAATGGCATCAAACCCGCCTCGCAAGCCGGCTTCGAGGTGGATCAGAAAAATCGAATGTCTTCTTGCCGCGCGCGCGACACCCAAAGAGCCGTTAACATCACCGATGACGATCGTTGCCTGCGGCAGTGATTGGTCTAGCACCCGGCAATAGGCATCGTCTGCATTCTGAACGAGTGTGCTCCGGTTATTTCCCGGTTGCCCGATTCCAAGTCGGATTTCAGGAGCAGGTATGCCAAGCGAAAAACGCAAACCTTCGGAAAGGGCCGGGTCCCAGTGTTGGCCGGTATCGATCAGACGAAGGGTAAAAGGTAAATCATCGCGCCTTTCCCACCACGTCAGATAAAGGGCGGCAGCCTTGATCAGGTTGGGGCGGGTGCCATAGACCAGATCGATGATCATTGCGGCGTTTTTCCTGATGAATGCTCAAGCTGGATGAGCGTATGATAACGTGTTGTCTTTTATATCATTTTGGCTGATCAGCTGCCAAACGGGATAGGTGGTTTGTCAATAAATGTGATAAAATTTTCGAAAACGAATTGTTTTTTGGTATGATTCTTTTCTAAATAGAAACAGAAAATCAGTTGAACCAGTCGGATGCGCGGTAAAAATCAGCCGCCACAAAGGACCGGAACGGTACGGCAGACCAACTGTCGGCTCGGGAGGAAACAGAAATGACCGATACACGTTACATTCTGGCAATTGATCAGGGTACCACCAGCTCACGCGCCATCGTGTTCGATGCCACTGGCCGATCCGTGGCGGTCGCGCAACAGGAATTTCCCCAACATTTTCCCAATAGTGGCTGGGTGGAACATGATCCTGAAGACCTTTGGGAAACGGTTGTTGCGGTTTGTCGCGAAGCTTTGTCGCGGATCGATATTGCCAACGTTGTGGCAATAGGCATCACCAACCAGCGTGAAACCACCGTGGTTTGGGACCGCAAGACGGGCAAAGCCGTTTATAATGCCATCGTTTGGCAGGATCGTCGGACTGCGGCTTTGTGCCATGATTTGAAAAAGCGTGATCCGGACCTTGAAACTGATGTCAATAATCGAAGCGGGCTTTTGATCGATCCGTATTTCTCGGCAACCAAGGCTGCGTGGATACTCGATCATGTCACCGGTGCACGGGCGCTGGCCGAACAGGGTGACCTAGCGTTTGGTACGGTCGACTCATTCCTGCTGTGGCGTTTGACCGGCGGAAAATCGCACGCGACGGATGCCACCAATGCCGCACGCACCAATCTTTTCAATATTCGCGACAATGTCTGGGATGACAGGTTGTGCGAAATCTTCCGTGTTCCCAAGCGCATGTTGCCGGAAGTCAAGGATTGTGCTGCCGATTTCGGAATGGTGGATGCCGATATCTTTGGGCGTGAAATTCCTGTCCTGGGTATGGCAGGCGACCAGCAGGCGGCCGCATTCGGTCAGTGCTGCTTTGAGCCAGGCGACATCAAAAGCACCTATGGCACCGGTTGTTTTGTGATTCTCAATACCGGGGATGATGCTGTGACATCGCAGCATCGTTTGCTGACCACGGTCGGTTATCGTTTGAATGGCAAAACCAGCTATGCCATCGAAGGGGCGATTTTTGTTGCCGGAGCGGCGGTGCAGTGGCTGCGTGATGGTCTTGGCATCATCAAATCGGCCGCCGAAAGTGAAGGTTTGGCCAAATCGCTTGACGATAATCACGGCGTTTATCTTGTTCCGGCCTTTACCGGACTTGGTGCGCCTTATTGGGATCCGGATGCGCGCGGTGCCATTTTCGGATTGACCCGTGACACGGGGCCACGTGAATTCGTTCGTGCCGCACTTGAAAGCGTTTGTTATCAGACCTTTGATCTGTTCGAAGCGATGGCGGCAGACGGTGTTTCGCCCAAGGCCGTTCGGGTTGACGGTGGTATGGTTGCCAATGACTGGTTGTGTCAGAACCTCTCAGATATTCTTGATATTCCGGTTCAGCGCCCGGTTGTGACGGAAACAACTGCACTTGGTGCCGCCTATCTTGCGGGGTTGCAGGCGGGGGTTTACCGCGACCTCCATCATATCGCCGAAAACTGGCATATGGATGCTGAATTCAAACCAGAACTTGAAGCTGGTCGCCGGAAACATCTTTTGGGCGGCTGGAAGAGTGCGGTCAAGCGAACCATGACAGAGCAGGGCTGAATAGTTTCGCTGTTGTCCGATGGCTTTACAGACTGGTCATCGCATAAATTGCTTTGTAAGATCGGGACGGTACCACGTGGTACCGTCCTTTCTTTTTGCGGATATTCGTCCGTATTTTCATAGAACTGCTGCTATTGGATACAGGGTGCGACCGTTTGGGGGCCGTCACCGGGCGGCCAGGGGGGAAGATGCTTGATCTGATCGTTGGAAAAGTTGGACCTGTTTTTTTGACGATCCTGTGTGGTTATCTTTTAACCCGTTTCCGCGTCATCAGCCGCGAAGGCATTCCGTTCCTTGCCCGCCTTGCGATGAATGCCTTTATTCCGGCTATGCTGTTTCAAACCCTCTCGCAATCCGACATCAGTGCGCATTTCGATTTGCGTTTGTGGGGTAGCTACTATGCAGGCGCACTTCTGAACTTTTTACTGGTGTTTATGGTTGCACGGGCGTGGCTTAAGGCGAGAACGGACGAGGCGGCTGTAACCGCCATGGGCGGGGTTTTCTCCAATATTGTGCTACTCGGTATCCCCCTGGTTCAGGCTGTATACGGTGAAGAAGGTCTGGTACCGCTTCTGATTATCCTGTCGATCCATCCGCTGACCTTGTTGGGGCTTACGGTGATGATCGTGGAAGGTTCGCGTTCCGGCGGCGGGCATTGGTTGCCCAATGTCGTTCGCAGTGTCATTCGGGTTTTGCGCAATCCGATTATCATTGCGATTATCCTTGGTGTACTGGCGTCCCTGATTGATCTTCGATTGCCCGAAATGATTGATGGAACACTCGAACGGTTTCGGACGGCAGGGCCCACAATCGCGTTGCTTCTGGTCGGGGCTGGGCTTTATGGGCAGTCCGTTCGTGGCAATATGTCCGCAAGCACGCTGTGCACTGTTGCGAAAATGTTTGTGCAGCCGGTTCTTGTGTTCCTGATCGCTCATTTTATTTTTGACTTGCAACCGCTGTGGTTGACCATCGTGGTTCTGATTGCAGCTCTTCCTGCGGGGGCGAATGTGGCAATCATTGCTGGTAGCTATAATGTTTGTATTGATCGGTCTTCCACGACCATTCTGATCACGACGCTGATCAGTGTGATCACTTTGCCGCTTATTGTGCTTTATGCCGGGGCATCATGACGGCTGCCTTCGGCCGCGGACAGGATTTGGTCCATCAAGCTTATTTCTGCTGCGATCCCTTGCATTCGATGGTCGTGGATGCCTGAGCTTACGGCATCAATGAAGCAGTCAATGGCGTTGTCATGCCCTTTGTCAGGGCTTTTAAAAATGCCTTTTCGCATGACAGTGTTGCCATTGATCACAAGCTTCCGCCAATCTTGGATCGTGGCGGAAAATCCCGGTGCAAGGACCTCAAGAGTTTCCTTTGGCATATTGCGTCGGGCGGCATGCATGTAAGAAACTTCGCCTCGTGATCCGTCGGCAAAGTGCATGTACCAAACGCTGTCACCGGCCTTGCGATCAATCCAGTCACATGAAAGGCTGATCATTTCAGCTCCTGTCAGATAGCCAATCAGATCAATGAAATGACTGATTTCTCCGATTGTTCTGCCACCTTGATCAGGACGGTACAGCCAGTGATCGGAAGGGAGTGGATTGGGACGTACCTGATAGCGGAATTGCTTTTTGCCTTTGACTAGATGCTGTTTCAGGCAGGCTGTCATCGGCGCAAAGCGACGATTATGTCCAACCATGAATACCTGTGTTTGGCTCAATCCTGCGGCCTGTTTGAGTGCGCCGATCTGTTTCGGATGGATGCAAAGCGGCTTCTCCAGCCAGACATGTTTCCCTGCGCCCAAGGCCTTACTGGCGAGGTCAGCATGGCTATCGTGCCGGGTGGCAATAAACACCGTATTGATATCGTGATTTGACAGAATTTCATCCGGATCGGACGCGGTAGTTATATCCGGCATATGCCGGCAGATGGCCAGTGCCGAAAGACCTTTGCCCGAGACGACCGCATTCAATGCGACCTTTTTGCGCAGCTTTAATCGAGGGAGCAAAACGCTGTTCATGTAATTTCCCGCGCCTATCAATCCGATCCGGACCGGCATGACATTAGGCTTGCTGATTTTTTTGACTGGGGCTGGTGGTTGCGGTTTGCTATCGGTTCGATGATATTTAATGACCGTCGCCATTATGGTCGGGTCATCACCTCCTGATAGAAAATCAGAAGCTTCATGCAGGTTAATCCGATGGGAGATAAGCGAGGCCGGGTCGAGCTTTCCACTTTCCATCAGGGATAGTGCTGCCGCCATGTTCCGTTTTACCGTCCATCGGGCATGGCCGATCGGGTAGTCCTGTCCCAGTTGCTCGTAGTTCGCGTCATAACGGCCCGGGCCATAGGACCGCACCTGCCGGATGGTAATTTCCTTGCGATACAGGATATTGCGCGGTGCGTTCACAGCAACGTCTCCAACGCAGACAATGATGCCACGATCACGGCAAAGCTTTGCGGCCGATTCAATTACGGTGCGTGCTGCTTTGTTATTATTACTGCAAACAAGCACAGCATCGAATTGGTCAACAGGGGCGGCGCTGATATCTGCATAAGCATACTTTACCCCGCTTTCTTCTGCTTTTTTTCTGCGCTCTGAAAACGGTTCAATCACGGTCACAATCGCACCGGCTGCGATTGTGATTTGAGTGACTATTTGACCGATTAGGCCGCATCCAATCACGGCTACCTTCTGCCCGATCTCAAGTTCTCCTTGGTGGGCGGCATGAACTCCGATGGCATAAAGGGTGGCAAAGGCTGCCATCTCGTCTGATACAGTGTTGGGGACGGGGCAAGCCAGATTGCGTGGGACAATGTTATATTCTGCATGATTGGCATGCTCCATACCCGCACAGGCAACGCGCTGACCAATATCAAAGTCGGTGACATCCGAGGCCATTGCCTCGACAGTTCCGCAATTGGCGTATCCGGTCGCCATTGGTCTGCCAAGGCGTCCTTTAACGGCATTGAGGGTTGCCTGCGCGCCGTCGCGACGAAACTTTTCAATTGTCAACGCTACCAGATCCGGTCGCTGCCATGCCTTTCTAATAAGGGACGCTTTGGTTTCGCTAGCTTGCTGTCTTTCCGTACCATTACTGATGACAGATATCTCTGTGCGGACCAGAATAGTACCGGGCAATAGGGCGGGAACGGGGCAGTCGGCCACGGCAAGCCGCCTTTCACCGGGAAACCGTAATAATGCCCGCATATCCGTCATGATATCGTCCTGATGCACGTTAGGGATGAAATATGGAACAGGAATTAAATCATATCAGTATGTGCAGGTCGATCCGTCATTGACGGGACTTTGGCAGGCGTTTAGCAAAGCCGATGTCATAATCACGGAATCCGTCATATGAAAAAAAATGTCTCGGCAAAGCGTAGTCGCAAACTGTTATTCGTCTGCGGAGAGGATTGGTCTTTCGTTTCCCATCGGATTGGTTTGGGTCGGGCCGCACTTTTGCGTGGCGATGAGGTGATTGTCGCGTGCAACGCGAATGACGCCGCTGTCCAACTGCGATCCGAGGGTTTCCGTGTTATCGATGTGCCGATTGCGCGCGGTGGACTTAGCCCTTTGAAATCGCTGAAGACGATCAGGGCGCTTGCATGCCTTATCCGTCGAGAGCAACCGGATGTGGTTATCAATGTCGCAATACAATGTGTTGTTTTATCTTGCCTTGCTGGGTTGATGGTTGGCGCGCGTCGTTCCGTAAACATGGTAACCGGGCTCGGGTTCATGTTCGTTTCAAACGGGACCAAAGCGCGTTTGGTGCGTGCTGTGGTTTCGATGTTGTTGCGATTTTATGCCAGATGCCCATCAATCCACATCATTGTTCAGAATTCGGATGATTTCGATCTGATGCGTGGATTTGGCTTCCGCAAGACGCGCCTTTCTCTCGTGCGTGGTTCCGGGGTGGATATCAGGCAATTCCATCCGGGGAAGCAGGATGGAATTGATGGTTTACGCAAAACTGTGATCTTCGTGGCCCGAATGTTGTGGTCCAAGGGATTGGCGGAACTGGTTGATGCCGCGCGTATCCTCAAATCCAGAACCCGAGATTACCGAATACTTTTGGTCGGTGATTCTGATCCGGTAAATCCTGACTCTGCCGATACCAAAAGCCTTGTGAAATGGCAGAATGACGGTTTGATAGAGTGGCTTGGCAAAAGAAGTGATGTTGCTGAATTGCTCAGGCAATCTGATCTGGCTGTTCTGCCATCTTGGCGGGAAGGGTTGCCGAAGTCTTTGCTTGAGGCCGCTGCGAGCGGTCTGGCGATGGTTGCAACAGATGTTCCAGGCTGTCGTGAAATCGTAAAACAGGAACAGACCGGTTTGCTGGTAGGGTTGGGTGATGCGGAAGCTTTGGCAGATGCGATTGAGAACCTTATGGAGGACGATGCAAAGCGTCAGAAGTTTGGCCAGAATGCGCGTGTCATGGTCGAGCAGGAGCTGTGTGATGCAGTGATCATCCGCGAGACCCTTGATGTTATCTCCGGCAAGCCGGGATTAATGCCGTAATAAAATTGGAAAACTGAGACTATGAAACCAAGATGGGCTCCGCATGGCGGGGCCTTTTGTTTTCTAAAATTTCCCATTGCTATCGAATTCTAAAATTTGTATACAATATACATATATGCAGTTTGGGCCTGCGAATTCGCGGGTTTGGGCGATTAAACGGTCTAACCCACTAATGGGCGCGCGACCAAATCAGGAGGTTACTTTCCATGCAGGTAAACTGGACTGGCGTATTCCCCGCCGTTGCCACCCAGATGAATGAAAATGGTTCAATCGATTTCGATATGACCGCCCATCAGATCGAAGCCCTTATCAAGGCCGGTGTTGACGGCCTTGTCATGCTGGGCTCGGTCGGCGAGAACGCAGCCCTTGAGCCGGAAGAAAAAATCGCGGTTCTCAAGCTTGCTGTCGAAGTTACCAACGGTCGCATACCGGTTCTGTCGGGCGTTGCCGAAAACTCGACCCAGGCTGCCATTCGCTACGTGCAGAAATGCGAAGAACTTGGCGCTGATGGCCTGATGCTTCTGCCGGGTATGATCTATACCGCCGATCCGCGCGAAAATATCAAGCATTTCCGCTCGGTTGCTGCCAAGACCAAGCTACCGATCATGATCTATAACAACCCCGGTGCCTATCGCATCGATATCAAGCCTGAAGAATTCAACCAGCTTGCCGATGTGAAGAACCTGGTTGCGATCAAGGAAAGCTCCGGCGACCCGCGCCGTATTACCGACATCTATAATGCCTGTGGTGATCGTTTCGTTCTGTTCTGCGGCATGGATGACCTTGTCATGGAAACCCAGGTTCTGGGTGCGGTTGGCTGGATTTCGGGCTTTACCGATGCTTTCCCGCAGGAATCGGTCGCACTTTGGAAGCTGCTGTCTGAGGGGAAATACAAGGAAGCGCTTGAAATCTATCGCTGGTTTACCCCGGTCCTGCATATGGATGTTCATGCCAAGCTTGTTCAGTATATCAAACTGGCACAGGAGATGACCGGCGTGGGTAAGGCCCATGTCCGTGCTCCGCGTCTTCCGCTGGTTGGCGAGGAGATGGAACGCATCCGCGCAACCATCCAGAAAGCCATCGACACACGCCCGAAACTTTAATTCGCTTTGCAATCAACGCATTCATCGCATCAGCTCCGTAAGGCGTGATTGCATTTGCGTATGATTTGATGGCAAGTGTGAGCTCTCCTGTGATTTTCGCAGGGGAGTTTGCTGCCATCTGGCACGAGATGAGAGATCAAGATAAAACGCGCACACCAAAGCAGTCAGGGCCCGGAACATGCCAAAACCTTCTTCCGCTTCAAAGTCCCCCTCACAGTCAAAACAGCATGCCGTCGTTGTCGGCTCCGGGATAGTCGGGGTCAATGTCGGTTTGGCTCTTTTGAAGAAGGGCTATGACGTCACCCTTCTGGATCGCGGAGAACCGGGGATGGGGGCATCCTTTGGTAATGCTGGGGGAATTGCCGTCACGGAATGCGCGCCTATTGCCATGCCGGGGGTCTGGACAAATGTGCCAGGCTGGCTGATGGATCCGCTGGGGCCGCTTTCGGTGCGCTGGTCCTATTTGCCCAAAATGATGCCGTGGCTGATCCGTTTCCTGGCCGCCAGTTCGAAAAGCCGGGTAGAGCAGATTGCAACCGAATTAGCAGCCATCCTCAACCGCGCTTGGGAAGATTACGATCCGGTGATCGCAGAAGCAGGCCTTTCCGGTGCGGTGTTTAAAAAAGAAGGCGCTATGGGTGTTTATCGCAGCGAGAAAACACGCCGGGATGCCGAATACGGAATTGATCTTCGCCGTCGTAACGGGGTCAAAATTCGTGATCTGACCAAGGATGAGGTCAGGGATATTGAGCCTGATCTGGCCCCGATCTTCGCCTGCGGTGTGATGGAGGAGGATTGGGGCAGGGTTCTGGATCCGTTCAGGATTGTTATGGGCCTTTACAACCATTTCATCGAACGCGGTGGAAAGTCTCAGAATGCCGAGGTTACCAATTTCGTTTACCGCGATGGCAAACCGCGTGCCGCGATGACGGCACAAGGTGAGCAGATTACCTTCGACAAGGTTGTTATTGCATGCGGTGCATGGTCAAAAACGCTGGCCACGCGACTTGGTTCATCGGTGCCTCTTGATACCGAACGGGGCTATAACACAACGGTCCCTTATAATGGCGTGAAGCTATCGCGCATGATTATTTGTGCCGATGACAGCTTTGTTCTGACGCCGATGGAAATGGGTATTCGTGTGGGCGGGGCGGTTGAGCTTGGCGGTCTGGTTGCTGCCCCCAATTATGATCGCGCCAAGGCCCTGTTTGCCAAAGGCAAGGAAGTTCTTCCGAAACTCAGTGCAGAAGGGGGTACAGAATGGATGGGATTCCGCCCCTCAATGCCGGATTCCAAGCCTGTGATTTCGGCAAGCCCCAAACATGAAAATGTCTTCTTCGCATTCGGTCACGGCCATCTTGGCCTGACCATGGCGGCCACCACCGGACGGCTGATCGCCGACCTGATGAGTGAAGCGACTCCGCCTATTAACATGACCCCGTATCGTATTGATCGTTTCCAAGGATAAGGCCGCCCCAAATGGCAAAACACAGCTTCTTCTGTATTGATGGACATACCTGCGGTAATCCGGTGCGTGTGGTTGCCGGTGGCGGACCAAAGCTTGAAGGTGCAAATATGCTTGAAAAGCGTGCGCATTTTCTGGCGGAATATGACTGGATACGAACCGGACTGATGTTCGAGCCGCGTGGCCATGACATCATGTCGGGCTCGATCCTTTATGAACCGACCCGCGATGATTGCGATGTAGCCATCCTGTTTATCGAGACGTCTGGCTGCCTACCGATGTGCGGTCACGGCACAATTGGGACGGTCACCATGGCAATCGAGGAAGGTCTGGTAAAGCCGAAAACCCCGGGAGTACTGCGTCTTGAAACGCCTGCCGGGCTGGTGATTGCCGAATACAAACAGGTTGGCGATTACGTGGAATCGGTCAAGCTGACCAATGTACCGTCCTTCCTGTATAAAACGGATATCGAGGTCGATTGTCCCGATCTTGGCCCGATCAAGGTTGATGTTGCTTATGGCGGCAATTTCTATGCGATTGTCGAGCCACAGGAAAACTTCCGTGACATGGCCGAATACGCGGTTGGCGATTTTCAGCGCATCAGTCCGGAACTTCGTCGTCGCCTGAACGAGGTTGGCGAGTTCATTCACCCACTTCACCCGGATATCAAGGGCCTGTCACATATCCAGTGGACTGGAAAACCGACCCAGCCTGACAGCACCCATCGCAATGCAGTGTTTTACGGTGATAAGGGGATTGATCGATCTCCCTGCGGGACGGGCTCTTCTGCGCGTCTGGCACAATTGGTTGGCAAGGGGCAGTGGGACCCAGCGCATGAGCTGGTTCATGAAAGCATTATCGGATCGCAGTTCCGTGTCTCCGTCGTCGAACAGACAAAGGTCGGCGACTATGACGCGGTCGTGCCCGGGATCGAGGGCTGGGCACGCAAGCATGGTTACAACACGATTTTCATTGATGACCGTGATCCTTACGCGCATGGATTTATCGTGAAATAGGCGTTTGATCGGGGCCGGTTTCTGTTCTCAAGCTCCTGATACCGTAGCGGCGTGATTGCAATTATATTGCGCGTAAACCAACGCATCGGTATGACTAGAAAAAGGGGGCGGTGACGTTTGGGGATATGAAGCCGGACCCGATACCGCACAGGACAGATAAAAAGAGCCAAAATGACCGCATCACCGCGTTTTACCCGCCGCACCATTACTGATCAGGTCACTGAAGATTTGCGTGCCCGTATCCTGTCGGGTGACTTCCCGGCCGGGTTCCAGTTGCGTCAGGATGCGATTGCTACCGAATATAATGTGTCTCGAATCCCGGTCCGTGAGGCGCTTCAACGTCTGGATGCCGAAGGTCTGGTATCGTTCCAGCCGCATAAGGGGGCGATTGTTGCCCATCTCTCGCTTGACGAGATCGAAGAACTTTTTGAAGTTCGCAAAATGCTGGAATGCGAATTGCTGCGTCATGCCGTGCCGCGTCTGACACCCGAAGACATCAAATCGGTCGAAGACATACTAGCCGTTTACGACGAATCCTTTCGGTCTGGGGATATTTCGAAATGGGGCGAACTTAACCGTGAATTCCATGATCGGCTTTATCGTGCGTCGAACCGGCCCAAAACGCTGGAAATCATCCGCATGATCGGAAACAACACGGTCCGCTTCACACAGGCACAGCTCGCTCTTTCCGGGGCAACTGATCGGGCCGAACGCGAACATCACCATATACTTGATGCCTGCAAGGCGCGCGATGTCGACTATGCGGTCGAACTTCTCGAAGCCCATATCGAGAATTCGAAAAACAGCCTGATCGAATGCCTGCGTGGTGCCCGCGCCAGCGAGGGCCTCTCGAACTGACGTCAATTGTTACCGGACAATAAAGCCACGTCCGATTTCATCACTCCCATCCTGCCAAAAGCTGGCTTCGCCGCTGTAATGAGCCTGTCCGGATACTTCGGCAATTATGGCCGGGAAGGGCCCGCATCGGTTTGTGCTAACAACGCTGCCATCGAATTCTGATCCGATAACACTTTCAAACCTTCGAACCGTGCCGGGCATGATCAATCCTTTGGCATGGAGAATGGCAAGCCTTGCGCTAACGCCTGATCCAGTCGGGCTGCGGTCAACCTGATTATCGGCAAAGACACATATATTGCGTGTCGGTTCCTGGGCGGATGCGTCTTTGCCATCGGTCAGGATCGCGCCATACAAAAACGCCAGATCATCATGATCGGGATGGTTTAGCGTGACACTGGCGTTGACCGCGTTGCATACGGACTGCGCAATATCGATCAGATCGCGTACCGGCGAAGACCCGACCGCAAGGCCGAATTGTCCTGCATCAAGCACGGCATAGAACGCACCGCCATAACCGATATCTGTTTTGAATGTCTGGTCATCGGCAAGTGCGAGCTCAATATCAGCAGCAAACATGAAGGATGGGACTGATTTGAAGCGGACGGCACCACTTTTCCCATTGGTCACCGATACTTCGGCACGTACTAGCCCACAGGGGCATTCAATATTAACCGGCGTTATCGGTTCGACAGGCGCGACCAACCCGTAATCAACCGCATATCGGCCAAGGGCGATGATGGCGTGGCCGCACATGGTCGAATAGCCTTCATTGTGAATGAACAGAACCGCCAGATCAGCATCCGGCAGGCTCGGTTCGACCAGAATGGCACCATACATGTCGTAATGACCGCGCGGTTCGAACATCAGAAACCGCCGCAGATGATCTAGTTCGACGCGGGCATATCGACGCTTGGCCAGAATATCGTCGCCCGGAATCGCTGGATATCCCGATGTGATAATCCTAAGCGGTTCGCCGCCGGTATGCATATCAATGACTTTGATCGGGGATTCCCGGTCGGGCAGGGACAGTTTGGAGGGCATTTGGCGGCTCATTTCGGTGTTCTGCAATTTTTTAAAGGAAATTCGGGGCTGGATTCCGGCTAAAGTCGGGTGCTTTATCTGGCGCGGCAGGTCTATCTTAGCGGCCTTGAGCATGCGCGCAATAGTCCCGCACCCGGATTTTCGCGTCAGACGCGACCTTGCGGGTCATAAAAGTGAAACCTATATGTGGTTTCGCGCAAAAAATTTGCGTCTCGCACTTTCTGTCATTTTTTCTTAAAAAAGGTGTTTACAGGTCTGGCGAGGGGCCCTATAACCCGCCTCCACCGACGGGGTGCGGCGCCAAGGAGACGGCGACGCGGACTGGAAGGTA
>NZ_JBEPTC010000017.1:0-82905 GCF_040549275.1 Thalassospira sp. MBR-102
CGCTCTGCGCACCATGAACTGGTGGTGGCCACCACCAGTTCAAACAAAAGAGGCAGAAGGATCATAACAAATCCTTCTGCCTCTCAATGTATAAGGCCCGATCCAGAGCGGACCGGGCCAGAAGGCAGAGACGGGATTATTCGGCGGCTTTCGCCGCCAGTTCCGAAGACACTTCAGCTAGTTCGCCCTCGATAACCGATTGCAGTTCCGGCGTTCGTAACGGCTCGGGCACCCAGCCGGTATCGATCAGCAATTGCTCGGCCTCGCGCACCATGTCACCCTTCTTGAGGTGATCGATCCGTTGGGCAGCGTCCGCGCCCAGCGCCTCAACGACCGCCTCGAGAATGCGGTTCTTCGGCACCCGCGAGAGGTAATTGTCCGCGGTCGGTTTCCAGCCGGATGCTGCCATGTCGAGCTTAAGCACATCGGCAAGGATATCGGCATGGCGGACGGCATCGCTGTGACGGTTCCAGGGTTCAGACACCGCATAGAGGGTCAGCGAGACGCAATGGGCAAACAGTGCCATGCGGCTGTCCATGTCCATTTCGCACAGCGCCGCCCAGAGATGGTCGGGATCATCCGGCATCTGCCGTTCCCAATTCTCATGACGTGCAGCGATATCGCTTGCCGCCGGGCTGTCATTGAGATCGGGCGGTTGAACCGAAAATCCGCTGCTTTTAAGCGTGATCTGCAAACAACTGCCCGAACCAAAGTGATAGAAGCTCTGCAGGACCAGAACATGCAAGGCTGCCAGAAAGGCGGTATCGGGATCGCCTGCCAGAGCATTGCGCAAAGCCAGTGTCCGATAGGCCGTGAGTTCGAGAACCAGCCGGTCCGACAGCGGTTTGACACGCCGCTCATTCGGTTCGTCTGCCCCGTCTATGTCCGTATCGGGGGCATTCCCAGCATCATTATCTTCGTCACCGGCCTGCGGATCGTCGGATTGATCAGGATCGACTGTATCGTCATCCTGCTCCTGATCTTCCGGCTTCACGAACCCGCGCTCGATCCGCACACTGCCATCAGACTCAAGACTGATAAACACACCGGCCTTGGCGATATCATCCGGAGCATAAAGGACCGCTCGATTATCGAAGGCTTCAAGTTCAGCCTCGATTTCCCCGAGACGTTTATCCACTTCCTCGGGCAGGTCTTCATCCTGATCGACAAAATAGCGCTCTTCGATCCCGGCCAGTTCGTTTCGCAACGCGTCCTGCTGGGCCGTTTCCTCGTCTGACAGTGGTTCGACCTCGCCGCTGATCCGTTCCAGATCGATGGTATGGCCATAGGGGAAATCGACCGCGACCTCGATCCATTTCCAGCCTTCCTCGGCAATCGTATCACGCTCGGCCTCAAGACCGGTTGCGACCAGCTTTTCCAGCAAGGCCATATCCTGCAACCAGCCTTCATCGACCTGCGAGAACAGGTCGCGCATGACGACACCCCCGGCGGCCTCATAGGCTTCGATACCGACAAAGCGCACACGTTTGTCGGTAACCCGCACCGTATCTTCCGTCAGCAAACGGCGGATATAATAGGGTTCCTGGTTGTAGGCCTGCCGGACGGTATCCCAGACCTGTTCCTGACGTGCTTGATCGTCGGTCACGCTAAAGACCATCAGCTGTTCGAGCGTCAGCTCCTCCTCGGCATAGAGGTCGAGCAGTTTTGGCGATACGGATGCCAGTTTCAGCCTTTGGCGGACAATCTTCGCCGTTACAAAGAAGCGCGCGGCAATATCCTCGACGCTCAGGCCCTTGTCGCTCAGGGTCTGAAACGCCCGGAACTGATCGAGCGGATGCAGATTGATCCGCTGGACATTTTCGGCCAGGGAATCTTCTTCAAGCAACCCTTCTTCGCGAATGACACACGGGATTGCTGCGTTCTTTGCCAGCCGTTTTTGTTTCACGAGACATTCCAGCGCTCGGTAGCGCCGCCCACCGGCCTGGACCTCGTACCGGTCGGTTTCCTGGTCGTTATCATCCATAACCGGCCGGACGTTGAGAGATTGCAGCAAGGTCCGCCGGGCAATGTCTTCGGCCAGTTCGTCAATCGAGATTCCGGCACGGACATGCCGGACATTGCGTTCGCTCATCACCAGTTTGTCAAACGGGATATCCTGCGAACGGGACAGGGAGATTTTCTTGCGATTGGTCATATCGGTTCTCCATGACGGACCGGGAAAAGCCTTCTTTTCCCAACCGGGCCCGTCACAAAGCCCCGACCTGTTCTTTCACTCTTTTCCTGTTTGAAGGGTCCGCCAGTCTCGCGGCCGGTCAAAACCGCCCGACCAGATCCCCTGGCCAAGGAACTTCGCGGTGCGCTCCACTGCGGTGTAATTGTAAAGCCGGTTGGCATCCGGATCGGCAACCGCCCAGCCGTTTTTAACCAGCCATTCGGCCAGATCGTCGGCCCCGGCATGGCATATTGCGATCAGGCGATCATAGGCATCACGGTGATCGCCCTGCCAGACTTCGCAGACGACCTCCCTGCCCCGCAGTAAACCGGACAATGCGTCTATCGCCTGCTGACCGCAAGGCCATGCCGTGCCATCCGGTTTGCGGCACATCTGGTTGGCCTCCACCGCATCGATCCCATAGAGACGATAACGGGTATCACTGATCCGCAGGGTGTCGGCATCGATCACTTCCGTTGGCCCTCTATGCCGGTCCGTCTCAAACAGTGGTGCGATGGCGAGCCCTCCGGCGATCAGGGCAATGGTGACGACGGCATATTTGAGAGAGACGATCATGCGCATGATGCCACCTCCTTTGATCCGGCTTCGGTTTTGGGATTAAGCCCCGCCAGCAGATAATCAGCAGATTTTGACGCTTTGCTGGCCGCACGCACGATGGTGCGATTATCCTCGCGCAGAACCTGAAGCCATGAGGCGAGATAATCGGCATGCTGGACGGTTGGAACGATACCGAGTGAAGCACAGAGGAAAGCCGCTGACATTTCTGCGACCAATTCCTCGAAAGCATATTTTTTTGATCCGAACGATCCGCTTTGATCGCGGTTAAGGCGGGTTTTATGTCCGGTGGCATGGCTGCATTCGTGCAAGGCTGTGCGATGCCAGTTGATCGGCTCGAAATAGGCCTGGGGTGGCGGTACACGAACATAATCGTCCTCCGGACTGTAAAAAGCCCGACGTCCACCGATCCGAAAATCGATGCCCGATGCCCGGATCAGTTCCTCGGCCTTCGGCTCGATCAGGCTTGTATCGGGCGGGACGGATTGTGCGGTTATATCCTCCGGCAAACCGTCGCACTGGTCGAGATTGAAGACCGTGAAACGTTTGAGGAAGGGGATAGCCCGTGGGTCCTTGCTGGTATCCGGGGCGAACTGCCCTTTCTTCTTGCCCTCACCCGGGATGAAACGGCTGGCATAGACGACCGTGACGCCCCGTTCACCCTTGCGCACAGTGCCGCCAAGCTTGAGCGCCTGTCGGAAAGTCAGCCAGCTTTGCGATGAATACCCGGCCTCGAACACAGCCCCCCAGAGGATCAGGACATTGATGCCGGAATAGTTGCGTTCGGTCGCGGCATTTTGCGGCAATCCGAGAGAGGCGCTTGCCGAGGGACTTCCCCAGGGCTGAACCCAGGGAAAGGTTCCCTGTTCAAGTTGGGCGATGATTTTGTCGGTGATGTCCTGATAGAGGTTAGAGCGGGTATGTTTTCCCGTTTTGCGATTATAAGCTGTCATGGTATTTCTCCACGACAGGCCGGTCAAAAGCCTTTCTCTTGACCTGACAAACCTGTCGCAGAGGTGTTTGCCCACTCTGGCTCTTGACCGGCTGACCTCCTGCCTGACAGCCCGCTCCCGCCCTGCAGGATGTCGAGATACCCGCCGTGGACCAGCCTGTCGGCACCGCGCAGCAGGCGTTGCACACGGGTCCTCAGAAAACCCGCAGACCAGTCTTCGGAAACGGTTCGTTGGCCATAAAGCACTTCGGCGATTTCTCGATGGGATGCACCGGCCTGCCGCCCATCCCAGGCCTGAAGCATCATGCTCCAACGCGGTGCGCGTCGTTCGACCGGATACAGGGCGTTTGAAAATTTTCCGAAGCGATAAAATGCATGAAACCGTTGCAAGACGAGCGCCTGTTCTTTCAGGTGCTTCATACCGGAAATGATAAATCGCAAACGGACTGGTCCCTCGAGAAGGGTCCCTTTGGCAATCACTATTTGAAGGTGATGATATTGGTCGCTCAGCAGCAAGTGCTGACGATGGTTTTGCGCAACAAAAAGGGTAGATGCGGTGCCAAACCTGGAAATGTCGAATAAGTCGATTTCGTCCTTTAACTTGGTACGTAATGCATGTGCAACTAAAACGAAGGGATTGCTCTTCGGAGACCAGATAACAGTATCGGTCTTCCGGTCGGCAAAACATGACATGCCATGGGATCAATTTCTGATTGCAGCGTGATCGGACTATCCTTGACTTAAGCATCACGGGTTTATCGACGAGAAAAGCGCATTCCCCTAGATGACTGGAAAAGTCTCTATTCCTCTTAAGCCATTGCCATGCCCATCCGGCCCTGTCCAAAGCATGAAAGCCATCATAGGCAACGGGGTCCGTCCAATTACGGGGATGAATCTCTTGTGATTTTGCAGGCAAACCATTCATGTGGTGTGCCTCCTTCAATCAGCCACTGTGCAAAATGAAGATGCTTGATGGACGTAAAATACCGGCAAGCATTATCGATAAATATCGATAAGACTGGAGCATGATGCTTTCAGGATTCAGGCATCAATTACAAAATATGGTTGTAATCTGGGCTTATTTTGCATCTGGAACAACCAAACTTCAAAACCATCACATTTCGGCCATTTTGCACCGCAGAATGAATTTGCAACCAAAGGCTTTGGAAATGAGGGATCGGCCCGTAACTCGAAATCAACTCTCGCGGAGGATGTTGAAATGGTCGATACTGAAATTTGGGATTTTCGTTCAGCGGTTCCCACAAAACATCTAAAGTTTCTTCATCACAAATGTGTTGGAGATATATGCATATGCAGATGTAACATTGCAGCTTGTTCTGGGCTGAATATTGGAACCGCTCGGCCTTGCATTGTCGTGCATGAGGGAAATCCGTTTCTATTACAATACTATACTGTCGAGAGGAAGCACCTAATCAAAATACACTATGGGCATATTCATGTGAGCAATGCATATTCAATTGCTGAACTACAGTGGCCAACGTCACAAAAAATATTAGTTGTGGAAATGGGTCAAGAGTTTATTAAAAACAACCTTACCTCTGCTTTCTCAGAAGAGATTCCGCATCTACCATCGCGCTTAGCAATCCGCAATGACTGTCTTTTAGAAACACTGTTGCATATCGGCAAAGTAACATTGACGTCGAGTCCGCATAGTGACCTCTGCATTCAAATGCTAGGCACTTCTATAATATTTGAACTTTATAATTTGCTAGGTAAAACGAAGCAACGTAAACCATTAATGCAAAGAGGCGGGCTTGGCACCCATAGAAAGAGCTATATCAAAATTTATATCGAACAACATCTCACAGAAGATATACGCATTACTAACCTTGCCAACATAGTCAACCTTAGCACCGATCATTTCCGAAGGGCTTTCAAACAAAGTTTTGGCCTACCACCTTGGAAGTACATTATAGAAAGACGTATAAACATAGCAAAACAGATGCTGTTAAAGAGAGAACTATCAATCACCTGCATTGCCTTAACACTTCAATTTTCAAGTCATGCACATTTCACAGAAACCTTCCGCCAAATAACTGGCATTTCTCCTTCAATGTTTCGAAAAATAAACAAAAAATAGGGCCATATTCTCGCATATAATATATGTTAGAGCATTTTCCGATCACGCCAAATCATACCCGGCAGCAGCGAAATAATTTTGACAGTCTGAGGGTGTGATTTGGCGTGATCGGAAAATGCTCTAGCTGTGAGCTTTCAACAGGTTGTCCATTCGGGCCAGACCGATCGAACAGGAAATTATGTATGTCGTGCGTATCCCGGGCTATCGAACAAGTTACGGTGCCTCGGTCATCGGTCGGCGGGTACCGGCCCTGACAGCATCATCGGGCCGCGTGATCCTGAGCCGCTAGGACGAAGCAACAATCCATAAATGCGTAAATGAATGGCCGCTCAAACAATACACGCCCTGGACAACAATGGATCGCGGCCAAATCCTTGAAAACATCCTGACCGCCCGCGACAAAGGCTATTGCATGAGCCTGCGCCAGGTCCTGCCCGATGAAATCAACATCGCGGCCCCGATCTGCACAATGGATGGAACCCCCGTAGCGGCCATCCATTGTTCATTGCCAATTATTCGCTGGACCTTGGAACAAGCCGAAGCCGAAATCGTTCCACATATCGTCGAAACAGCCCGATCCATCTCCCCTCCCCGGCCATAGGGAGGGGCATTTTCATCGGATATATTTTATCCTTTAAAGAAACGGCTTCCTGTGATCACTGGATGTTTGCTTTCGCTGTTGATAGAAACGTCCATTATTGATTTGGAAATTGAGCACATGGCAGAAAAAATCAAACCGTCGAAAGATGGACATGAACCACAGGCTCAGCGCAGTCAGACGCTTGTGCGCGGGTTCCAGATTATTGACGCTGTTGCCGAACACCCCCGTAACATTCAGGAAATTGCTTCGGTCACAGGGCTGACCTATAGCACGGTGCATCGCATTGTTGCGGTGTTGCAGGAACAACGCTATCTCAAACCCGAAAAGTCGCGTGGCTTCACTTTAGGCCCGCGACTGATTGAGCTTGGTTTTACAGCCTATTCGCGGGTCGACCTTGTACAGGTGGCCCGACCATGGCTGGACGAATTATCCGGTCTGACGCATGACACAGTTCATCTGGCGCGCCGCGAAGGATGGGAAGTGACCTATCTTGACAAACTACCCGGTGCACGCCCGGTTGAAATCAGTTCGCGGGTCGGCGGCCGCAAACCGATTATTTCAACCGGTGTAGGAAAAGCACTGTTATTTGATGAACCGGAACTGGTTTTAAAACAGCTCTATGAGCAAGATGGCCATCTGTTACCAGACGGTATGTCGCAAAAGGACTGGCTGGCCATGATGGCCTCCTACCGGGCGGGGGGGTATAGCTATGATCTGGGCGAAGATGCCCCCTCCATTCGCTGCGTCGCGGCCCCTTTGCGCGATGCAACCGGCAAAATCATTGCCGCAGTGTCGGTTTCATCGACCATGGAATATATGTCTCCGGCACGTATGACGGATCTGATACCGCTGGTTCAGCGCATCGCCAAATCGATTTCGCACGAGCTTGGTGCATAAGCAACACCCCGTTGCACTTTCCCCCAAAAGCCGCCACCATAGCGCGGCGGCTTTTTAGAACAAACACGTCAAAAGAGCTCGTCCTTATGAAAGAACCTTCCCCGGGTTTAGAATTCCCTTCGGGTCAAAACTCTGTTTGAGAAGGCGCAGGGTTGCAAGCTCGGTTTCCGAACGGCTATAGGAAAGCCAGGGTTTTTTATGCAAACCAATGCCATGTTCTGCCGAGACCGATCCGCCGTAGCGACGAATAATCTCGTAGACCGTTCTTTCAATATTCTCGCCCGTCGGATCACATGGGTCACATTTCGCAATGGAGCCTGCCACCAGATGAATATTGCTATCCCCCGCATGACCAAAAAAGATCACCGGTAATTCGGGGAAAGTCTGTGCCAAAGCCGCACGAATTTCATTAACACATTCACCGATGCGCGACAGTGGCACAGAAACATCAAAGCTGATCGCCGGGGCGCGCCGTGACAGAATTTCAGAGACGCCATCACGTAGCGACCAGAAGGTTTCAATTTCACGGTGAGACTGGGCAATTGCCGCATCGGAAATAATACCTTCTTCAAATGCTGTTTCCAACATCGCTTCAAACACAGATTTTTCACCCTCCGGGTCAGCGCCCTGCATATCGATCAGTGCATAAAGCGGATAATCTGTAGCCAAGGGCGGTTTCTGGCCGGTTTCATCAATAACGGCCTGATAATAATCATTCCACATAAGTTCAAACGCGGTCAGGCGGCTCGATAACATGCGCTGGGCATGGCTGATCAAGCCAATGGCGGCGTCGAAATCGGGCAGCGCAACCAGTGCCGTATTAGCACCACATATACCGGGATGCAGCCTGATTACAGCGCGCGTGATAACACCCAGCGTTCCTTCCGATCCAATGAACAAATGCTTGAGATCAAGGGCAGCGTTGTTTTTCGGCATCCGGTTCATCATTGGCAAAATCGTGCCATCTGCAAGCACGACTTCCAGCCCCAGAACAAGATCACGCGTCATACCGTAACGGATGACACGGTTACCACCAGCATTGGTCGAGATATTCCCCCCAATCTGGCAGGAGCCCCGCGCACCAAGATCAAGGGCGAAGTAAAACCCCGCATTCTGTGCCGCATCCTGAATACGCTGCAAGATACACCCAGCCCCTACGACCATCAGGCTCGAAGATGGGTCGATTTCCTCGATCTGATCCATTCGGGCCAAAGACAGCAACACCGCACCTTCCGACGGAACGGCCCCGCCCGCCAGGCCCGAAAGTCCGCCTTGCGGCACAACAGGAATGTTGTGCCGATGGCATAATCGCAGCACGGCAGATACAGCACCGGTGTCGCGCGGTGTGACCAGCGCGCAAGGTTTTCCGCCGCGCTCGGTACTCCAGTCATGCAGGGCGGACTCGGGGATGTCGTCGGCATGTCTAACACTGGTGCTTCCGACGATTTCCAAAAGTGCGGCATAGAAATCGTCTGGCAAAAATTCGGCTTGCATTGGTATCTCCGGGACGTGGACGGACCATATTTATTGATTAATTTATCACATAGTGAAAATAGATTTTAAAATTTGACAAGTAAACCCATTTTTACTAAGTTAATTAGCTCTGGAAAAGACAGAAGCTCCGAGCTTTGCTCGGAACTCAAAAAAGCAATTCGGGAAACACAAGGACGCCAAACCAGGTGCCTTGGTAAAAAGGGAGGACGACGATGTCGTTCAAGAAAACGGCGCAGATTATCCGCGCGACTACTGTTTCAGTTATGATATCGGGTGCATTTTTCGCAAGCCACGCACAAGCGGAACCGGAAATTCTGTTCCGGGCAGCCCATTCTTCTGCCCCGACATCGACCGGACACAAGGCATTTGAATTTCTTGATAAAGAACTGCGCGAAAAAACCAATGGTCGAATTGGATTGGAAATTTACCCCAATTCGCAACTTGGTGGTGAACGCGAAGCGATCGAGAATGTACAGTTGGGCAACATCGACCTGACCTTCGCATCATCAGCACCGGTCGCTTCTTTCGCCCCGGAATTCTTTGCTTTTGACATTCCCTTCCTGTTTAGCAATCGCCAACAGGCTTACGCAGTGCTGGACGGCGAAATCGGCACCGACATCATGAATTCGCTCAAAGACAAGGGCATTGTCGGCCTGGCATATTGGGAAAACGGTTTCCGCCAGCTGACCAACTCGAAAAAGGAAATCCGTACTCCGGATGACCTGGCGGGCATGAAAATGCGCACCATGGAAAACGAGGTCAATATTGCGACCTGGCGTGATGAAGGTGCGAACCCGGCACCGCTGGCATTTAACGAACTGTTCACGGCCCTGCAGCAGGGAATCTTCGATGCACAGGAAGGGCCGATCAACCTTTTCTATGACATGAAGTTCAACGAAGTTCAGAGTTTCATCACCAAAACCAATCACATTTATTCACCGTGGCCGCTTCTGGCAAGCCCGGACAAGCTGGCAACATTAAGTGCCGAAGACCGTGCAATTTTTGATGCAGCCGTCAAAGACGCAACTGCCTACCAACGCAAACTGGCACAGGAAGCGGACGACAAAGCCGAAGCGGCGATGACAAACGTGAAGTTCACCACCCTGACGCCCAAAGAACTGTCTTTGTTTGTCACAAAAGCGGCTCCGATTGCTGATCTCGTCAAAGAAAAAGCCGGTGCTGATCTTGTCGATCGCCTGCTTGCCGCGACCCAAAAGTA
Organism: Thalassospira sp. MBR-102; assembly: GCF_040549275.1. Taxonomy (NCBI): domain Bacteria; kingdom Pseudomonadati; phylum Pseudomonadota; class Alphaproteobacteria; order Rhodospirillales; family Thalassospiraceae; genus Thalassospira; species Thalassospira sp. MBR-102. The sequence goes on from NZ_JBEPTC010000017.1 coordinate 10,014, forward strand.
ATCACCTGACAAAAGCAGGGCGTCGTTATGCGGCGCCCTACCCTTTTTCCAGTCCCTGTTTCAAAACCGCCAGATGGCGGATCGATCCACAGCAGTCACCCTGATCATTGATCGGCTGGCAAGGGAGGGATTTATGCTTAAACTTGTTGATGAGCATTTTGAAGAGGCCTTCACCGTAGCCCTGATGGCCATGATGACATTCCTCATCGGTATCCAGATTTTCATGCGCTATGTGATGGGGGCGTCTTTGTCCTGGTCGGAAGAACTGGCCCGGTATTTGTTTATCTGGATGACTTATACCGGTGTCGCTTACGCCATTCGTAAAAACGCGCACATTCGTGTGACCATGTTTGCCGATCTGTTACCTGCACAAGGGCAGATTTATTTGCGCATCCTCACACATGCCATTTTTGCCGCTTTTGTCTGTTACGCGATGTATCAAGGCTGGTTCCTGATCGAGAAAACCTTTCGTTTTGGTCAGAAATCCGCATCGCTTGGTATGCCAATGGCGTTTGTCTATCTTGCACCGTTTACCGGTTTTGTCATGGTGCTGGTGCGCCTGGCGCAATCCATCTTCTGCGCGGTACGCAACGGTACTGAAAGAGAGATGCAATGATCTCTCTCATTCTGTTCGGCCTGCTGGCTGTTCTTCTTTTTATCTCGGTTCCGATTGCAGTATCGCTTGGTGTTGCCTCAACTGTTGCACTGATTGTATCTGGCAAGGTTTCCGGCAGCTATGTGCCGCAGGTGCTGGTTACATCAATTGACAGTTTTCCATTGATGGCGGTCCCGTTCTTTATTCTTGCTGGCGATCTGATGGGACAAGGCGGATTGTCCCAGCGCCTGATCAATGTCGCACGCCTTTTATTTGGCCGCTATACCGGCGGCATGGCCATTATTGCGGTTGTAACGTGCATTTTCTTTGCCGCCATTTCCGGGTCTGGCCCGGCAACGGTGGCGGCTGTTGGCACCATTCTGCTGCCCGCAATGGCAAGAGACGGGTATAAAAAGGGCTTTTCAGCCGGGCTTATCGCATCTTCCGGGTCACTTGGTGTTATCATTCCCCCCTCTATTCCGATGGTCATTTATGCGACATCGGCCAACGTGTCGGTCTCAAAGCTGTTTATGGGGGGCGTACTTCCCGGGTTGCTGATTGGCCTCACACTGATCGCCTATGCGTGGTGGAAATCGCGCGCCGATGGACAAACCCCAAGCGATTATCATCCCTCCCGCAAGGAAATATTGGCAACCATCAACGATGCCAAATGGGCCTTGATGGTACCCGTGATCATTCTGGGCGGTATCTATGGCGGTATTTTCACCCCGACCGAGGCCGCGGCTGTCGGTGTCATCTATGGGCTATTTGTCGGGGCCTTTGTTTACCGGGAACTCAGCTTTAAAAAACTGTACCGGATATTCGCCGGATCAGTCCTGACATCGGCCACCATCATGCTGATCGTTGCAACGGCCACCATTTTTGGTCGCGCACTGGCAATCGAAGGCGTGCCCGTCATGCTCGCCAATGCCATTACATCCACCGTGGATCAAACATGGATTCTGTTACTGGCGATCAACGTTGTCTTGCTGGTCGTTGGCACCTTCATGGAAACGATTGCTGCCATCATTATTCTGACGCCGATTTTATTGCCGCTGGTGACAGCGCTAGGTGTCAGTGCCGAGCATTTCGGGATCATGATGATCATTAACCTTGCCATTGGCATGGTTACACCCCCCGTCGGGGTGAACCTGTTTGTCGCAGCACGTGTCGCGGATCTGACCCTGGAAACCGTGATCAAGGGGGCAATCATACCGACACTGCTCATGATCATGGTTTTGATGATCGTAACCTACATACCGGCCCTCACGTTGGCACTGCCTGCCTTCTTTGGAATGTAACTTGATATTAAAGGATATGTAAAATGACGAAGAAATTGCGGGCCGTCATCATAGGGCCAGGCAATATCGGCACCGATCTTCTGATGAAAATGAACCGGTCCGACTGGGTTGAGCCTGTCTGGATGGTCGGGATCGATCCGGCATCAGAAGGGCTTAAACGGGCAGCCGAAATGGGCATTAAAACCTGCGCAACCGGTGTTGACGGGGTTCTTGAACATGTCATCGCCGACGACATTCGGGTCGCCTTCGATGCGACGTCGGCCTACGTTCATGCAGAAAATTCGCGCAAGTTGAACGCGCTTGGCGTGATCATGGTGGATCTCACACCCGCCGCGATTGGCCCATTCTGCATTCCGTCGGTTAACCTTGCCGACCATGCCAAAAGCAAGGAAATGAACGTCAATATGGTGACCTGCGGCGGTCAAGCCACCATCCCGATGGTTGCGGCTGTTTCACGCGTGCAGCCAATTGATTATGGCGAAATCGTTGCGGCTGTGTCATCGCGGTCCATCGGCCCCGGTACCCGTAAAAACATTGATGAATTCACCGCGACGACGGCGGCAGCAATCGAGAAAGTCGGTGGGGCCAAGCGCGGCAAGGCGATTATTATCGTCAATCCGGCAGAACCCCCGCTTTTGATGCGTGATACGGTGCATGTGCTGACAAAAAGCGCGCCCGATCATGCTGCAATCATCGCCAGTGTCAATGCGATGGTGGTCGAAGTTCAAAAATATGTCCCGGGATACAAACTGGTGAACGGGCCGGTTTTCGACGGTAACCGGGTATCGATCTATCTCGAGGTCGAAGGACTGGGCGACTTCTTGCCGAAATATGCGGGCAATTTGGACATCATGACGGCCGCCGCCCTTCGGACAGCCGAACTTTTTGCTGAACAGGCCGATTGCGGTGCGTTCACATTGCCAGAACGTGGCTGAGGAGAGACAGATGAGCATCCAGGGACGTAAAATAACCCTTCACGAAATGAGCCTGCGGGACGGCATGCATGCCAAACGCCATCAGATTTCAATCAGTCAGATGATCGAGGTGGCCAAAGCCGCCGACGACGCCGGAATGCCATGGATCGAAGTCACCCACGGCGATGGTCTGGGCGGCGCATCGCTCAATTATGGTTTCGCGGCCGCAACCGACGAGGAATATCTTTCGGCTGTGATCCCGCATCTTAAAAACGCCAGGGTTTCGGCACTTTTGCTGCCGGGTATTGGCACCATTGATATGCTTAAGCGGGCAATGGATTGCGGTATCGCCGGTGTGCGTATCGCCACCCATTGTACAGAGGCCGATTGCGCCGAACAGCATATTACCTTTGCCGCCAAAACCGGGTTGGATACCGTGGGCTTTCTGATGATGGCACATCGCGCCAGCCCGGAAAAACTGGTCGAACAGGCCCTGTTGATGGAAGGATATGGCGCGAACTGCATTTATTGTACGGATTCCGCCGGTCATATGCTGCCCCACGATGTCACCGACCGCATTTCCGCCATCCGTGCCGCCCTTCGGCCCGAAACCGAGCTTGGTTTCCATGGGCACCACAACCTGGGCATGGGCATTGCCAACTCGGTCGCAGCCGTTACGGCGGGGGCCAACCGTATTGACGGTGCCATTGCCGGGCTTGGTGCAGGTGCAGGAAATGCCGCAACCGAGCTTCTCGTGGCGGTGTTTGAACGCATGGGGGTCGAAACCGGCATCGACCTGTTCAAAATCATGGACGCCGCCGAGGACCTTGTTGTGCCAATGATGGATCGCATGATCCGCGTGGATCGCGGCTCACTCGTCCTTGGTTATGCCGGTGTCTATTCATCATTCCTGCTTTTTGCGGAACGGGCTGAAAAACGCTACGGCATCCCGGCACGTGATTTGTTGCTTGAACTGGGCCGTCGCGGCATGGTTGGCGGCCAGGAAGACATGATCGAAGATCTTGCCCTTACAATGTCTAAAAACGCCTGAAACCGCCTCGTTGTTACGGTAGAATCATCATAAGGCCCTGCCATTATCTGAGCGCAGGGCCTTACGCGTTTCAGGACCATATTTTTGATCGTATATTATGACGTCACGTAAGGATCGTCTTGCCGGGCGTTGCGCAACAGTTTGATGCGCAACCTTTGCGCATTGCGAATATGAAGGCGCGCTGCGGTATCAGCGGCATCGGCATTGCCGTTGCGAATATTATCAACGATCTCGCTATGTTCAGCATACGCACTTTGCGGGCGCCCGTCATATTGCAGCGTTGTGCCGCCCAAAAGCGCCATTGAATTCGACAGGGAATTAAGCGCATCAATCAAGTAACGGTTGTTTGCAGTCCGATATAACGCCTGGTGAAACAGCCGGTTAATTTCGGCAACCTTTATCTGATCCTGACTGTTTTTAAGCATCAGCTCGTTTAAGTCCTCAAGCTCGGCTATTTCCAGCTCTGATGCGTGACGCGCCGCATAGCGTGCCGCCGTACCTTCAAGCACTTCGCGGATTTCATAAAGTTCGATCACTTCACGATGATCGAGTTCCTTTATAACGGCCCCGTGGCGCGGCACATGAATCAAAAGCCCGTCACTTTCAAGACGACGAATTGCATCACGCACCGGCGTGCGGCTGATATCAAACCTTTCCGCCACCTCCACCTCGCGGATTCGCGTCCCGGGTTTGAGTTCTCCATGCTGGATGGCTGCCAGAAGCTTCCGGTAGGCGACTTCGCCGCGGGGTTGTTTATCGACGGAATCAGAGCTCATGAACAGATACCTTGACTGTTTTTATCTGTTTGAACTTGACACATTCGTCTTCAAACTACAAGTTTGTGAACAATTGTATACAAGAGTATCCAATAAAACACTAAAAGGTGACGCCTTCGTGAAAACACTCCATGACCATTACGATGTCCTTGTCGCGGGCGGCGGGCAAGCCGGGCTCATTGCCGCCATCGTCGCGGCCGAAAAGGGCGCGCGTGTCTGCCTGCTTGAAGGGGCACCCCGACCCTATCGGGGCGGCAATACCCGCCATACCCGCAATCTGCGTCCCCTGCATGTTGGTCCGCTATCTGTGCTAAGCGGCACATATGACGAAGCTGAATATTGGGAAGACCTGATGCGCGTCACCAAGGGCAAAACCAATGAAAAACTTGCCCGCATGACGTTGCGCAAATCGGCCGAGGCGGTCCGCTGGCTTGAAGAAAGGGGCGTGCAGTTTCAACCCCCCCTTGGCGGCACATTACACCTTGGCCGCACAAACGCGTTTTTCATGGGGGGTGGGAAACAGCTGCTAAATGCGCTTTATCGCCACGCTGAAAAACTGGGCATTGAAGTTCATTATGACGCAATGGTAACCGGCATCGACATCCAGAATGGCGAATTTAAAAGCCTTCGCATCGGGGAGCACACGGTGTCCGCCACGGCCTTTATTGCGGCTGCAGGCGGATTTGAAGCCAATATTGAATGGCTGAAAGAAGCCTGGGGCGACATCGCCGAAAATTTCCTGATCCGCGGCACGCCTTATAATCGGGGCGATCTTTTAAGAATGTTGCTCGATCATGGTGCCAGCCAGATCGGTGAACCCAATCAGTGTCATGCCGTTGCAATTGACGGGCGTGCGCCAAAATTTGATGGCGGCATTTGCACCCGTGTTGATTGTGTATCGCTTGGTATTGTCGTCAATGAAAATGCCAAGCGTTTTTACGACGAGGGAGAGGATTTCTGGCCGAAACGCTATGCCATTTGGGGGCGACTGGTCGCGGATCAGCCCGGCCAGGTCGCCCATGTGATTATAGACCAAAAAGCCAAAGGCGGGTTCATGCCCCCGGTATTCCCCGCTGTTGTTGCCAATACCATTCAAGAACTGGCCGAAAAAATCGGCCTGGATCCGAATGTGTTGGCGCAAACTGTTTCCAGCTTCAACAACGCGGTTCAACCCGGTGATTTTGACCACACAACATTGGATGGTCTTCATACCAGCGGGCTAACCGTTAACAAAACCAACTGGTCCCGCCGCATTGATCAGCCCCCCTATAGTGCCTATTCCCTGCGCCCGGGCATAACATTCACCTATCTCGGCGTCGAAGTCAGCGAAAAAGCATGCATGAAAATGGCTGATGGCACCCTAAGCCGCAACATCTATGCCGCAGGCGAAATCATGGCCGGAAACGTGCTGGGCCAAGGATATTTGGCTGGCATCGGCATGACGATTGGCAATGTGTTTGGACGAATTGCAGGAAGCGAGGCTGCTGATTATGCGCTCAACCGATAAAACAACCGAAGCCGCACGGGTGATGTCCATCTGTAACGCGTGCCGCTATTGCGAGGGCCATTGTGCTGTTTTCCAGGCGATGGAACTGCGCCTGGAATTTAATGCCGATACCGTCGATTACCTGGCCAATCTTTGCCATAATTGCGGGGCCTGCTATCACAATTGCCAATATGCTCCTCCGCATGAATTTCAGCTGAATGTGCCTGCTGCCATGGCTGAACTGCGCCAGGAAAACTATGGCATTTATGCCTGGCCTGGCTTCATGGGCAAGTTGTTTGTTAATAACGGCCTGTGGGTCAGCCTGTTGTCAATTGTGGTCATCACCGCGTTCTTTGCTGCAACCGTTCTTTTAACCGGTGCCGACTTTTTTGCCGTTCACGATACTGCCTTTTACGGTGTGATTCCCCACAATATTCTCGCCGCGCTGTTTGGCGCTGTTGGTGGTTTCGTTTTGCTGGCACTGGTCGCATCAACCGCCAAATTTTGGCGCACAATGCAACTGCCAAGCCCACTGAAACTTGATTATCCCCAAGTCTATCAGGGAATAAAAGATGCCTTGTCGCTAAAATATCTTGATGGTGGCAACGGACAGGGATGTTCTTATCCCGATGAAACCCCGTCGATGGCGCGCCGCTGGTTCCATCAGATGACGTTCTGGGGTTTCATGTTGTGTTTTGCGGCGACATCGTCGGGTACGATCATGCATTACGGCTTTGACTTGCAAGCACCATACGGGTTTCTAAGCCTGCCTAAACTGTTTGGTATTGTTGGTGGTCTGGGTCTCATCATCGGCCCCGTCGGTCTGCTTGCGCTTAAAAGAAAGGCCGATGCAGCGCCAAAAGGCAAAACCAACAAAGGCATGGATATCAGTTTCCTCATCCTTTTATTGCTTACCAGCATAACCGGGCTTGGCCTGATGATTGTTCGCGACACCTCATATGTTGGTATAGCCCTATGCCTTCATCTGGGCGTGGTTTTAACCCTGTTTCTGTCGATGCCTTACGGAAAGTTCGTCCACGGTTTTTATCGCCTGATTGCACTGATTGTTTTTGCGGTTGAAAAGAATGACCACAAAGCGATTGTCGGTGTCTGCAACAGCAAAAATCAATCCTAAAGCCGCCAGAATGGTTGCCGGTCATCAAACGCGGGTCCTTATTGCGTCAGACGTTATAACTGTTAACGAAAAGCAATACGGACCCGCAATCCGCTGCCATTTGGCCCGTCTTCAAGGCTTAAAATCGCCTCGTGCGCCTCGGCGACTTCCTTGACAATGGCAAGGCCAAGACCGGAACCTTGTTTATTATTGCTATCAAGACGGACAAACCGCTCAAGAACGGCGTCCCGGTCTTTCTCGGGGATACCCGGCCCGTTATCTTCAACTTCCAGCATCGGGCCCGATGCGGCCCCACTGCCAATCACCCGGACGGTGACCACAGAGCCCGCCGGGCAATAAGTAATCGCATTATCGATCAGGTTCGCCAGTGCTTCATGCAACAGCACCTCGTTACCGGTTTCAATGTCGCAGCTAAGGCCCTCGCTTTGATCCTCAAAGCCCAGATCAACGTTATGGCGGGCGGCAGATCGCAACATTTCCGATGTCACATTGGTCGCAACCCTTAGAAGATCAATCTTCTCGTAACAGCTGGCCTTGCGTCCCTCGGGCGAGACACGGGCCAGATTTAAAAGCTGCGAGGTCAGCCGAGCGGTCTGGCGCGTTTGATGAACGATACGTTCAAGCGCCTCTCTGTCTTCATCGTTCCGGGTATTGCGCAAAGCCCACTCTGCCTCGGCCTGCACGGTTGCCAACGGTGTCCGTAATTGATGCGACGCATCGGCAATGAAGCGTTGATTGGCCGTGATCGAACTTTCAAGACGGGCCAATAATGCATTAAGCGACATCACCACATCGGTCACTTCTTTGGGCATCACATGGCGGATGGGGCGTAAATCATCGGTAGATCGGCGGCGAATGGCCTGTTGCAAACGTTGCAGGGGAGCAAGACCATGCGTTACACCGATCCATGCAAAAACGCCGCTGATAAACATCAAAACCAGATAATCAGTGGTCGATCCCATTAATTCATCATGAATAAGGGTGTCGCGTTGTCGGCGGGTCTGACTAACATCAATCGTAACCCATCCGTGAATATTCGACGATGGATCCGACACCAGATATTTCATCGCCACTGCGCGCACATCCTCGTTCCGATAATTAGCATTGTAAAAATGCGGAACACCCGGTTGCAAAACCAGGTCTTTGGCGGCACGCGGCAGGCCGAAATCTCCGGTCACAAAGGCACCATCTGGCCCCTGCACTCTGTAATAGGTATTCTCGCGGGTAAATTGCTCAAGTAACAGTTCGATATCGCGCGATAAAAGGTCGCCACTTGATTTAATCGCATGTTCGGAAATTGTAACAGCCAGTGCGACCAAAAGGCGGTCCTGAATACGGTTCGCGACTTCACTAACCGAAAGATAATTTTTGGCAAGCAGACCAAATGCCATGATCAGCCCTGGCAACAAAAGCCACAGCAAAAGCCTTGCGCGCAGGGACGTCGTCTTAATATTTTCCGTCATTCGTCAATCATATAACCAAGGCCGCGAATTGTCCGCACTTCAACATCGGCCAGTGCAATTTTTTTACGCAATCGACTGATATAAAGCTCGATCGATTTCACACTGGCCTCATCGTCAAAACCAAACAAATGCAGCGCGATTTTTTCCTTGCTGATCACTTGACTGATATTTAGCAATAAAACTTCCAATACCCCGCGTTCGCGGGGGGTTAAGGCAACAAAATCGCCGTTTACGCTTACAGATCGGTCAATCGAATTAAAGACCAGTTTCCCAACCGAGATATTGGGGTTTCGCACCCCGACATTCCGACGCAGCAGCGCACGCGCACGTGCTTCAAGTTCGCAAATCTCGAATGGTTTAACCATATAGTCATCGGCCCCGGCATCCAGACCGGCAACCCGTTCATCCAGGTTTCCCCGCGCGGTCAATATCATGACAGGTAAATTGATTTTACGAACCCGCACGGTCTTTAAAATTTCCAGCCCGTCCATGCCCGGAAGCGACAGATCCAGAATTAAAAGGTCAAAGGTTTCCTGCAAAACAAGCCGCAGGGCATCTTCGCCATCATGCACCAGATCGACAGCATGATCCATTTGCCGCATCGCCGCGGCAATTTTATCGGCCAAAATAAGGTTATCTTCAATGATAAGAATACGCATCTTTCCTAGATAACACCGAAAAACAGTTCGGAAATTAAAAATTATAACATCGACAGCAAACTGACAGCATTTATCGACTAGATTTCATTCCACAGGCATACGGCGGCTCCGGCAATGACCGGAATAACAAAAACAGCCGAACGCCTGATCGGGAGGAAATCGTTTGTCTGTACATCACATGTGCCGTTCGCATCCTCCTGATTGAGAGATAACAATATTATTGGAGGGAATGCCTAATGCTATGGGGACGAACTGTTAATTACTCACTTAAGGCTGCATGTGCTGCTGCGGCAGTTGTTTTTGGCCTTTCTGGAACCGCGACGGCGCAGGAAGCCGACTTTTCCGGCGAGCGTGTCGAACTGATCATTCCGTTCGGAGAAGGCGGCGGAACAGATACATGGGGGCGTTTCTGGGCACCTTATTTCAGTGTTTTCCTACCCGGAAAGCCCACTGTAGTTGTTAAAAATATTCCGGGTGGCGGCTCCACTTCCGGGGCCAATCAGTTTGAAGCACGGGCCAAACACGACGGCTTGACAGCTATTGGCACATCAGGATCGACACAGTTTCCGTATTTGCTTCGCGACAAGCGGGTTCAATATGAAATGCGCGACTGGCGCGTCGTGCTGGCGTCACCGACGGGGGGTGTCGTTTATGTGAATGCCGAGCTTGGCCTTAAATCAGCGGCAGATATCAAAGCACTGGAAGGTGTTCGGTTGCGCTATGGCAGCCAGGGCGCAACCTCGCTTGATCTTGTGCCGTTACTTGCGTTCGATCTTCTCGACCTTGAAGTTGATGCCGTCTTTGGCATGAAGGGTCGTGGTGCAGGTCGTCTTGCCTTTGAACGTGGCGAAGTCAATATCGACTATCAAACCTCTTCCGCGTTTATCAACAATGTGACCCCGCTGGTCGATATTGGCAGTGCCGTGCCGCTATTCTCGTGGGGTGCCATGGATGACGATGGCAATATTATCCGTGACCCCTCGTTTCCTGACCTGCCAAGCTTCCCTGAAGCTTATGAAATGATGAAGGGTAAAAAACCCTCCGGTCCGGCCTGGGAAGCATATAAAGCCTTTTTCATCGCCGGGTTCCCGGCACAGAAAATGGTTTTCCTGCCAAAAGATACGCCTGAAAATATCGTTGAGTCCTATCGTGCCGCAACACAGGCCGCAACCGAAGATGAAAGCTTTCTCGCCGACCGCGAAGCCACCCTTGGCAAATACAAGCAAATTGTCGGGGAACCTGCCGAGCGCATTTTCCGTCAGGCCGTCAATGTTCCTGACGATGCGCGCGCATGGGTTCAAAAATGGTTGACCGAAAAATATTCGGTTCAGTTCTAAAACTGAAACCCTGAAGTCTCCCTTTTCCTGATCCGGGGTGGGCATTGTCCACCCCCTCTCTTTCTCACCCGCCGACCTTCTGGTCGCTTGCAGGGAACAGGTGAACTTTGCCTTTTACCGGAGTTTTTTAAATGCTTGATGCAATGATGACAGCATTGTCTCATTTCACTCAGCCCCAACATTTGATGTATCTGCTTCTGGGTGTTGGGATGGGAATGATTGTCGGCATCCTGCCAGGGCTGGGCGGAATTGTCGGGCTGTCGCTTCTGTTGCCATTTATCTATGGCATGGACCAGATTTCAGCGCTTGCCATGCTGATCGGCCTGGTGGCCGTTATCCCGACGTCAGATACCTTTACATCCGTTCTAATGGGCATTCCGGGGTCAAGTGCATCACAGGCAACTGTGCTGGACGGATTTCCTTTGGCAAAAAAAGGGCATGGTGCGCGCGCCCTTGGTGCCGCATTTTCGGCATCCTTGGTCGGTGGGCTGATCGGGGCCGTTATTTTGACTGGCTTTGTTGTCATTGCAAGGCCGCTCATTCTGGCGTTCGGGTCGGCGGAATTGTTTATGCTGGCAGTTCTTGGCCTGTCGATGGTTGGCGTGCTGGCGGGTAAAAGCCTGCCCAAAGGCGTGATTGCAGCCGGTCTTGGCCTGTTGTTGGGTGCGCTTGGCGGGGCACCTGCAACCGGCGAGCTCCGCATGAGCTTTGATTCCGTATATCTGATGGACGGTCTGCCGCTGGTCATTGTCGGTTTAGGTATGTTCGCCTTTCCCGAAATCATTGATCTCTGCCGACAAAACCGCTCGATTTCAGATAATGGCACGCTGGGGTCGGGTTGGCGCGATGGCGTTCGTGATATGATCCGCCATAAATGGCTATGTCTGCGCTGTGCCGTACTTGGCAGCATTGTTGGTGCATTGCCGGGGCTTGGCGGCAGTGTGGTTGACTGGATCGCCTATGGCCATGTCGTGCAAACGGCCAAGGACAAGTCCCAGTTTGGGAAAGGCGACATTCGCGGCGTTCTGGCACCGGAAAGTGCAAACAATGCCAAAGAAGGCGGCGGGCTTGTCCCCACCTTGTTATTTGGTATTCCCGGCTCGGGCAGCATGGCCGTTTTTCTGGGCGGCATGGTGCTGATTGGTCTTGAAGCAGGCCCGGCCATGGTTGGTCGCGACCTTGACATTACCTATACAATTATCTGGTCTTTGGCGATTGCCAACGTGGTTGGTGCGGGTGGCGCGCTTTTGCTGTCGCCTTTTGTTTCGCGGTTGACGACGATCAAATACGGCTATCTTGCGCCCTTTATGATCACTGTTATCTGTTTTGCCGCATTCCAGGCAACACGTTCCCTTTCCGACATGGTCGCCCTGTTGGCCCTTGGGGTTTTCGGCGTGTTGATGAAACGTTTTGGGTGGCCGCGCCCGGCATTTCTGATTGGTTTTGTCCTCGCATCCAACACCGAAACTTATCTGTATCAGGCCCTGCAATTCTATGATTGGGGTTTTCTGGTGCGGCCGGGCGTAATGATCATTTTGGCGCTGACAGTCATTTCCATTCTGATGGGAATGCGCAAACACCCGGTCAATCCGGTCGAGGAAGAAGAAAGCAGCCATTCCCATACACCAAATCGCACACCGCAAATTTTGTTTGCCGGACTAATCCTTTTGATTTTCGCCCTCGGCATATGGGATGCAACCCAGCATTCATTTCTTGGCAGCGTCTTTACCGGTTCTGTTTCGGTTGTCATGTTTGTGGTTACGGCCATCCTGATCTGGCAACTGGTCACAGCATCACCGTCACATGGTGCGAATTTCGATCATGAATTCGAATTGGCACAGCACGAAGAAAAACCGACAGCGAGCCTTTGGCACTATGTGCTTTGGATTGGCGGGCTGGTCGCCGGAACCGCGCTATTTGGGTTCCTGATCGCCATTATCGGCTTTTTTGTTGCCTTTCTTCGGTTAAAGGCCGGTGCGGCCTGGGCACGAACCCTTCTGCTGACAACCATCGCGATTGGCGGTTTGTGCTTTTTGGCATGGTCGCTGGTTCTCGATTTTCCAGGTGGCCTGCTTCAGGACCTGATTGAACTTCCCTGGCCGTTAGGGTGAGCATTATGAAAAATACCCCGATATTGAATGATCAATATTCGCTCCCCTGTGTCATGATGCGCGGCGGAACGTCGAAAGGCCCGATTTTTCTCGAAAGTGACCTTCCAGATGATGTTGCCCTGCGCGACCAGATATTGCTTGCCGCGATGGGCTCGCCAGACAAACGCCAGATCGACGGAATTGGCGGGGCCGACACATTAACCAGCAAATCCTGTATCGTTGCCCCCTCCAGCAGACCGGACGCCGATGTGGAGTTTCTGTTTGCACAAGTGGCAATTGCCCGGGCAGAGGTTGATGTGAATCCCAATTGCGGCAATATGACCGCCGCCGTTGCACCGTTTGCAATTGAAGCAGGCTTGGTGCCCATTACCGGGGATCAAACGCTGGTTCGTATCTACAACCGCAATGTTGGCGCCCTTGTCGATGCGCTGGTGGCAACACCAGGCGGCAAGGTCACCTATAACGGCGATGCCGCCATAGATGGCGTTCCAGGCACTGCCGCCCCCCTGATCCTTCGTTTCAAAAACGTCATGGGCAGCAAAACAGGTCGGCTGCTGCCAACAGGAAAACCGATCAATTATATCGACGGGGTGGAAGTAACCTGCATCGATGTTGCAGTTCCCATGGTGATGTTTCGCGCACACGACCTTGGCCTGACCGGTCATGAAAGCAAGGCGGAACTTGATGGCAATACCGATCTTTTGGCACGAATGGAAGCGATCCGGCGCAAAGCCTCCGACCTGATGGGACTGGGAGATTGCACAGGCAAGGTGGTGCCCAAAATGGCTATTTTGTCACAACCAACCCAGGGCGGAGACATCACATCGCGCTATTTTGTCCCCCATAATTGCCACGCAACCCATGCCGTAACCGGAGCAATTTGTGTTGCCAGTTGCGCATCGCTTTCGGGCAGCGTTGCTGACGGCATGATCGACCTGAAGGCAATGCCGCAGCAATGGATTCAGATTGAACATCCCAGCGGCAAGATCGCTGTAGAACTGACAATTGACGGATCTGGCCCCAATCTCTCTGTCATTTCCGGCGGGGTGGTCCGTACGGCGCGACGTTTGTTTGAAGGCAAGGTTCTGGTCTCGGGAAACATTATGAAAAAGGTAGTGGCTTAATGAAGGTTCTTTTTTTACCCGGCGACGGGATAGGGCCGGAAATAACGGTGGCAACCCGAACCGTCCTTGAGCAAATTGATCACAACCTGTCGCTTGGCCTTCACTTTACCGAAGAGGGTGTCGGTTTTTCATCCCTGGAAAAACATGGTGTCACAATCACGCCTGATTTGATTGAGCGGGTCCGCAATACCGATATGACCATCCTGGGACCGGTCGACACCGCACATTATCCGCCTGCCGAACAAGGCGGGATCAATCCCTCTGCTGCATTGCGGATCAAGCTGGATCTTTATGCCAATGTGCGACCGTCGCGCGCCATAAGCGGGCTTCTGACACTTACACCAAGCATGGATTTGGTTATTGTGCGTGAAAACACTGAAGGTTTCTATGCCGACCGCACCATGTTCGCAGGCACCGGCGAGGTCATGCCGACAGAAGACCTGGCCCTTGCCATGCGCAAGGTTACACGCGGGGGGAGCTATCGCGTGGCGGCCTTTGCGGCAGGACTGGCAGCAAAGCGCCGCAAACATTTAACAATTGTGCATAAAGCCAACGTTCTGAAACTTAGCGACGGGTTGTTTCTGGCCGAAGCCGAAAAGGCTGCTGCACTGCAAGGTGGACTTGAAGTTCGCGACGAACATGTCGATGCCATGGCATCTCTTCTGATCAGAACGCCCGATGCTTTTGACGTGATCGTCACGACAAATATGTTTGGTGATATTTTATCAAACGAGGCCGCCGAATTGGCCGGAGGGCTTGGTCTTTCCGGGTCCCTTAATGTCGGGGATCAAAACGCAATCGCGCAGGCATCACACGGCTCTGCCCCTGATATTGCCGGTCAGGATATCGCCAATCCGGTATCCCTCCTGCTATCGTCGGTTCTATTGTTGGACTGGAAGGGAACACAAACCGGGCGCAGCGATTTGCAAAACGCAGCCATTAAACTTGATGCCGCCATCATCAAAACCCTGAAAAACCCGGAAACCCGCACCAGAGACCTGAGTGGAAACTTGTCTTGTAGCGACTTTGGCAAAGCTGTAACCGATAATCTATAAAATTTTCCCGACAGCCGCTCCAAAGTTCTTGCAAACCCAATTCGAACAGCCGAACACCTTATGTGTCCCGCCTCTGCTATGAATGTCCGTTGTCAGCCCGGGCGAGGACTGACGACAGAGGTGGGATACAGCGTTAAACATCTTGTGGCCTGACCACGTTTTCTAGCAGGCTGATCCCGCCTCTCTTCACCGTCTCGAACAGTTGACGGAGGCCCGTTTCGGGACCGCGAAGCATAAGGAAGAGAGTGTGAACATGATGGAAACAATGATGGTGATCGGGATAGATGTGTCCCACGACTGGCTGGACGGATTTGGTCTTTCCGGTCTGGAGAGGTTCCGGCTGGCGAATTCTGCAGAAGGTCACAAGGAACTGATCTCAATGATCCGGCAAATGTCAGGCCCCGTTCATGTCGGCTTCGAAGCAACCGGCGGTCAGGAATGGGCTCTGTGGGCGGCGCTTGTTGAAGCGGGAATCTCTACGAGGCAACTTCCCCCGGCCCAGATCAAGGCCTTTGCGATGTCGCGAGGGACGCGAGCCAAGACGGATCGTATCGACGCGGAACTCATCGCCCGGTTTATGCTGTTCCGCCCAGAAGCCGGACGGATATTACCAATGTGATAATCTGCGCATTCTCGGAACCTTAGGTGGTGTGGACATTTATCGTATCCAAAGGACGATGGCGGCGATTGTGACGACGGCGAGGTAGTTTCGGGCGGTCTTCTCGAAGCGGGTGGCGAGGCGGCGGAACTGTTTGAGCTTGCTGAAGCAGCACTCGACCAGATGGCGCTGGGCGTAGAGATGCTTGTCGAGCGGATATTTTCTGGCGCGCGATGGGTTGTTGGGAATGACCGCGAGCGCGCCCTTGTCGACGATGGCCTAGCGGAAGTGATCGGCGTCGTAGGCGGTGTCGGCCATGACCGCCTCGACCGGCAAGTCCTGGATCAGGGCTTCAGCCTGAGGCACGTCACCCTTCTGGCCTGCGGTGAGCGTGAAGCGCACCGGGCATCCCAGGCCGCGCACGGCCATATGGATCTTGGTGCTCAGCCCGCCCCGGCGGCGTGCTGGTGGGCGCGAACGATGGTGGAGTCGACGATCAGATACTCAAAGTCCGGATCGTCGTAAGCGTCTCACCACGGCTACGTTGACAGAAGATCGTTTTCAGTTTCCGGGAGGCAATCAGGCTTGGATGTCGATGTTCCAAGGCAGGAGTTCGTCGATCCGGTTGACCGGATGATCGGCAATACGGTTAAGGACGACAGCAAGATATTTTCGCGGATCAAGCTCCTGCATCTTTGCTGTCTCGATTAAGCTGTAAATCGCAGCGGCCCGTCCCCCTCCGGCATCAGAACCGGAATATAACCAGTTCTTTCGTCCGATGGCCAAAGGCCTGATGGCGCGTTCTGCCGCATTGTTGCTGATCTCGCATCTGCCGTCATAGGCATAGCAAGTCAACGCGTCCCACCGGGTCAGGGCATAACGGAATGCTCCAGCCAGATCGCTTTTACCCGGTATCCTGCGCAAGGAATGCTCGAAGCAGGTTTTTGTTTTGTCAAGTTGCTTCAGACTGTGGGCCTGACGCACCGCCAGACGGTCATCGGGCGGCTTGTTGATAATTTTCTGTTCGATGTCGAACAATTGGCCTATATGATCGAGCGCATCCTTTGCCAGCTTCGATCCGGTTTTCTCGTACACATCGTGGATCTTGCGCCGGACATGCGCCCAACAGGCCACCTCCCGGACGGGCTGATTGCCGGTGCTGTACAATTTGTTGAACCCGGCATATCCGTCAGCATGCAGATGGCCGGTGAAGTCTTTCAGAACGGTCTGCGGATAAAGGCCCTTGCGATCAGGGCTATAGCGATAAAGGGCGGCTGGCGGCATATCACTGCCATGCGGTCGCTCATCGCGAAGATAAATCCATAACCGGCCCTGCCTTGTTTTTCCCCGACCGGGATCAAGAACGGGCACCGGTGTATCGTCGGCATGGATTGCCGCTTCGGCATCGAGTCTTTCGGGTGTGACAGAATGAAGGGCGTCCAGGAAACGTGGCGCAAAGCTGCCTGGTCCTGTCGCGCCCTCATGCGCGCGGCTACCCGCCACGGCAAAATGGGCAAGCGCCCCGATGGCCGCGTCGAACGGATCGCCGGCGACGGCCGCATAAGCTCCGCACAGGCAAGTCAGGGAACAGCCCATGGCGGTGTTCATCGGCATCCATGGTGACCCGCCTTCAATCCGCATAGAGCGAGTCCCGTTGGTGACGAAATCGACGGCACCCGTCACCGCAACGACGCTTTGGTGTTTTCGCGCCAACCGCCGGGCACCATCCTCGGCCATGGCGACGGGATCGCGCCCGTCGACGCCCTGCCCCCGGCTGGCTTGGCCGGCAAGAGACAGGATCTCGGAGGCATTGCCGCGGATGATCGTCGGGCGCAGCGCCGCAAGTTCCGCCGAGACGCGGCGACGATAGACCGTCGCCTGGCAGGCCACCGGGTCGAACACCCAGGGGCGTCCGGCCTCCTCGGCTCCAGCGATAGCGGCGCGCATACCGTCGACGAAGGGCGGCGACAAGGTGCCGATATTGACCGTCAACGCTCCGGCGAAGCGGGCGAACTCCTCCGCCTCCTCGGCATCGGAGACCATGGCGGGACTGGCGCCGGCCGCCAGCAGCACATTGGCGGCAATATTCATGGCGACATAATTGGTGATGCACTGCACCAGCGGCGGCTCGGCCCTGAGCGCGGCCAGAAGGGCTCCGGGTGTCCTGGTCATTGCGCATCCTCCAGCGGCATGTAGAGTTCCCCGCCTTCGCGGAATTTCTCGGCCATCTTCGCCATGCCCTCCTTCTGCGCCTCGGCGCGGATGTCGTGGCTGATGCGCATCGAGCAGAATTTCGGCCCGCACATGGAGCAGAAATGCGCCACCTTGTGCGCCTCCTTCGGCAAGGTTTCGTCATGCATCGACCGAGCGGTCTCGGGATCGAGCGCTAGGTTGAACTGATCCTCCCAGCGGAATTCGAACCGCGCACGCGAAAGCGCGTCGTCGCGGGTCTGTGCCGCCGGATGCCCCTTGGCGAGATCAGCGGCGTGGGCCGCGATCTTGTAGGTGATGACACCAGTCTTCACGTCGTCGCGGTCGGGCAAGCCGAGATGTTCCTTGGGCGTGACGTAGCAGAGCATCGCCGTGCCGAACCATCCGATCATCGCCGCGCCGATGCCGGAAGTGATGTGGTCGTAGCCCGGTGCGATGTCGGTGGTCAGCGGCCCGAGCGTATAGAACGGCGCCTCGCCGCAGACTTCGAGCTGCTTGCCCATATTGGCCTTGATCTTGTGCATCGGCACATGACCCGGCCCCTCGATCATCACCTGGCAGTCCTTGGCCCAGGCGATCTGCGTCAGCTCTCCGAGCGTTTCGAGTTCGGCGAACTGCGCAGCGTCGTTGGCGTCTGCTATCGAGCCGGGGCGCAGACCGTCGCCAAGCGAAAAGGAAACGTCATAGGCGCGGCAGATGTCGCAGATTTCGTCGAAATGCTCGTAGAGGAAGCTCTCCTTGTGGTGGTGCAGACACCACTTGGCCATGATCGAGCCGCCGCGCGAGACAATACCGGTGACGCGGTTCACGGTAAGCGGAATATAGTGCAGGCGCACGCCGGCGTGGATGGTGAAATAGTCCACTCCCTGTTCTGCCTGCTCGATCAGCGTGTCGCGATAGACCTCCCAGGAGAGATCCTCGGCAATGCCGCCGACCTTCTCCAGCGCCTGATAGAGCGGCACGGTGCCGATCGGCACAGGTGCGTTGCGGATGATCCAGTCGCGGATGTTGTGGATGTTGCGGCCGGTCGAGAGATCCATCACCGTGTCCGCGCCCCAGCGCGTGGCCCACACCATCTTCTCCACCTCCTCGGCCATTGAGGAGGTGACGGCCGAGTTGCCGATATTGGCGTTGATCTTCACCAGGAAGTTGCGCCCGATGGCCATCGGCTCGGCCTCGGGATGGTTGATATTGGCGGGGATGATCGCCCGGCCGCGCGCCACCTCGTCACGCACGAATTCCGGCGTGATGAAATCAGGGATCTCGGCGCCGAAAGCTTCGCCGTCTCGGGCCAGCGCCTGTTTTGCCGCCTGACGCCCGAGGTTTTCGCGGATGGCGACAAATTCCATTTCCGGCGTCACGATCCCGGCGCGGGCATAGGCCATCTGCGTGACGGCCTTGCCCCCGGTCGCCCGGCGCGGGTCATGGCGGACCGGGAATTCGGGCGTGAGCCGCGCGCCTTCGGCAAAGCCGTTGTCCGCCGGCTTCACATGCCGGCCTGCATAACGCTCGGTATCGCCGCGCGCGGCGACCCAGGCCTCGCGCGGACGCGGCAGGCCGCGCTCTATGGCGATCTCGGCCTCGGGATCGGTGTAGAGGCCGGAGCTGTCATAGACGGTGACGGACGGCTCGCCCGCCGTGGGGTGCAGGTCGATCTCGCGCATGGGAACGCGGATCTCGGGGTGGAGAACGCCCGCGTGCCAGACGCGGCGCGAGGCGGGCAGCGGTCCCGTGGTGACGGTAGGGGAAAGGTCTTTCATCGGTCGGAGCCTCCTGTGCTCGAAGCGTGGAGACCCAGTTCGCGGGAATGAATGGAGATTGGCCGCGTGAAACACGCCGAGGAAGTCTCGGCCAAAGCCGCGCAGCCCAAACACCATCCCTACGCCAGTATGAACTGGATCAGGTTCATCGGGTCACTGCGCTGCGCGTCGCCTAGAATGGCAACCCGCGATCAGTATCTCAGCCCCTTGTCGGGACCCCCCGGGTGAATGGCTCGAAAGTGGACCCCGTTGCCGGATTTGTCAATCGCCGGTTCGGCGGTCGGCGATATACCTGATTTCCCAAAGCCACTGTTCATAAAGATTGATTTTCTTTGATCTTGGCCAGTTGCTAGATTCCGACCCGGTGTGAGTCCTGAGGACGATCAATAAATAGAGGAATAGCGCATGAACACCATTTCGGCAGTCAATATTCTCAGTCCAATGTATGCAAAGTCGCCAGCCGAATCTCAGAGCAGCGCCGCAAAATCCGAGCCGAAGGTTGCTGTCGGGGAGACCTCTCCCTTGACCAAAAAAGTGCCTCCCAAGCACGAAACGATCTATGAAGTTGCGGCAAATGCGCGGACAGCGCTGGATGCGAGCTACGAAGAACTGGGCGTCAGTTCTGTAAGCGTCTCACCACGGCTACCTTGCGGATGAGAGTGAAAGATCGGATTTTGGGAGCCAGAGGGAGTGGTGTCTCCGAACAGCTCGGGAAATCAGGATTTGGTCGACATATGTAGTTATGGCATTATCAACGGGCGCAGTCTGACGACAGATGAAAAGCAGCGCCTTGTTGCCGCGAGTTATACCTCTGATGTGTCGGTTCGGGAATTTGCGACCCGGCACGGGATTGGTTACAGCACCCTGAACAAATGGCGTCGACAGTATGGCAGATCGGCAGATAGCAGTCCCGGTTTTGTGCCGGTCGCGCTGACGGGCCGTCAGGATGTTCCGGATCGTTCTTCTGATCGCCAAGAAGATATCTCTTTGCCTGAGCCAGTTGATGAGGCCGGGATTGCCCGGATCGTCATTGCCCTGCCCAACTGCGACCGGAACAAAACCCGGACCAGTATCCGTCAGCTTACCATACCGCCGACGCCATTTGTTCAGCGTGCTGTAACCGATCCCTTCCTGAGCGGCAAAGTCCCGCACCGACAAGCCGGAGGCAAAACTCGCCGCAACAAGACGCTGCTTTTCCTCTGCCGTAAAACCGCGCCCGTTGATAATGCCATAACTACATATGTCGACCAAATCCTGATTTCCCGAGCTGTTCGGAGCAAGGCTCCCTCTTCGCTCCCTAAATCCGCTCTTCTGCTCTCATCCGCAAGGTAGCCGTGAAAGGACGCTTACGGTCCCGGTTCAACGGGCCGTCGAGATCCGAGCGTAGCGACGAAGCGATCGCCCAAAGGGTCGCATTGCGCCGGTAAGTCTACGGCCGATTGGGAGACCGAGATGGAGGGCTGTACAGGCTTGCCGGCAGGGATCACCGGGGGCGGGTCCCGCGGCGTCGATGGCCAGGCGGGGCGCGCGTCACGGTAGGGCCTCGACTTCGCTGACGTTTCAGGGCGCGGAGACACCTACTGGCCAGTCGCCTGCCGGGCGATCTGTTCCCAGATCGGATCGAGCTCGGCAGCCATGGCGTCCAGCGCAGCCACGCCGTAAGGGGCGAAGACGGCGGTCGGCTTGCGATAGGTGAGGGTTGCCGTTCCGTCGGGATTCTCGGTGACGTAGAAGCGCAAAGGGGCTTCCATCCCGGCCGGCACGGAGGCCTCCAACATGCGGACGGCATAGTCGTTGCGGAAGACGCCGATCACGAGGTTGCCGGGGATTTCGACGCCGCGCGCCGCGGCACCGCCCGAGGCACTCGCCCGTGTCACGACAACGAAGCCGTTCGCCTCCACGGCCTGTTCCAGGCGAGCCCGAAGATCGGCAAAGGGATGGGGAGACTTGATCGAAACGGTACCGGGAAACGGATAGGCCGGTTCGGCCGCAACCGCTCCCGAGGCCGAAACGGCCAGCAGACAAATGGCTGCAGCGATGATAAGTAGCCGTTCGCGCATAGGTTTCCCTCCGCATTCCGACCCTCTCATGGCGACCATGTGAGGCGCATGGTGACGAGGTTGGATCTGTCGCCGACGGCCGCCTCAGGGGCGGTCATGCTGATCGAATTCGGTCGAATCCTACATCACGTGGCAGTCATCACCAAAGTCAATCAGAATCACAACGCCGTGAAGTCCACGTCAACGTCATCGGCATCTTCCCCAACGAGGCCGCCGTCCAGCGCCTCGTCGGCGCCGTGCTGCTGGAGCAGCACGAGGAATGGATCGTTACCCGCTGCTACATGTGCCCGTGGAAACGCTCAACCGACTGTGCCACCCTGAGGACGACACCGAACCAGCAGCCCTGGCTGCCGAGTGACGTGACCCAGCCTCGGCGACACCCCGAGGGCCGCGGCTCTTACGCCACCTCCCGGGACAAAACCCGTCTTTCGGTCTGATCCATCCAAACCGTTGCGCGCGATCCAGGCGAGCCCACTGCTCAGCCGACAGCCTTGCGTACGCGCACCGGCAAGCCCTGGCGGACGCTCGCACCGCTGACCGGTTCCAGCCAGGTGCCCTGTATCTTCCTGGTAGGATCTGCGAATCCCATGTCGTTGAGGTTTACCCCGGCCCCGACCCAGCGGTTGCCACCATATGGCTCGCCATCGATACTGTGCGAGCCGGCGCCCAACTCCCGGTGCCCAAAGCCGTGCTCGATTCCCAAGGCGCCCTCCATTACGCCGTCGCAGACCAGCGCCACGCCGCTAACCTTGCCTCCAGGGCTTTCGATTTCGATGAGGTCACCATGAGCGACGCCCGCGCGGGCAGCGTCCTTGCGATTCAGGAGCACAGGATTGTACGGCTTGATCATCCGAAGGCGATCCAGGCCTGCCGCATAAGGGTTCATCAAGTTGGACTTGAACGAGAACGCTAAGAGCGGCCATTCTGTCTCCCCGAAGACTTGGCGCATGGGGGTGCCATCGGCCAGTTCGGGCCTGCGGAAATGCGGCACGCCCCGCAACCTCCGGCCAGACTGACTGTCGATCGCCGTGCCGACCTCCTCGTTGTAGACGCACAGCGTGCGTTTCCAGACGTTCCCCAGCTTTTCGCCGTTGTAGGCTTGCGCATAAGGCTGGAAACGGCCGCCCCGCGAGTAGAGGAAGGCGACCGCGCCGCGTTCCTCTTCCGGCAGAGTCGCCTCGATCTTCGGCAACAATGGTTTCAGCCCGCTCCATGCCAGATCTTCCGGTGTCGCATCGGGAAGGCGTTGATCGGCGAAAGCGATGTTCGCCGCCGCGCGCAGGAAGAAATCCTCCGCGCTGTTGAGCGGCTGCAATGTACCGTCGGCGGCGAGAATCGCATGGTCGCCGAAACCACTCAACCCAAGACGTTTCGCCGTCGCGATGAAGAACGTCTCCATGCTTACCGGGTGCCCGTCCACGGTCTTCTGTTGACGCGGCTCAACGACCGGCCAGCATGCCGTGGTCATCTTGGTGAGCTTGCCGGACCAGGCGCCGGTGAAACCCCAAACCTCGTACATCACTGAGTCGGGCACGATGTAGTCGGCATAGCGGTTCGTTTCGTTGATGAAGCCGTCGACCGCCACGAACAGGCCGAGCCGCTTGGGATCGGCCAGCTTCTCGCCGATCAGCTTCGCGAGCCCAGCCTGACCGTAGATCGGATTGGCCATGCACGCGATCAGCGCCTTGATCGGATAGGGATAGCCATCCAGCGCCGAAGGCAGATGTTCGGTCAGCGTCGGCGGCGCAAGCGACCGCCACGGTGCCGTCGCCGGATAGGGGTTTTGTCCAGCAGCGACCTTGCGCTTGAACTCCGACGATTTCTCGTACGGATAGCGCGAGCGGGACAGGAAGATTCCCTTGGGCTGGCGCATTCCGGGGAAGGATCTCAGGTCATATCGCGGCCCCTTTCCCATGCCATTGAACTTGCCGCCGCCATGCGCGGCACCACCCGTCTGATTGAGCGACCCGGCGAGCAGGTTCAGCATTTGCACCCCAAACGTGGCGTAGAAACCGGTGCCGGACATCATGCCGCCGTGGCAGTCGGCCACGGCGCGGCGTCCAGCCGACTTGAACCGCTGCGCGATGTCGATGATCCGCGCCTCGGGCACGCCGCATTCAGCGGCATACTCGGCCAGCGAGTGCTCCTGCGCGGCATCGCGCAGGACAGCGAGGCTGCTCTTCACCTCGACCATCCGCCCGCCCGGAAGCTCGATCCGCTCCGAGGCGAACAGGTTGGCTTTTTCTGCCTCGCCCGCCGCAACCAAACGGCCTTCGGCCATGACCATCGGCGCGTCGTCCTCGGCGCCCACCGCGACCAAACCCAGATCCGAGCGCCGCAGGAAATGGCCCTGCCGGGCGTGGCCCTCCTCGACGATCACGAGATGCGTGGCATTGGTGTGGCAGACCTCTCCCGCGGCTTTTGCCGCGGCGGCCGAGGGAAGCGCCAGGAACTCAGCCGCATACCCTTCGTTCTCCAACAGCCAGCGGATCAGCGCCATGGCGAGTGCCGTGTCCGAGCCCGGCTGCACCGGAATCCAGCCCGCCCGATCGCCGGCCGATTTCGTGACCGAGGCATTGAGCGCCGGGTCGACCACGACATAGTCCAGGTTGCCCCGCGCCCGAGCGTCGGCGATCAACCGCCCCTGCCGTTTGAACGGGTTGCCGGCCTGGCTCGGCGCGGTACCGATGAAGAGACCGAAATCGGCGTTGGCAAAATCCGGCTTTACGTGCGCGTATTTCTTCATGTCGTTCATCACCGCACCGGCCCCCATGCGAAACGCCAGTCCGCAATAGGAGCCGTGGTGACCATAGTTCCGGGTACCGAACGCGTTGAACGCGAACCGCTTGAGCAAGGCGGAGCGGCCATAGTCCGTTGCTTCCATCACCAGAAGCTGGTTGGCCTTTGGTCCGTATTCGGGGTTATCCGGGTCGATGAGGGTCTCGTAATCGCCGATCGCACGCAGACCGTCCACGTGGCCCTCGCCGAACAGGTCGCCGCCCTCGCAGATTTCCTCGATCAACTGCTCGAAACCGATCGTCTCCCACTGCCCGCTGCCACGTGGGCCAGTCCGCTTCAGGCACTTGAGCACGCGGTGAGGGCTGTCGATCTGGCCAATCATGGCATTGCCCCGGGCACAGGCGGTGGAGCGGTTTTCCTGCCCCTTGTCCTGAAACGCGCTGACAGAACGCAGCGCCTCCTTCACCGGCGTGTCCTGGTCCAGATGCTCGTCCGCGGAGAGCGGATTATAGGGATTGCCCGCCACGCGCAGCACCCGCTCGGAGCCGTTCTCGATCCGCACGCGGACGCCGCATTTCGTGGTGCAGCCGTAGCAAACGGTGAACGCCATCCGCTGGTCCGGATTGGCCGTCAGCTCGCCGCTTTCGAGGTCGACCCGGTACTCTGGCGCCGGGGCATTGCCATAGATCCGATGGGCCGGCTTCTCGCCGGCACTGCCCGACAAGCCATGGGCGAGCTTTTCCAACGGTGCAGCATAGCCGCCGACGAAGGTTGCCGCTCCGCCGGCGGCGACGGCACCCTGAAGCAGTCTGCGACGCTGCTTATCCATAGTTCGGTTCTCCTGCGAGATTGCGAGTGTCGGGAGCAACCACCTGGCCGCCCAGCGCCGCCTGCCACGGAACGAAGAGGTTCATGACCAGCACCGCGGCTAGCCACAGGCCGAAGGTTCCGACGATTCCCAGCAGCCCCTGTGACCCCAGGGGGAGACTGTATTCGTGGAACCCGGCGCTGTTTCGCGCGACGGTTTGCACGTCCATAAAGACGGTCCAACGGAACATCCAGGCGACATGGAGCGCCAGCAGGCCCATGACCCATCCCGCATGCCGCAGGGGCCGCAGCAGGGTCATCAGGCCGGCGCCCAGGAACAGGATGACGCCCGCGGCAGCGCCCCAGAGGGCGATGGCGCGCCACTCGGCGTTGTTGCGAACGGAATCGAGGGCGGCCGCAACGGAGCCTTCATTCAGTGTCAGCCCCTGGGCGAACCAGCCACCCGCGGCCAGCCCCGCCAGAACGGCAGCGGCAAGTATGACGATAAGCATCTGCGCGCGCACCACTGAGTCGCATAGGCCGGAAAACCGGTTCAGCACCAGAACCAGGCCCGCCGCACCAATCACCCCCGTGAAGAGGAACATCGCGGGCAGATACTCCGTGTGCCACAGCGGCCGGCCCTTCAGCACCGCCACCTCGGCACCGGTGTACAGCATCACAGCCAGCGACGTGACGACAGCCGCAGCAGCCGTCAGCACCACGAGCCATCTGGGGCTCGTCCATTCCCCTAATGGAGCAATGCGAGCGATGACGCCAGCGAGGCCTGGCGCGCTGCCCCAAGCCTTCATCGGCTCACGCCACACCAACCAGGCGAGCACCACCACAAGTGCCACATAGAGCGGCAGGAAGAGACTGCCCAGCGACATCCAGGACCAGGGCGTAGGATAGGCGTAGAAATGCCAGAAACGAAGAGGCTGGTGGAGATCCGCGAGAAGCGAGACGGGTGCGACGAGGGTCGCGGAGAGAGCCGCCAGCAACGCCAATCGCGCCGTTGGCAACCACGCGGTGCGGCCCAGCATCACCCCGGGGACTGCGATCCAGAGGGCACCATAGGAGATCGCGATCAGGAAAAAGTACTGGACCGCCCACGGATACCAGGCGATCCCGTAACTCGGGGCGAGCAGTTCAATGCTCTGCGAATTCATAGCCGATCTCCCGTCCTTCACCATCGCGGACGTCCCAAAGGCGTGGTTCGGCAGTGGGACGATTGACGAATCTCTCGTCCATGCCGAGGTAGAAGACGTGCGGTCGCGTGTTCTTCTCCGGCTGCAGCACCATCAACTCGTCGCGGTGCTTGGCGATCATCACTGAAATCTGGCTGTCGGGGTCGTTCAGGTCGCCAATGATGCGGGCGCCGCCCACGCACGACTCGACGCAGGCCGGAAGCAGGCCCGCCTCGAGCCGGTGGGCGCAGAACGTACACTTGTCCGCCGTCTGAGTCCGCTCGTTGATGAAGCGCGCATCGTAGGGACAGGCCTGCACGCAGTAAGCGCAGCCGACGCAACGGTCGCTATCCACGACAACGATGCCATCCTCTCGCTGGAACGTGGCCTGCACGGGACATACCGGGACGCAGGGAGGATTGTCGCAGTGGTTGCATAGACGCGGCAGCATGAACTGCGCGAGCTGGCCAGACTCGACGTTTTCGACCTCGTACTGCGAAACGATGGTGCGAAACTTGCCCAACGGAGCCTGGTTCTCGATATGGCACGACACGGTGCAAGCCTGGCAGCCGATGCAGCGACGAAGGTCGATCAACATGGCATAGCGCTTCCCGGGGTCGCCCCCGCGTCTCGGGGGTTGATCGTTGATCCCGGCCTCGGCGACGCTGGCCAGCGGAACCAACGCCGCACCCGCGGTCAGCCGACCGATCTGGCCGAGAAATAGGCGGCGTGCGAAATCCATATGACCTCCTGCTTCCGGGACTTTCCCGCACGGGGGACTGCCCGTGCCCCTGTATAGGAAAAACGGCCGGCCACTTCATTGACGTGGATCAAGAAGGCATCGCGAGTTGTGGCCTTGGGCGCCAAGCCAGGAGCTGGCATACCGCAAAGCACCGTAAGCGGTGCGAGCGGCCCACCTATTTTTCTGTTGCGTTTTCAGGCCGCAATTATGTTTCGCTGTCGTGCCTATGGATTTCGATGAGTTCTTTGAGGTTTTCAATGCCACGGGCTGTGAAGGCTGGCGTATATTCCTCGTTGCAGCCATGCACATGTATGAAGCCGTCTTCGGGCTCCATTTCGAGACTGATTTCATCAATCCTGTCCGGGTGCTCGCCCAGGAGCTCGGCGACATAGGCAAGTGTAAACACGGAAGAGATTGCGGCCATAACTAAGTGACCCTCCCCAGAGGCTCTGCTGATGGCATCATGTTCCATGGCAGGAGTTCATCAATGCGGCTTTGCGGATGGCCTTTGGCAATGGCCTCAAGGGTTGCTTTGAGATAGGCACAGACCGCACGGCGGGATAAAAGACAAGACACCTATCAGTCGCCTTGGCATAAATCGGGACAACCTATTGAGGTTCCACATCTAGTGCCGCAAACTGACAATCGACAGCGCCTGGTGAAACCTTTGTTGCCGGAAGAACCAGCTTGCCGTCGCGGGCAAGTCTGCGCCAGCCTGAAAGATGGTTCGGACGCAATCCCACGCGCCAAAGCCAAAGCCAAAGCCAAAGCAAATCCTGTCAGAAGTGCTGGCAGAACAGCCGGAAAAATAACCATTCGAAAGGTAAATCCGCGCGATGCACCCAGCGATGCTGCAGCCTCTTCCAGCCTCTGGTCAAGCTGCTCAAGCACCGGCTGAACAGAACGAACCACAAACGGCAGCCCGATAAAGGTCATGGCAATTATGATACCGAGCGGCGTATAGGCGGCTTTGATGCCCAGTGGTTCAAGATACTGACCAAAAGGGCCATTCTTCGAATAGATCGCAACCAAGGCAATGCCCGCAACCGCAGTTGGCAGGGCGAATGGCAAATCAATAATCGCATCAATGATTTTGCGGCCCGGGAAACGATAGCGAACCAGAACCCAGGCAACCAGAAAGCCGAATACCGCGTCAATAATGGCCGCCGCAAATGCCGCCCCGAAACTGAGCCACAATGCATGCAGGGTTCTCTCGGACCCGACAATAGCGATGAATTCATCCCATCCCATGCCAGTTGATCGCGCAACGACCGCCGCAAGAGGAAGCAGCACAATCACACCGAGATAAGACAGCGTATAGCCAAGCGTGATCCCGAAACCCGGGATCACGCGGCGATTGCCAAATGCACTCGCAATAGAAGTCATGTTCAGTTGCTCTGATAAAGCTGATCGAACGTACCGCCATCAGCGAAGTGTTCTTTCTGAGCACGCGCCCAGCCACCAAAACGATCCTCGACCGTGAAAAGTTTAAGCGGGGGAAAGCGTTTCATATCCTCGGGGGCGGCATATTTCGGTTCGATGGGGCGGTAATAGTATTTCGCCGCCAGTTTCTGCCCGACTGGAGAATACAGATATTCAAGATAGGCGGTTGCGATTTCGCGCGTACCGTGATCATCGACAATCTTGTCCACCACCGAAACTGGCGGCTGCGCCAGAACCGATTCGGACGGAACGACGATTTCGAACTCGTCACCGAGGTTTTCAAGTGCGAGAAAAGCCTCGTTTTCCCATGCTAGCAGCACATCACCGATGCCGGTTTTGACAAAGGTATTAGTTGAACCGCGGGCACCGGTATCAAGAACCGGCACATTTTTATAAAGCTTGGCGATAAATTCGCGGACCTTTTCCTGATCCCCGCTGAAATTGTCCTCAGCAAAGGCCCAGGCGGCCAGATAATTCCAGCGCGCGCCACCCGATGTTTTCGGGTTTGGCGTGATCACCTGAATATCGTCGCGAACCAGATCGCCCCAATCCTGAATGTTCTTGGGATTACCTTTGCGAACAAGGAACACGATCGTCGAAGTATAAGGTGCAGCACCAAGTGGCAGGCGCTCCTTCCAGCCAGGGTTGATCCAGCCGGTTTTTTCGGAAATTGCGTCGATATCGGCCTCAAGTGCGAGTGTCACCACATCGGCCTCCAACCCGTCAATGACCGAACGAGCCTGACGCCCTGAACCGCCATGCGACATCTGAATTTCGACAGACTGCCCTTTTTCCTTCTGCCAGTGTTCGGCAAAGGCCTGATTGAATTCCTTGTAAAGCTCTCGCGTGGGATCATAGCTGACATTCAACAAGGTGACATCAGCAGCCTGTGCCATCCCGGCCACAAGCAACGATGATGCAGCAAACATTGCCGCACCAATCAAATTTCGACGTACAGATTTAAGCGAACTATCAAGCATGATTATTCTCCCTTATGCTTATAGTCCATATTCTCTATCTAACCGGTAGAGTTAATCAACAATAAAATTCGCAAACTGTGGAAATTACGTATTAACAATCACACAGTGTGAATATGAAATCAGGCGACGATGGGTGTTCTCTGACCCGATTGCCCTCCAAGGGCATCTTGCAACGTCGTCCTCTCAAGAATGGCAATCGTTGCCTGATATGATTCCGCAAAAACACGCCGCACGCGACACGTTGCTTCGTCTTTGCAATCTTCGCAGGGTTGATAAGCCATCTTGCTCAGGCACGACAACGGCGCGATAGGCCCTTCGATCAATCTGACAATTCGGCCAATAGAGATCTCTTCCGGATTTTTGATCAACGTATAGCCGCCATGCTTGCCACGCCGACTGTTGATCAATCCATGATGCTTGAGATCAAGCAGAATCTGTTCAAGAAACTTTTTGGGAATCGCTTCCTGCTGCGCAAGCTCGGCGATTTGCATGGCCTCGCCAACACCAATATCAGCCAAAGCAATCATCGCCTTCACAGCGTATTTTGTTTTCTGCGACAGCATCTTCTTACACTATATCTCTACCGAATAAGTAGACATATAACACGTAAGTTCAGGTAAAATCCAGAAACATCTTTGACTGTCCGCTATTTCCATCCCAAAAGGCAGAGAGGCATGAAATTATTTCATGACAGATATCAAAGACACGCCTCGGAGCAAAAAGGATGATCCACCATTCTCGCCGCGATTTAGCGAATTGGGAGCAAAGAAGGCGAGGCTCAAGACACTCATCAAGGTGGGACTACATGCTTCCACGAACTGCATTGACAGATCTTGGTCAAGGAGCTCATGCGTTATCGGTGCCTCGTAGGCACGGTGTAACAATAAAAACACCCCGTTCGACTTTCACCGAGCAGGGTGTTTTGATCTAGAGCATTGTTATATCTCGCACAGGAGCGAATTATAACAGAAGTGGTTGCGGGGGCATACCTGTTTGCCCAATTCTTTTCCCCGAGAAACATCAGATTTTGGTGCACTCGGTAGAGAATTGAGACCATACATTTCCGATCCTTGTCAAGTCGTTAACGGCATGATGGGGGTCCTACAATGCCAGCCGAATGGGGTCAGGCGAAGATCGAAATCCTTGCTTTGCGAGATGAAATTCTCGGCAAGCTTGAGCAAGGCATTCTGGTCAGAACAATCTACGAAGAACTGAGCGCATCGGGACGTATCACAATGTCTCGCAGGTCATTCTATGACCGCGTTAAACGACTGCGTACTGAAGCCTCGAAGTCCACACGCAATACCTCTGCGCAATCCACTGGGCGCACCAGCAAACCAATCCAGAACTACCTCACTGAGAAGTCGAAGCCAGCCACAAGCAATTTGCTCCCAAGCCTCAAGGCCGAAGAGCAAGAAGAGCTTGATCGCTTGTGGGAAGGGTCCTCGGACAACACGGAGGAAACTCCGTGAACTCCTGGAAATCAGATTACCTCACTCTTCACACCCGCCTGCGGCAAGCCCGCGAGAGCAAACACCTCACCCAAGCTGGTGCAGGTGAATGTATCGGCGTGTGCGAACGCACCTATCGAGACTTTGAGGCTGGCAGGACGGATCTGTCAGCAGCCCACATGTTCCGCCTCGCCACTGTGCTGGGCATCAAAATTATTATTTCAGATGGAGTTATCGCCGATGGCGTTGATTAATCTTACCCTTCAGGGCAAGGGCGGGGTCGGCAAGTCGTTTGTCGCAAGCCTTCTCGCGCAGCATTACCTCAAACGCGACACCCCGCTTCATTGCTATGATACCGATCCGGTCAACCAGACCTTTGCCGGATACAAGGCATTCCCCGTCGAAACCATTCGCCTGGGCGAACGTCCTGACGAGATCAACCCGCGCTATTTCGATGCCCTGATCGAACAGATCATGATCGGCCCGGAAGACGGGGTTGTGGTGATCGATAACGGGGCCAGCACCTTCCTGCCGCTGCTTGGCTATATGGTTGAAGCACAGGCCCTGCAAATGCTGGCCGATGCCGGTCATGAAGTCCGGCTTCATACGATCCTGACAGGTGGCCAGGCGCTTAATGATACCATGCAAGGGCTGCATCAGGTCTTGCAGAGCGTTCCCGATATTCCGGTCGTCGTCTGGCTCAATGAATATTTCGGGCGGATCGAACGCAAGAACGCATCTGGCGAAGTCGAGAGCTTCGAGCATTCCGGACTTTACAAGAAAAACAAGAACCGCATTCACGCGCTGGTCCGTTTACCCGAGGTTCGCAAAGAAACCTTTGGCCATGACATTGAACAGATGATGCGTGCCCGCCTGACCTTCGATGAAGCAGGCAGCCACGCAGACTTCCCCTTGATGTCGCGCCAGCGCCTGATGATGACCTGGCGTAGCATTGGGGCCTCCATGGAACAGGCGGTGCTGTAATGGCCAGCGTTCTTGATGAGGCTCCTCCGCCGCCCCTGACCATGGACAGCATCGAAGAGCTGCGCACCCATTTGTGGAAAGTTCATCAGGTCACCGTCGAGGACGGTGACCCGGTGCTCATGATCTACACCATCCACAAGGTCGTGCTCGACGAGCATCGCCGCCTGATCGATCAGCATAACCGCACCCTGTCCGGGATCATCCAGGCACAGGCAGAAACCTTCACCAACGAAGTCACTGCCGCCATCGAGGACTTCAAGAATGAAGCCCTGACTGATGCCGTGCGGGAACGTCTGTCTGCCATGCAGGAAGCCGCCCGCCTTGCTGATATGGCGCAGGACCGCTTTCGCAAGATGGTCAAGCTGATCTCCATCCTCACCGCTCTCAATCTGGTCGCCGTCGTCTTCACGCTGGGCGTCCTCACCGTTTTGACGATTTGACGACAAGGAAAACAGAACATGGATAAACGCAACCTTCTCAAAATCGCTGTCATCGCTGGCCTTGCCACATTGGCCATGACCGAACCCGCTTTTGCGCAAGACACTACAGGTGGCAACTGGTGGGATCCGGTTGTCTCCTTCCTCGAACTTCTGGCCGAAGGCTTTGGCAAGATCTTCGCCATCGCGCTTGGTCTTGGTTTGGTCGTCTATGGTGGTTGGGGAGCCTTCACAGGCAGGCTCGATCCACAACGCGGCATCATGATGGTGATTGGTGGCATCCTGGTCACTGCAGGACCGGCCATTGCTTCGGGTCTTCTGGGGGTTCTCAAATGAAAGCCGCCAGTGCTGTTCTCATTCAGGTCCAGCGCCAGATGACGCTGATCGGTCTACCGATCTCGCTTTTGCTTGTTGCCGGTCTCGTTGGCGTTCTGGGTTTTGTCCTGCCCGTCGTGTTCGATTTTCCTGCCCTGGTTATTCCAGGCGGGATCGTGGGCTTTGTCGGCGCATGGATCTATCTCGTCAAACATCAGCGGATCAATCCGAACTATGACCGCGATCTGCTGGTGACCCCAATGTTTTGGGGCAGCCGTAAGGGTGAGCGCCTCCTGACCACGGGAGGTCGCAAATGATTTGGGCCGATGTAATCACCACTGGTCTTGTGACCGGTATGGCGGGCGGCCTGGTCGTTCCGGCGGGTCGTCGCCTTTTGCTTGGGGATATTGAGCAAGACTGGCTGCAGGAAGAGCTGGAGCTCGACGGGATTGATCCGGTCGATGGTGTCACCGTGCGTGGCAAAGACGGGTCGCTGTCGCGTATCTGGCACCTGCAAGGGACCAGCTATGACGCCCGTATCGAGAGCGAGCAACAAACCTTGTTGCTTGGTCGCCAATCTCTTTTGCAAGAGCTTGGCAAACGGTCCGTCACTGTTCGGTTGTTCTCAGTCAAACGCCAGCGCGAGATTGCCGCTCATGCAAAGTGGCCCAATAGCGTGCTTGATGAGATCGGCACCGCAGAAGCAAGACAATATAAATCAAGCTACTTCATCGACTGGTATCTGATGGCAACGGCTCAGACCATGCAGCCCCTGCTGGATGCCGAAGAGAAAATCCCGGCCATTCTGTCGGAATACCGCCCGGAGTTGCTTGCCCGTTCTAACGACGATCAACCCTGTCTGCTGACCGGGTTTCTCAACGGATTGGTCAGCGGCGATTATCGCCGTGACCTTCCGGCAACCAGTCACAACTTGTCTGCAAACCTTCCCGCATCTGACCTTCATTGCGACAAGGTGACCGGCAACATCACCACACATGTTCCGGCCCGACAATTCCAAAAGGTCATTACCGTCACACTCTGGCCGGAAACAGTCTCCGGCCATCTGATCGGCGAGATCCTCGCCCTGCAGGGCGATATCGAGATTTGCCAGATCTGTGATCCATGGGGCAGTGACCAGGCAATGCTGGTCAATAAACGCCGTATGGCTGGTGAGTCTAATTCATGGTTCGGTAATCCTGCAGCAGCAGCAGAAGTCTCAACGCTTTTAGATCTTCTGGCCGAAGGCAAAACAGCCCTCTTTGCCACGCAGTTTCAGATCATTCCGCGCGCAGAAACCGAGGAAAAACTCACAGCACTGATCCGCGAGATCACAGAGATCCTTGGCAACAAACGGATCGGCTATGCCGTGCAAACCAAGGGGGCACCTGTCTGCTGGTTTAACCGCTTGCCTGTCGTTTCCAAACGCAAGATCAGATTGCCTGGCAGTCAGTTCATGGCCCCGCTGGATCTGCGCGATCAGAACATCGCTGCCCTTTGGGCTTTGCCGCATTCGGCAACCGGCATGTTGGCCAGCCAGTTCGGCCCGGCACCCGTGCGCTGGTTTAAAACGCCAACCGGCCAGTCCTATGCATTCCAGTTTCAGGTGGTCAACAAGCCGTTCTCGCTTGGCAACTTTCTGGTCTTTGCACCCTCCGGGGTCGGTAAATCCACCCTGATCATGCATCTGATGGGTGGCCTTGCCAAGTTTGAGAATGTGCGGTCCTACATCTTTGATTCCAAGGAAGGCACGCGCTTCATGGTCGAAGCCATGGGCGGTCTTTATCAAGCCTATGATGGATTATCGCTCAACCCGTTGGATGTCGGGGAAGACACCCCAAAAAACCGTGAACGTGTTTATGCGATCCTCAAATCGCTGGCCGGGATTGATCTCGAAGACGGCGACATCGATGCGCTTAATCATGCCGTTGATTTGGCGTTTCAGATTGAGCCACCACATCGCACGCTCAATGCGATCTATCCCTTTGCCTTTGCCCGTCGCTCAGCCCTTCGGCGTGCCTTCGCCCAGTGGGTGACTGACGACAAGGGCAATACAGGTCTTCGTAGCCACATCTTCAACGCCCCGCATGACAGCCTCGGCGGCCTTCTGAACCAATCGCACATGGTTGGCATCAACATGAATGAGGCGCTGGCTGATCCGGCTCTAGGCGGGCCGGTGGTTGGTCATATCTCGGAGGCCATCAGTAAATCTGTTGCCGGGCGCAATGGTGGCTTTGTCATCTTCATTGATGAGGCAGCCAAGCTGCTTTCCAACCCCGGCTTCCGAGATCTCGGAGCCGAGATGTATCGCGAGTATCGCAAGCTTGGCGGTGCGGTTGGCATGGCGTTTCAGGATCCGGCAGGCTTGGGCAAAACCGGTGCCGCTGAAGCCATCATCGAAAACACCGCCACAATGATCTTCTTCCCGAACTCCAAGGTCACGGAAGAAAGCCTCAAGCCATTCAATCTCAATGAAGAGCAAAGGTTGTTTGTCCAGGGCCGCACGCGATCACGCAAGAAGAATGATCGACGGGTGCTGATCATCAAGCGCGACGAGGCCAGCGGCTTTGAGGAAAGCGCCATTCTCGATGTCGATCTGACACCGCTTGGCGATGCTGCGCGGTTCTACCGTTCCGGGCCGGATGCCAATAACGATCTGGCCACCATTCAACGCAAATGGGGGGACGCATGGCCAAGCCATCTGTGAGCAACTGCGATCACCCGGACATGATCAAACAATCCCTTTTAATGATGGCTGTAACCAGCCTCGTTGGTGCTGTCGGCCTGATTGCGATGATGTATTGGCCACTTGCTACCAGTGTCGTCCTGATCGTCATGCTTGTCCTTCTTCTGGCAGGAGGTCGATCATGAACAGGCGTCTTCGTTCTGTCGCTCTTGCGTTCGGGATTGTTCTGGCGACGCCGGCCATTGCCTATGCGACCTATCCGGTGATCGATGTGTCTGCCATTGCGAAGTTGGGTGAACAGCTCAGCAAGATGCAAAAGCAGATTGATCAGCTCAAACAGCATACTGAATGGCTGACCAAACTGAGCGCTCAAGCCCAGGGCACGATTGATGCCATCGGGGCCATGGGGCAGATCACCCTGCCAGTGCTAAACATGCAGAAGCTCACCAACCGGATCATGCGCGACATTCAATGTCTGACGCCGGATCTCTCTGGCCTGATGCCGGGCATGAATCTCGATGATCTCGACTTCTTTAGCATCTGCGAGGGTCGCAGCATCTATCGCAAGTCGCTTTGGTTTGATCCGAACGATCCTTCGACCTGGACTTTCCCGGAAGGCAGCGAGTTTGCTGGCAGCAACAATGGCTCAGGTTCCGGCAGCGGTGTCTGGTCCAATCCGGATCACCCGGTCAACAAAGCCAAATGGCAGGCCCAGCAGCAAGCCCGCGCCATGGTCGAAGCCAGACGTGAAGAATTGGCCAAAGATGCCGTTACAACCGGCTTGGCCCAGAGCGATCTGACCGTTCAAAGCGCAGAAGAAATTCAGCAGGCAATCGAAGAGCTCGAAGCTGGCACCAATGGTGCGGCGGATATGAAGCGCCTTCTGATGGCAATTGCCAAATGGATGGCGATGTCAAACCGCCAGCAGGTTCAACAACAGCAACTCATGGCGCAGCTGGTCAAGATCCAGTCGACCATGTTGCTGCAATACCTGCCGCCCCAGCAGCGCGAAGATGCGGAGGCGGCAGAATGATCGGCTTAGTTTCCTGCCAAAAACGTGTTGTCGCGTTTCACATCATTCTTGGTACGCCAATCGGGAAGATCGCGGCACGAATGCGTGAAGACGTTTCGCTGCTCCATCGTCCAACAAGATCCGGCCTGTTTCCATTCGTTCCAGGCAAATGCTTTGTCCTTGTTAGTGACAGCTCGGTAGACGTGCTTCCAAACCTCATACACCCGATGGAGATCATATCCGCGCTGTATGAGATCGCCTTCCGGATGCTTCGCCAGCCTCCGCAGAACTTCCTCTCGCGATCCAACGACAAGTTCTTTGTTCGCTTCATACACCGGCATGACGCGGTCCCACTCGGAGACAGCATCTGCACGAGTGTAGTTCGTCCAAAGAGACACCGCGTAATCCCAATCCAAGTAGTCGGACTTCTGGGAATAAATCTGCGCGTTAGCGGCTCCCCCAAAAACCAAAAGGAATACGGCGATGAATGACGACGACATCACCTGCCTGACGTGTGATGTGGTGACGGAATATGTCGATTTGGCAAACAGTTTCACCCAGAACCTGAGCACTGTGCTCCTCGAACCCATGTGGTTCATCTATCTCTCCGTCGTTGGTCTATGGATCGTCATTCATGGCGGCAAGATGATCATGGGAAAGGGCGATCTAATTGGATTCGCTCATGAATTCGCGTTCATCATTATAGCTGGTCTGCTGCTCGGCGGGCAAGGGCCCACTCTCGTAAATTCCATCTATCAGATGGCTTTATCAACGATGGGTAGTGCTGCTGGCGTCGTTCTGTCTGCCGGTATGGAAGGTGGCATTACAGCCGCGACGATACCGAGTGAAGCCACGTCTCTTGGTGGCATGGCTCAGTTGGTCTATGTCGCCGAACAAGGCTTGATGAGCGTACTTCGCATCGCCTTTGAGATATGGGCATCGATCTCGCTCGGCAATCTGATGGCCGGGGTCTACGGCGTCCTGCTTGCCCTGCCCTACATCATCCTGATCATTGTTTATTTCAGCCAGGTTGTTGTCAGCATCTTCCGCGTGATGATGTTCTCGGCCCTCTCTCCAATCCTGATGCTTGCCGTCGGGTTTGGTTGGGGACGCGGCATGGCAATCACCGGGGTTCGAACTGTCTTTGCCGCTTTTATGGTGCTGTTCGGCTCAACGCTTGCACTCGCACTGTGTCTCTATGGTGCAGCATCGCTTGATATCCAGAATACCGAGAATGTTCGCGAGATCACATCAATCGACAATCCGGGCCTATGGGTTGCGATTGTTCTTGGCTGGATGGGTACAGCCTTTATGGCCGAGGCAACCGGCATGGCCAACTCGATTGCCGGATCCCAACTCACCAATCAGGCCGCAGCCGTCATTACCGCTGGCATGACCGCAACCGGTCTTTCCCTTGTCAATGCTGCCAAGAAATACGCACCGGGTGGAGCCTCAGCCGCACTTGATGCTGCTCTGCTGGGTGCGGGAGCCGCCCGCAATCCGGTTGGAGCGGCAGGGGCTGCCAAAGATAGTCTCGTTGCCGCCAAGAATGCCGTCATGGAACGCCTCAAGACACCGACCTTTGATCGGGGAGGCAAGCCATGAACCGGCTCAAGAAATTCCTGCGTGATGTCACTCTGACCTTCGTAATTTTTCCGCTCGTTGCGCTCTGGCTAATGGTTCTGACCGGCATGTTTTCGCCCGAAAGCCTGATCGTCTTCGTCATGGCACTTCGCGAAGTTGATGCCGCCCAGCTCGCCGGGCTGATGCGCAGTGCCGTTCATATCTGGATCGCGCTTTCATTCGTCCTTGCCCTTGCCCGACTTGCATTCGGGCTTGGTGCCTCTTCCCCCAAAACCGCTACCAATCAGAAAGGATCGCAGCCATGCGCCTGATCCCCAAACATTTCGTCCCAATTCTTTGCCTCGTCGTTTTCCTCTCCGGCTGTGTCTCCGTTTCAAAGGACCGCGAGATCCCCAAAGACGGAACCGGAACCGATGAAATGAAACTCAGCCCGTGCGTCTGCAATCCGGTTGAGTTCAATGGCGAGGGCTTCTCATGGCTTGGCTAGGGCGTATCGGCAAACGCGATAACGGGCGCAAGTCGATGATCAAAACCACCTCAACGCACAAAGCCACAGTTGCTGCAGATCCGTTCAGCTTTCAGGCCAGCCATCGCAGGCTCGCCTGGATGCTGCGCCTGTCTGCCGGAACCAACATTGTGCTTGGTGCAGGTGTGGTCGTTCTGGTGCAAACCGTTGCGCATCTCGTACCGCTCAAGGAAACCGAGATTGCCCTGGTCCGGACCTATGGCCCCGATGATCGCACCTACGTTGTCGAACCTGTCAGCAAGAAGGTCGAAGGCTTTGAAGTCTTTCTTGAAGCCCAGGCCAAACGTTTTGTTCTCATCACCAACGAGATTGATCCGGTCACACAGCAAGAACGCCAGCGCGAAGCATCAAGACTTTCTGATGCCAGCTTCTGGGAACGCTTCAAACGCGAGCGGATCGATAGCGGCCTGATCACCGAAGCTCTTGAAAAAGGCATCGAGCGCGAAGTGCGGATCGTCTCCATCGATCCCATCGCCACCTTGTCGTCAGACCATAAATACGCGGTCGATTTCATCCAGATCGACCACCGTCGCGGCAAAGAGATCTCGCGCAAAAACTTGCGCGCCTACCTGACGCTGGCCACCCGTCCGCAAAACGTCTCCGAAGCTGACAAATACACCAATCCTTTTGGCGTCACCGTGCTCGACATGGTGCTTAGAGAAAGAGGCGCGTCATGAAACGCCTGACCAATCTTGTTTTCCATCTCGTCTTTGGCAGCCTCATTCTGGCGGTCCTCATTCTTGGCTATAAGCAGGCCAATGCGCAGACCGCCGCACGCCCACCTATGCCGGGGCAATCGCAACAACCGTTTTCTGGTGCGCAAATCACCCCGCAACAATCCGCACCAACCATGCCGGTGCCCGAGAGCGTGGTCGATCAGGCCCGCGATCAGAATGAGGGCTACTTCAACGCAATGAGCCGTCCGCGTACCAGCGGCCAGGTTCAGGATGTCTGGGATGATGCAGACCCGAGTGACGCGGTTTATGCGACCGATCTGTGTAATGATTGCACTTACAAGATCCGCACCCGCGAGTTCATGGTCACTGTGCTTGAACTGCCGCGCGGTGAGATCATCGAAGCTGTCGATCTGGGGGATGATGGCGGGTTTTCTGTCAAACCACGCGGTGAACGTCGTTTGGCGGTGCGCCCCAGCGGATACGGTTATGACACCTCACTTGTCGTCTATGGCAAATCAGGTGCTGTTTATCCGTTTTATCTAAGGGCCGAGAGCTTCAACTCGGTCAATGTGCCCGATCTGATCGTGCGGATTGAAGGATCCGTTCAAATCGAAAGCGATCCGGCGGTTGCTGGCTTTGACGACAACGGTAAAGCCAGCCTTCCGGCGATGTCTGTTCCAGGGCTTGGCAACAAGTTTGCCGCTATCGATACTGCGATTGCCGGACTGAGTGACTCCAATCCGGGCACGCCTGAAGGCGACTTTGTCGCGCAATCCCCGTTTGACCCGAACGCCCTGCATGGGTGGGGTGAGTATGATCTCTGGGGCGATGAAACACTGCGCCCGGAGACAGTATTTCGGGATGACCACTTCACCTATATCCGCTTTGGCAAGCGCTGGAAGGATATCGAACTGCCGACTGCCTATGTGGTGGTCGATGGCATAGATGAGCTGGTCAATACCCGTGTGCAGGGTGAGACCTACATCATCGAAAGCACCCGTCCGCTGATCACGCTCAAAAGCGGCAAGAGCTTCCTCTGTATTGAATATACCGGGGAAGGCGCATGAGTGCATTTTGTGATGTTGCACTGGTGCTGGGCCTGACCTTTGGGGGTGTATGTGCCGAACCGGTCGTCAATGAACCGCCAACCCTTCCAGCTGATGATCCATCAGTCTGGGCCCTTCCAGCCCCGCCACCACCAGCACCAGCTGCCCCTGCCCCAACTATGCCGCCGATCATCATCAAGGAAGCCAAACCGGAACCAGAGCCAGCCCCGGCTCCCGAGCCTCTGCCGCAACCTGAACCTGTTCCTGAACCGCCCGCGCCGGATCCCTATCGCATGGCATTGGAGGCTGCCTGGCAACATCGCGTTTCCTTGTCGTCAGACTGGGGTTCTCCAGCCTGGCAGTCTGCTGACATGGCCGAGGCTTCGGGCCATGCTGTCCTGCCTGGTATGGCAACCCCTTCTGCACTTGATCCGCTCGATCTGCCGGTCAGTGATAACGAGAAAGCCGATTATGAAGGTCCGCGCCGGACGTCCACGCTTCCGGTCGATAACAGCCGGATCATTACGGCGGACCGCTATATCACCGTGATCCTTGAAACCGGGATTAACAGTCAGGTTGGCAGTGATGCAACTGGAACCGTCATCGTCCAGTCGGCGCGTGATGTTTATGGCTATCACGGGCGCAATGTTCTGATCCCCAAAGGGTCCCGACTGATCTGCAATTATGATCCACCCAAGGACATGGGCAGCTCGCGCCTGTCGATTGCCTGTGAACGGATCCTGATTGCCGGACACCGTGCCGAAATCCGCCAGCTCGCCTCCCCCATCGGAGACATTCAAGGCCGCCAAGGGGCTGCTGGCGAAGTGGACCGCCGTTTCTGGGAACGCTATGGCACCGCCTTCATGCTGACCGGCATTTCGACGGCTGTGCGCTATGCCGCGGCCTCAACAAAATCCGAAGAAAGCGACGGCGAAGTCGCAACTGCGGCGGCTGAAAAAGCAGCCGAAGAACTCTCGACCCGCTTTGGCGAGATCAGCGCCAGCGTCCTTGAAGAGACGCTTTCACTGCAACCCATCATCACCATCCCGCAAGGCACCCGCCTTCAGATCCGTCCGGCAACGGACTGGTACATTGCAAATGTGGAGTAGAAGCATGAACAAACGAACGCTTTGGTGTTTGCTCCTGTCATCCTGTCTGGTTTCCCCAGCACTGGCTCAGTTGGCACAGCAAGAAACAACATCCTCTCAGGCCGAGCCCGGCATCGAGGAAATGGTGCGCAAGGTCAATATCGTCACCCGCACCAAAACCCGCACCGCCGTCTCGGAAAACGAACCGATGGCGATTGATCTCGGTCTGGTCGATGTGCCCGGTGCGCCGCCCAAACTGACCGAGGGCGTAACGGCCAAGGCATATGCCCGCTATGTCAATTACGAAGACAGCCTTATCGCGCAACTGGTTCTGACCGGTGTTGAAAAAGACGGCAAATCGGAACCACTCGATTCAAACGATTTTGTCGCCCAGTTCAATATGGACAGCCCCGAGCTTGATCCGGCGTCTACTGTCACCATCGAGGGTGATCAGGAAACGCTGCTTGCCGCTCTGCAGCGCTTGAATGATGTCGAGGAAGAGGACGACAAGGAAGAAAAGGAAACCGAAAGCGCTGAAGCTGATACCGGTGCCTCAAACACTGTCGGATCGAATGCTTCCAAGAATGCCGATGCTGCCGGTTATTCGACACCATCAGCCCTTGATGTGGACGAAGATACCAGCACACCGACGGTGCGTGTCACGACCGAAGGCTGCAACATCCGGGTGGATCTGGCACAGCTTGTTGCTGTCCAGCAAAGCCGGGTTGAAACCACCGAAGACGGCAATGTAAGCGCAGGGGCCTGCGAAGATGGTGCAGATCGCTATCCGCTGGACCGCAGCTATTCAGTTTGCGGCGATACCATCGACATGGAAACACGTCAGGCAACCGCACAGTATCTGCTTTTTTACACCGATGGCGGCGGCAACCGTCAGGAAGTCACGGATTGCCTGAAGGATGAAGACAACGTCTTTGACATCACAGAGAAGACCTCGGCCTGCTCGGTCTATCTTGATTATAACGAGATGATGGCTGTCCCACAGGCATCCCTTGTCTATGTCAATGCGAGCAACAATGAAGTCCAGGTCAGAAGCTGCGAACCGTCCGAAGAAATTGCGGCGGTTCCACTTGTCTCGGTAGCCGATGGCTGCTCAATCCGGCATGATTTTGCCGCTGGTCGATCCTATCAAACCGGTCGCCATATTTATGAGCTGAACGGCACCACCTGGCAGGCCGATGCCTGTTCGGATAATGGCACCGAATACCCCCACGAAACGGTTTACAAGAACCCTGCCGGTCAGGAAGTCTGCGCACCGATCATTAATCAGGCGGCAGGAACAGTCACCCGCCAAAGCCGCAAACAGATCGTGGTCAACGGGGTTGAGCAATTCATCACCGAATGCAAACCCGACAGCACCAATATTGCCATCCAATCGACGATTGATGGCTGTGACAATCCTTCACTCTGGAACCATGATCTGGCGGCTGGCACCAGTTATGGTCGCGAGCGGTTTTACTACCTGCTAGATAGCATTCCGAAATATGTCACCGAATGTCAGGATAGCGAGGTTGCCTACCCGCATCATGTCGAGACCACCGGCTGGCAAAACCATGATGACCAGTTGTTCGCCTATCGCCTGACTACGGTCTATATCGAAAGCACCCCAAGGGGACGCTTCAACATCAAGACCAGCGAAGTTCTGCCGGGCGAACCGCAGACTGTCTATGTCTATTCAGGCGAAGCGCCTGCAACAAACGGCGAGCATTTTTATGAAGGCTGCACCCGGTTTGATGCTCGGGACTTGGTGCAATCCTATGACCGCCCGGACGGCTCGGTGCACAAAGTCGTCATTGGTGAAGCCGACCCGCTCAGTCTTGGGAACAAATGCTACAATGAATTTACGTGGGCTGCTGTAACGCATGGACGGTTTGAAAACCCGGTTTCTTCGAACAAATCCAGCGGTCCATGTGGTGTGTTTGAAAACTATGCGCACGTTTATGACGCTGCTTATCACTGCACCAGTACAAGCTCAGTCGGAACACGCAAGACCATTCGTGAAGATGGTGAGGTTATCGGCACGGCCTCTAACACCTGCACGACGTACAATGCCTATTCCCCGGTCAAAGCCAAATATTACACTGGCGGATCAGATGCCGACGGAAGTTTCCAAGGCTATGTCCGCGTCGGATTTCCCTCTTCTGGCTGGTCTTACCCTTCTCACACAAATGGCGTGAAATCCGCCTGCCTTGGGAATTGGGGGTGGCTGCAATGAACGCCCTTTCCCCCAATCCGCTGTTTGAAAAGATCCTTGGGCCTCTGGCCACCTATTACGGCGATCTCTCAACCGTCGAAATCCGCATGAACCGCCCTCACCGCGTCGTGACTGAACGGCGCGGGGAAGGCAAGCGCGAGATCGAAGACCCTGCTCTTACACTGGCCGCCATAGAGCGGATCGCCAT
Source organism: Thalassospira sp. MBR-102 (assembly GCF_040549275.1). Taxonomy (NCBI): domain Bacteria; kingdom Pseudomonadati; phylum Pseudomonadota; class Alphaproteobacteria; order Rhodospirillales; family Thalassospiraceae; genus Thalassospira; species Thalassospira sp. MBR-102. The sequence continues at coordinate 53,768 of NZ_JBEPTC010000017.1, forward strand.
CAGCCTCGCCAACCAGCGTGGTCTCAAGTTCAATCCCGATGACAATCCAAAACTCTCCTGCGTTTTGCCGGGCAATCATCGTTGCGAGATCCTCGTCGGTGCATCGGTGCGATCACACCTCAGCCTCGCGATCCGCTGCAAACATCCTTTCACCCCGACCTGGGAACAGGCCGGGGTGACACCGGCCATCCGCGATTATCTGATCGAGAAGGTCGCGGGTGATGCCAACATGATCATCAGCGGGGCAACCAATACCGGCAAAACCACCCTGCTCAACATGTTGCTCGCCACCATCGATCCGGCCCGGCGTGTGCTGGCCATCGAGGATACGCCAGAGCTGCATATCGAACAGTTCTGGGATGGCAATGGCCTGATTGCCGCGCGTGAGGCCGGAACGGGCAGCGGTATGGTTGGCTGGCGCGAGATCTATGATCACCTGATGCGCATCACGCCCGACCACATTCTGTTTGGCGAGATCAGCACCCAGAACGCCTTTGCTGCACTGGCTGCGCTCAATTCCGGGGTCACAGGCTTTATGTGCACCATCCATGCCGAAAGCCCCTGGCAGGCCATTCACCGCAAGTTTGATCAAAACATCGCCTGGGCCGGTGAAACCATGCCGCGTGTGCCGGAGTTTCTGGCCGAGCTGGTCGATGTCGTCGTTCAGATCAAACGCAATACCGATGGCTGGCGACGCATCACCGAGATCTGGGAACCGAGAAATGATCGTTACGTCCTTCAAGACGGCAAGGAGGTGTTGTCATGACAGCTTTTTACCGTCTGACACTTCCGGTCATCCTGATTGCAATGATCGCCGCCATTCTCTGGCAATGGCAACTCGCCGTCGGGTTTGACGCGCTTGATCTGCGCTGGTGGCAATGGTCGCTTGAGGCCGCCACCCATTCGGCGGGCCTTCCCGATGAAATGCTGTATCCGGCCCTTTGGATTGGCATCACCGGATTGCTTTCCATGTTTGGTGTTCTGGCACTTGCCACACGGGCCAATAACAGCACGCTTAAAGGCAACCGCAAGGGCGATGAACTGCATGGTTCCGCCCGCTGGGCAAAGCTCAAGGACCTCAAGAAAGCACGACTGTTTCGCAAAGACGGCGTGGTTGTTGGCGGTTGGCCATCATGGTTTGGCCGGATCCGCGAATTGCGCCATGACGGGCCGGAGCATGTTCTGGTCTGGGCACCAACCCGCACGGGCAAAGGCGTGAGCCTGATCCTGCCCACCCTGCTCAGTTGGCGCGAAAGCATTCTTTGTCTTGATATCAAGGGCGAGAACTTTGCCAAGACCGGCGGCTGGCTTGCCAGCATCGGGCACAAGGTCTTGCGCTTTGAGCCCTCCGCCAGCACTGGCTCGGCCCGCTTCAACCCGCTGGCCGAAGTGCGCATTGATACCGAACAGGACATCGCCGACTGCCAGAACATCGCAGCCATGATCATCGATCCCGATGGCCAGGGCATGAAGGATTACTGGCGACAGGAAGGTTATGGCTGGCTTTCGGTCGTGTTGCTTCATGTCATCTATCGGGTGCGGCGTGATGAACACCGTACGGCCTGTTTTGATGATGTGAATACCTTTCTCTCGGGCATTACCGGCGACGGCGACGCGGAAGAAAGCGACGATAATTTCGAGCATATTCTTGCCGAAATGGCGTCCTTTGATCATGGCAAATCCCATGTGAACAAGGAAGTTCGGCGCGGGGCCAACAGTATGATGATCAAGGCCCCGCAGGAACGCTCTGGCGTGCATTCAACCGCCAAAACGCAGCTGACCGTCTTTGCCGATCCGATCATCGCACGCAATACCGCGACCAGTGACTTCCGCCTGCATGATCTGATGAATGGCGATGCGCCAATGGCATTGTTCCTTGTCGTTTCACCTGCAGACAAGGATCGCTTGCGGCCCCTGCTGCGCATCATCCTCAATCTCTTTATGCGTCGTCTGACGGAACGCATGGCGTTTGGGGCTGGCCAGACGCTCGCCGGATACAAGCACCGTCTGCTTTTGATGCTCGATGAGTTCACCTCCATCGGCAAGCTGGAGATCTTCGAGGAATCGCTCGCCTTCATGGCAGGCTATGGCCTCAAGGCGATGATCATCGTCCAGAACACCGAACAGCTCTTCAAGCATTACGGTCGTGATGAATCGATCATGGCCAACTGCAAGATCCGGGTCGCCTTCACGCCAAACAAACTCGAAACCGCCAAGCTGCTCTCGGACATGACCGGTAAGGCAACCATCGTTCAGAAACGCAGGTCACGCTCTGGACGAATGGGCGACCTCGGGTCTGTCTCGGACAATCTGGCCGAAACCTCCCGCCCGCTTCTCACCCCTGATGAATGCATGCGCCTGCAGATCATTGATACCGAGGGCCGCAAACCAGTCCCCGGCGATGCGCTGATCTTTGTCGCCGGTCTGCCGCCCATCCTTGGCCGTCAAAAGCTCTATTTCCTGGATCGCGAACTGTCTCGTCGTTCGAAAATGACGCCACCCCAAATGGCGTTCTCTTCCACGCCCTCTGCATCTCACAAAGGAACCAAATCATGAAGTCACCCAACACATCTAACAACACTAACACCCCCACTTCTGCCGGTCTTGATGACCAGGACTATCTCACCTTGGCCTCCTCGATGATCAACAGTGAAAGCCAGGTTGGCCCTGTGCCGGTCGATCCGGACATTGCCGAAGCCATGGGCGCATTCTCCGAAGACGCCCTGTCTGCCGATGACGCGTTCGACAGTCATTTTGACGGTATCGACCCGACTTCTGATGCGGAGGGTTCGAACCATGGCTGATAAGAAAAGCTATCGTGATCAGGTGGTCGAAGAACTGCTTGGCCATATCGAAGCAGGCACCGCGCCCTGGCAAAAGCCATGGGAACCGGGGAAAGTCCGCATGGCCCCGTTCAATCCGGTTTCCGGCAAAGACTATCGCGGCATCAATGCCCTTTGGCTTGAAATGCGCGGGCGCTCCGATCCGCGCTGGATGACCTACCGCCAAGCAACAGCTCAGGACGCGCAAGTCCGTAAGGGCGAAAAAGGCACCATGATCGAATATTGGAAATGGTCCGAGCGCGAGAAGGTGCTCGATGACACTGGCAAACCGGTTCTTGACGAAAAGGGTGTTGCGAAAACCCGCGATGTGCGGTTGGACCGGCCACGGGTGTTTCATGCTGTGGTCTTTAATGCCGAACAGATCGATGGCCTTGCACCCTATATCGCACCAGAGCCGACCTTCAGCCCGGTTGAACGGGCCGAGCAGATCCTCAAGCAAGGCAATGTGCCGATCTTCCATGATCAGAATGACCGGGCGTTTTATCGGTCATCAACAGATCAGATCCACATGCCTCATCAGGCCGCCTTCAAAGGCCAATACGAATATTACGCCACCGCCCTACATGAACTTGGCCATGCCACCGGCCATCAATCACGCATGGCCCGCGCGTTCGGGCCGTTTGGCTCGGAAGTTTACGCCAAGGAAGAACTGCGGGCCGAGATCGCAAGCTACATGCTGACCACCGAGCTTGGCCTTGGCCACTATCCGGAACGCCACGCCGCCTATGTCGGTTCATGGATGAAAGCCATCAAGGAAGACCGCAATGCGCTGTTCACTGCGGCGCGCGATGCAGAAAACATCCGCACCTGGATCATGGAGCCGGATCTGCGCCAAAGCTTGATCCCGGAGAAAGCCAAAGAACAAGCCAAAACCATCGCCCAAAACCCGGCTGTTGAACAACAGAAGGAAAATGCCATGAGTGATGAGATGTCACAGGCTCCCAACCAGGACACCAACATCGAGCGCAAACGCATCTATCTCAATGTGCCGTTTAGTGAGAAGGATGAAGCCAAGGCGCTGGGCGCAAAATGGGATCGCCGGGCCAAGGCTTGGTATGCACGAGATAATATGGAGCTTGCGCCCTTCAAACGCTGGCAGAAAACCAAAGCCCAAACCCCTGAGCCTAGGATCAGTCCGGAGCAGGAATTTGCGGAGGCGCTGAAGGAAAACGGCTTGATCCTCGATGGGCCACCGACCATGGACGGTAAATGGCACCGGGTAGCGGTCGAAGGAGATCGCAAAGGCCAGAAAAGTGGCTCCTATCGCGGGTTCCTCGAAGGGCTTCCGGCAGGCAACATCACCAATTACAAATCCGGGCAGGATCCGGTCAAGTGGGTGGCGACCGGAACCAAGATCGATCCCAAAGAATTGGAACAGTCCAGAGCCGAAGCTGCAGCCCGCAAGGCAGCCCAGGAACAGGAACTCCGCGTGCAATATCGCGCCGTGGCCAAACGCGCTTACGGGATTTTCCAGAACGCCGAACCGGCTCCGGCCAATCATGCTTACCTGCAAAACAAACAGGTGCCTGCAGGAGACCTGCGCATTGATCAATCGGGCAATCTTCTGATGCCGATGGCCAATGAGAAAGGCTTTATCGAGAACATCCAGACCATCCATCCCGATGGCACCAAGATGTATCTCAAGGACGGCAAAAAACGCGGCCTGATGCATATGATCGAGGGCGATCCCAAAGGCCCGATGATCGTCACCGAAGGTTACTCCACCGGCCAAAGTCTGCATATGGCCAGTGGGCTGACCGTCGTGGTTGCGCTTGATTCCGGCAATCTCGCACCTGTGGCCGAAGCCCTTCACAAAAGGCACCCGGACCGGTCCCTGGTGATTGCGGCCGATGATGATCATGCCAATCAGATCAATGCCGGGATCAAGGGAGCCGAACGGGCATCTGCACTGACCGGTGCGAAGATCCTGCGTCCGGATCTGAGTGACGAAGAAAAGGCTAAGGGCCTGACCGATTTTAACGACATCCATCGGGAACGTGGTCTTGAGGCGTTGAAACGCCTTGTCACCGAACAGCTCGGCCTGACCAAACCGAAAGCCAAATCCAGAACACAGGGACGCGAGCAGCAGACTGCCAGCTTGGCGGTCTGATCCCCGAATGCCGGTGGCGCTATGTACGCCACCGGCACCTTTTTCCTCTTTCCTCTTTGCCTTTTACCAGGAGAACGCCTCATGACCGAACAAGATGCGACAGACATTTTTGAAAAGCGCGCCAATCTTGAAGGGGCTCAGGATCTTGATTGCAACATGTGCGGCCCGGCATTGGTCTTCGCCCTGCAGGCAGGCGAAAATACCTTCTCGCTTGATCTCCCCACCCTCCTGCAATGCCTCCACCTTGCCGAGCAGAAGGCATCTGTTCCCAAGCTGGGTGCCGCGTGGTGGAACAGTGTTATAAACCATTATAATATCGGTTCTTCCCTCCGTGAGACCGTCGCCGGGAGATCCGATAATGCACGTCTATAAATTGCAGGCGCAGACAGTCGACGAGAAAGAGATCGAGCGCACTGCCTTTGAACGCGACACCAGAAAACTTGAGCCCTGGTACCAGGTCACCGACGACAAACAGCGCGAATATGCCGTGTGCCCCGCGTGTGACAATCCGATCCGCCTGGTAGGGCTCTATGAGGAGCTTCCTCATACCGACCGCCCCTATGGTCGCCACACAGGCAAACCGGTCACCGGATTTGATTATTTCAATGCCGATAATTTTGAATGGTGTCCCTATGTGCGCAAGAACCAGAGCAAAGGCAGCAGTCGCAAGCGCGGCATGGAAGGCATTTCTCTCAAGATCCTTGGCATCGTTCTGACCCAGTTTGACCGGGTGATCTACATCATCCGCAAAGAGACCGGCATCTGGATCTCGCCCCAAATTGCACTCGCCATGCTGGAAAACTGGATCGAAGCTGAAGGCTACCGCTTCCATGATGCAACACTGCGCAACATCCCCTGGATGTTTGCCTATCGCTCCAAGGGGCTCTCGATCTTCGGGCAAAAGATCAGCAAGGGACAGGACGAACTGCGTCAGGCGATCATCGAAGGCATTCCCCATGCCCGTTTTGATGAAAATGGTCGTATTACAAAAGGCGATCAGTTTTATGAAGTGACCTGGTGCTTTGTCGATTACCGTCGCAAGACCGAAGACGACAGCCTGATCGAGATGGTCGAGTTTGAAGTCTGCGATGGGGATCGCAACGTGGTCTTCGCCAAAACCATAACGTTTGATCCAAGGTATTTTGCAAACCTGATCAATTACAGCAATCCCGACAAGCGGGAGCCGCATCTCATCGCAAAGGCCAAAGAGGTCTATGATCGCAAGTTCGGTGCCGATTTTACACGCAGTCTCGTCAATCTGGTTGGCGGGTTTGATGCCACCCTTCCCGAGAGTATCCGAGCCGAAATGATGCCTGGCGGTTCTCCCACAGGATCTTCCGGGCAATAGCGGAACAAGAAATGGCCACCGAACGTCACGTCATCAAAACCTATCTCAACGACGAAGAGAAAGCGCGCATTGATCAGCTTGCCCACCAGCTGCGGCTGTCACGCTCGGAACTGCTCAAACGCTTGCTGATGAATACCAAACTGCCCAGTGCCAGCGACTTTGCTGCATGGCAGGGCATTCGGGATCTGCTCAAGGTCAATGCCGATCAGGCCCGCCTGGGCAATCTGTTCAAGCTCGCGCTTGATGAGCCGCTTTCGGCAGATCTGCTCAAGAAGTTCGACAGCCTGAACCGCGATATCGAGGCGACACAGACCGAGCTCAAAGCCGCCATTGGCGATATCCGGATGCAGCTTCAGCCCGGCAAGAACCCGCAGGGAAAATCATGATTGCAACCCGGATCGGCAAGAAATCTGGTGTGCCAGACAACTACACCCGTCTTGGCCAATACATCGCCGCAGCCGAGGAAAAAGGCGAAAAACTGCATCAGTTCTGGATCCGAAATTGCGATGCCGGCACAAATATCGAGGATCTCGATCTGGCCCTTCTGGAGATCGAAGCAGTTCGGCGACAAAAGCCCGATATTGCCGACAAAACATATCACCTTGTCGTTTCTTTCCGCTCTGGCGAGCAGGACAAACTGACCAAAGAAGATCTGATGGCCATCGAGGCGGAATATGCCAAGGCACTTGGCTACGGCGATCATCAGCGTGTGGCGGGAACGCATATCAACACCGATAATTTCCACATGCATATTGCCTTTAACAAGGTGCATCCGGAAACGCTCAATGTGATCACACCGCACCGGGACTTTAAGATCCTCGCCAAGGTCTCGCGCGAGATGGAGAAGAAATACGACCTCGCCATTGATCCCGGCATGACCGATGGAAAGGAGCGCAATCCAAACAAGCTGTCACCTGCAGCACGGAACTACGAGGCACATACCTGGCAGGAATCATTCCAGCGGCATGTGTTGAAACATCGTGATGAGATACTGGAAGGCTTGGGGAAGGCCAAGAACTGGCGAGAAGCGCATAAGATTCTGGCCGAGTACGACATATCCATCAAACTGCGCGGCAATGGCATGGTTTTGATGAGCCCTGACGAGCAGGCGATGAAGGCCAGCCAGTTGGATCGATCATGCAGCAAAAAAAGCCTTGAGGAACGGTTCGGGGTGTTTGAGGCACGACGAGCAAAAACGCAGGGCAAGTCGAAACGTCGCTACAAGCCTCGCCCCCTCGTTCGACATCGCAACACCCCTGCCCTCTGGCGCCGTTATCTCAGCACCCGGAAAGTCATGCCCCGGCAGCCCAGCCTAGCGGCAAATGCCTTGCGAAACTGGAAGATGTTTTTGCTCATGGAAGCCCATCAGGATCCGCTGGCGATGGTGTTAATCATGGCGCATCGGGAGATGCTTAGTCTCTTGAGCCCGCGCACATCCCTGAAGAAAAATCGCCGTCCTAAAATGGAAAGGCCGTCGTAAAGCACACACACCTATTGGTCTCAAACATCCATACTCTCCATTTGCATGTATTCAGGCCTAAAGTATCAACATGCGGAACTCTAGCTCCAAATGAGATCACGATGGGAGGTATCGCAAACGGCAGAACTCAACGTAAAATGACTTTCATTCTCTAGCCTGAAAGTGGCAAAAAACCTCCAAATCCTAGCACTCTAGCTTCAATGACAAGTGAAACGATCAAACGATAGACTTCCAATCTAATATTGCACCTAACAGGTGCCTGAAATGGGTTAGACAAACTCAATCAACCCACCTGCACCTCAATTTGTTTGGCATCCACCAGCGTTGTGATCTCGGAATAGAGATCCGCACTTTGACCTGGCGCCGAAATTGAAATAACAAGTGCATAGCGTGCTTTGTCGCTAACACGCTTCTGACCTGCATGCGATTTCCACCAACCACCAACCGGGTAAATAGCGATAGCGTCATGGCCAGCCAGTTCAATCGCTCTGCCTCGCCAGAGATCACAATGCAGAGAACCAGCTTGAATCGCCTTTGATCCTAGCAGCCAACGGCTCGTCTCTCCATCAGTCTCTGTACCGTCTTTTGCTTGGCTAGCGGAAATTCGACTGCGAAACCGAGCATTGGTTTCAGTACGCTTCTTCATGTCGAAACGAAGACCAAAGGAACGATAGGTGTCCGGTCTGGTCGCAGCCTTGCCCGTCAGGTTTGGCTCAATGAAATATGAGAGCGTAACTTTCATGGTGACGACTTCATTTTCGAGCTGCTCAAGAGCTGTTTTAGGCCAAGGCAAATTGTAAAAATGCACCTCGTTAAAGACGCCAGTTCGCCCATCAGCCCCGTAAGTAAAAGGTTGAATTTCGGCCTGAGCCACAAGTGTAGCGTCATTGCGTGCCGATAGGATCGCACGCTCGATATTTGGCACGCCATACCCGAATTCGCGGAGGTATTGCTGCTTTTCGGCCTTCGAGCCGGTTTTCCAATGGGCCCCTCGGCCAATGAATTTTTTACGGATTGGTTCAGGCCAATGAGCAGAATCAACGGTAAGTGCACGATGTGTCTCTGGCCAAAGATCGGGTAACGCGGCCTGCAGTTGCCCAACGAAATGACCGGCCATACCTACTGCTGCACTAGTCGCCCAAAACGGAACCAAGGGGTCAGCTACTACGTCAGATCCCGTCGACAGAAGTGACACCGATGGGCTCCAACCGCAAAATCCTGTTTCATCTGACATCATGTTTCCTGCTTCGAACAGTACCTCCGGCTTAATTGGCGTTAAGTCATCAGGAAGCTGTTGTGAACCACGGCTGAACGGGCTGCGATGGTTCGCTGGTACTGCGGGGTAGAATGTTGGCGGCGGCGCTGGCGGCTCTTCCTTTCTGGTAAAACCACCGATAGTCAAGGCATTCCAACTTTGTGACGGGTCCTCCAATGGCTGAGAGGGTAAGACGTCGACAGCCATTCCTCCAGATACGTTGCCGGTGGCAACAACCATAAGCCGCTTAGTCCGCTCAAAAGCTAGAACTTTTTCATCATCTTCACCGGGCATGGCCCCGGCGGCGATTTGATCAAGTGCTCCACTCCAAGTTGACGGACGACTTGCCGGAAACTCTGGTGTGGAGGTTGCTATGCAATAGCTACGAAGTGCGTCAGGTCGCTCAATCTCAACCTTGCTGATCGCACCTTGGGTGACGACACCATAGCTAGGTGGTTTGGTCGCTGGAAAGCCTTGAGGTGGCAATAACTTCATTGATTCCGTGCCATGCGTTAACATAACAGGACCGATATTATTCATCACCAATTCGAGATCACCGTAGAGGACGAGGCCAGCTAATGGTGTACCGTGGCCACCATCGGCTCCATGGTCATCGCTACCCCAATCATTGTCGTATGCCCACGCACCGCGTAGACCGGGTCCGATCAGTGGGTGGCCTGCAGCAACACCCGTGTCGAGTGTGCAAACGACAGGAGCATCTTCCTCGGGAGCAACAACTCGTTGGGCCAGTTCTTCAACCCAATCATGCTGCCCTAATCGTAAGTCTCCGTGATTTAGAAAAGATTCGATAGTCCCCGTTGCACGGCGTATTTCAGAAATTGCACCCGGTACTCGCATCGCGAAATTAGCAACTGTGGCGGCCGCACCATGAATATACAGAACTGTTGTATCGGGGAAAATCAGCCTATCTTCATGAACATCAATATTTGTATTCCGCGCGGCAGTCGCCAACCGATCAGCCAAGGCAATTGGTTGGCGAACCCATAACTCCCACCAAATGACATCTGGTGCAGCCAAATCCACGTTGCCGGTAAAAATTGATACAGAATCGATAGCACGGACGTTTTCCAAGACCTCGAAACGCTCAACATCGGGCCGCCTGCGATTACCCGGATCAAGACCATAGTCAGTAATTCGACCTTGTAAAAAGGTACGTGCGTCATCTGGCACGAAAAGCAACGCACTTTCTGTGCGGTCCTCATTCCGTTCAGAACGAAGCACCACCACATCTTGCGTAGGAAACTCCAAGGTAGCCGGGACTTTGACCGCCTTGGTGCGAGCACCTTCGGCTGGTGGTAATGTCGCGATCTCAACGATAGTGCCCCGCTTCAACCCCTCAACGATAAGTCGAGGATCATCAACGGGTAGCGGTACATTCCCGAGAGCAACGGCGAGTTGATCGAGAAGACCTGCAGCATGCGCGGCATAGTCTCCGCGAAGCGGTTTGCGTTCCTGATTACGAGATGGGAATGTGTAAGCTGCGGTTTCACGGAAAGCGTCGATAGATATGTGCGGACGGTCTCTCGCATCGAAATTTTCTGGCTCCGCCATAAGTTCCTACTTATTCAGTTCGTGTTCCAACCTATCTTTTGGCGGAGCCTGATTAGCGACCGGATTGACGACGAAACTTACCTCTTAATGTCTGCCGATTATCCAACGCGCCCTTGAGTGCCTCGGGCGAAACCTTAGACGCCCCCTCCAAAATTGCATCCTTGACGACCGCATCCGCTGCTCGAACCAATTCGCCCTGGCTCAAACCATCGAGTGCTGAAGCAAGCGTGGGCCATGCTTTCCCAGCAACCTTGAACTTACCGAGCCTGCGCTCTACGATAGCTCTTGCGGAGACAACATCTGGTAGTGTGTATTCGATCACCTCATCGAAACGACGCGCCAGCGCTTCGTCCAAAATCTCCACATGATTTGTTGCCGCCAGAACTAGGCTGTCGGTTGAATTCGGCTCTTCCATAAAGGCTAGGACCGAATTCAGCACACGACGAATTTCGCCTACATCGTTAGGATCACCTCGGCGCGCACCGATTGCATCGAACTCGTCAAGCAAATAAACCCCTCGCGTCTGGGCGATCTGGTCGAATAGAAGCCGCATTTTCCCAGCCGTCTCACCGAAGAAGCGACTGAACAGGGATTCGAGGCGTACCGTGAAGAGTGGTAAGCGTAACTCACCAGCGAGAGCCGAAGCCGTCATCGTCTTGCCAGTGCCTGGCGGTCCCACGAGCAACATATGAGTTGCCGGAGTCTGGCCGTGTTCACGCAGCATTGCTCTTTCCTGCTGCTGGCGAACAATCCGTTGAAGCCGCGTAGCGATATCTTCAGATAGCACCATGCTCGATAACGTGACTTTGGGATAAGCGCTCTCGACAAGCCCCTGTAGTTCGCCTCTTGGCCGAGCCAATGGGATCGGCGATTGTTCACCGGCTGGCTTTCCTACGCGACGTTGGTCCCGCGCCTTCTGAACAACCCGCTTGAGTTTCTCCGCATCATCGGATCGGCCAAGGCGAGCTTCCTGTGCAGCGATCTGCAAGGCAATCGACAGCAGTTGCTCTTCATCTCCGTCGATATGCGAGTTCAGGAGTGCGAGAATTTGCTTGGTAGACATGCCCGCCTCCCTCTTTCAATTCATCTTCGCTATAATACTCTGCGATCAAGACGCCAATAGGCGCTGATAAGCGTTGTACGAATCCTATCTTAGTCACCTTTCAAAAGCCACTGTTTACTGCTCCCAATTGGCTCGCAAACTGTTCCCTGTATCCTCACTTTAAAAAGTTCGGGTATACGGATTAAATGGTTGATGGGGTGCTCTTGCCCCACCTACTCGGTACCACCCTCAGATGGTTGATAGATCGACCCCGTAGTTGAGCTCCTCTGCGAAGTCCGGTAGTCCGTAACCGATGGTTTTCTTGTAGAACGGAGAGACCTTCGCAGTGGGTGCCTTCTTTTTGTGCTTCGTGGTGTAGAGCATTCGTGCCCGCATCACCTCGAAGGAGTAACCACGCCCTTCACGGTTCTTGTCTTTGGCCAGTCGGTTGATCGACTCCGTGTAAGCGTTGGTGACGGGCATGTCCGTCTCGAAGTAGGTCATGATCTCTTCGCGCCAGTTGCCCACAGCCCTGACCAGATCGCTCCAGACTTCCTTCTGGCCTTTCGGAATGGTGGCTATCCACTCGTCCAGGGCGGCTTCTGACTGGGGCCGTGTGGTGGCGTCCCAGATGCCGTAGAAGCGTTCCTTGTGCTCGTAGGCGGCCAGCAGTTGCGGGAATGCGCCTGTCCAGGTCTCCATGATCAGCCGTTCCCGATCTGAAACTTCGTGAGCGCATTTCAGCAGGATCTTCCGGTCGCCCTTGAGGGTTCGGCTCTGGGAGGGTTTCAGCTCCTTTCTGAGGCCCTTGCGCACCTTCTCCAGGGCATCGTTGGCCATGCGTACCACATGGAACTTATCGACCACGATGCGGGCCTGTGGCAGCACGGCCTTGACCGCTGCCCGGTAAGGGTTCCACATGTCCATGCTGACGATCTCGACCTTCTGGCGGTCTTTCAGCTTCATCAGGTAGTTGGTCACCACGTCCTGACGGCGGGTAGCCAGCAGGTCGAGCAGGGTTCGCTCCTCGATGTTGGTCAGGATGCAGCGGTAGCACTTGTTCAGGTACAGCTCGTCGATGCCCAAAATGCGGGGCGTCTCGAAGCGGTGCCAGCGCCCCAAGAACTCGGCGCGGGCGTTGAAGATGTCGCGTACCGTCTTCTCGTCCAGACCTGTCTGTGCCGCCACGAAGGTGTAGGCGTGGTTGAAGGATTCCTTCTCCACGTATTCATGCAGCCGCAGCGTCATACGGAAGCCGTCCACCATCTCCGGTAGCTGGGGCCTGAAGGTTGTCTTGCAGGCCCGGCAGGTGTACCGGCGGCGGACCACCCAGAGGGTGACCCGCTTGCCGTGGATGGGCAGATCACGATAGGGAACATCACGCTTGCCGAACCGCACGAACTCACCCTGCACGCCGCATTCCTCGCAAGCGACGGGATCGGGCGCGTCCACCTGGAAGTGCATTTCGTCGTCGGTTGATTTGCAGCCCAGTACTTGGTATTGCGGCAGGTGAAGAATGTTGTCGGGAAGTTCGGTCATGGTGTTGTATAGGCGAAGGTGTCAGTCAGATCCATCCGACTCGGCATTGGTGTTTGTTTTTTTACCCAAAAAGCTGCCGGAAACGAAAAGTAAGGCACCGAGGACAATTGCAATATCAGCCAGGTTGAAGGCCGGCCAATGCCAGTCTCGCCAATAGAAATCAAAGGAATCCACAACATAGCCACGAAAGACCCGGTCAATCAGGTTGCCCATGGCGCCACCGAGGATAAGACTGTAAGCGATGGCTTCTCCTTTATGACGATTTTCAAGGATCAGCTTGATCAGAAAAATCGAGACCGCCACCGCGATCCCGATAAAAAAGTAGCGCTGCCAGCCTCCACCATTCGCAAAAAGACTGAATGCGGCACCGGTGTTCCATAGGTGCACCCAGTTAAAGAACGGGGTCACCGAAACAGACTCGCCATAGGCCATTGATTGCTGCACCAGCCACTTTACAGCCTGATCAGACGTTGCCAGCAGGCCCGATATGGACAACAGGGCGTACGGCGAGAGCTTTTTGCCAATAATGAGCATTATTTAACCCTTGAGCGCCAGAATGCGCCTGGCACCGTTAAGCACGACGAGCCCCGCGATGGTGCCGATAATTAGATCCGGATAATTGGAACCGGTCCACGCGACCAGGGCGCCGGCGGTGATGACCCCCAGGTTGATCACCACGTCGTTGGCCGAGAATATCCAGCTTGCCTTCATGTGCGCTCCGCCCTCCCGATGTTTGGATATGAGCAGCAGACAACTGGTATTGGCAATCAATGCGACGAATGCGATAGCCATCATCACCAGCGATTCAGGCTCACTACCGAATACAAAGCGTCTCACCACCTCTATGAGTACGCCCACAGCCAAGATCAGTTGCAGTACACCAGCAACATGCGCGGCACGTAACTGCATTCTCACGCTATGTCCAACCGCATAAAGGGCGAGCCCGTACACGGCCGCATCGGCGAAATTGTCCAGGGACTCTCCAATCAGGCCGGTGGACTGGGCGATCAGGCCGGCTGTCATTTCCACTACGAAAAGGAGTGCATTGATGCCGAGCAACCAGCGCAGAGTCCCGGATTCTTGCGTGGCAGAGGCTGCCGAGAACTCGGCCGCCTTGATGGTCTCCGGATCGGCAGCGACGCTTTCCTGAAGCGAGGCGCCTAGCTCCAAGGTCTTCAGTTTCGAGGTGACGGGCTCGACCTCACCGTCATGCACGACCTTCACCCGGCGGTTCGACAAGTCGAAGGACAGTGCCCGAATCCCCTCAACGCCGTTCAGGGCCAGGCGAATCATGCGCTCTTCTGATGGACAGTCCATCTTCGGCACGGCATAAACACTGACCCATTCCCCCGACGCATCGGAGGAGGCCTGCATATCGGTATCCGCCGCAGGCCTTGCATCGTCGCCACAGGGGCCTCCGCAGTTTTTACTCATGATATGACTCCACTTGAATGTGATCGGGCTTTCATTTAAAACTATATAGTAGCTATAAGGTCAATAGCGTAGAGAATCCGTTGCGGAGGAACCCGATGCGTATTGGTCAGTTGGCACAGTCAGTAGGGGTAGATACACAGACGATCCGCTTCTACGAACGGCAGGGCTTGTTGCCGCCGCCTGATCGGCAGGAGAACGGTTACCGTGTCTATACCGAGAAACACGTTGAGCGGCTGGCCTTTATTCGTCGCTGCCGCATCCTGGATCTGTCACTGGCAGAAATTCACGAACTACAGCGCTATCAGGACGACCCTCATCAGTCCTGTACCGCCGTCAATGCTTTGCTCGATGATCACATCTCTCATGTGCGCTCGCAGATAACCGCTCTACAGGCGCTTGAGAAACAACTCGTTTCACTAAGAGCGCGTTGCAACGATGACCGGGAAGTTAAGGCGTGTGGGGTTCTTGCTGGAATTAGCGAGGGAAGCATGCATCAGCAGTAGGTTGGAGTACCAACCAGATAATCCGATGAGATGTCGGTTTGCCTCACTCTCATGCAAAGGTAAGATCAACCATTTAATCCGTATACCCAAAAGTTCATTCCCTTAGGACGTTGGGCGTCAGAGCGAAGACATAATTCTCCTAAATCCCTCTTCAGATAACCGGGTGAAAAGCTTCCAAAGAAGCTTGCTTCTCCAATGTTCATTGGGCTGCTACACCCACAATATCCATCAGCTTAGCGTAATCGGTAACGACGTTGTATTTCACCCGCTTATCTTCATAGGTGCATTCCAAACCCACATCCACAGCCCAACGGTTTCAATACATCAAAGAGAATTTAATTAAGGCTCGTTGAGCATGGCAGCGCCATGTGAATAAGCAGGAAGCCGTTTGGGCTGTTTGGTGGGCCCACCAAACCTATCCTGCCCCCGTCACGACAGGTGAAAGTTGTGCCATCTCGTGTACTATCATGCAATCTTTTGCATTTTCGTGCAATCTTATGCACTCTCATGCAATCACATGCAGTGCATTGTATTTACAGCATTTTCTTAAGTACCTATCCTTAAGAGAAATCGCTGTTTTACCCTTGCGCATCAGCAATCCCGAAAGGTAATCAATCTGATCCAACCTTCGAGGATACAATCAGTGCATGTAGCAATCTACGCCCGCCACTCAACGGACAAACAGGAAACCAGTACTCAGGATCAGATCCGCCGCTGCCGAGAATATTGCAGCGTCAAAGGCTATCAGGTTGCCGACGTGTTTTTTGATGAGGGCATTTCAGGTTCTCACATTGCCAACCGCCCTGGCATAGGTTCCCTTCTGGTCGCAGCACTAAACGGACGGTTTGAGGGTGTCGTTGCGGAGGACCTGAGTCGCATCAGTCGAGATCAGGCCGACACTGCCAATTTCTTCAAAAAGATGATGTTCTTGGGCCTTCCTGTTGAGACCGTCACAGATGGAGTAATCAACGAGCTGCATATTGGTCTGAAAAGCACCATGAATGCGCTCTATCTCAAGGATCTGTCTGACAAGACCCATCGTGGCGTGATCGCAGCTGTTCTGCGTGGTGGTGTGCCGGGAGGTCAACTCTACGGCTACGACCTTGTGCATGCCCTTGATGAATTTGGCGAACCCATCCGAGGCAAGCGTAAGATCAACGACGAGCAAGCTGCAATCATTCGAGAGATATTTGAATATTACGCCGAGGGCAGAAAGCTGAAACATATCTGCGACGATTTGAACCGGCGCGGCATTGATTCCCCCAAGGGTGGTAAATGGGCACCTTCGAGCCTTGTAGGCTCGTTTGTCCGACAAACCGGAATGCTTCGTCAGACGCTCTATAACGGCGTCGTCACCTTCAACAAAATGCAGTACCGCAAGCATCCGGAGAACGGCAAACGCCTATCAATCATGCGTCCGGAAAAGGAATGGATCACAGTCCCAATCCCCGAATTGACCATCATTGACGATGAGACTTTCGCAAAGGTCCAGAAGGCTCTTGATGAACGATCCAGCAAACACCTTCAGCGCAAAATGATACCCACTGTGATGACAGAAGAGGAGAAACGCGAGACATCCATTCGCCGCTCGAAGGAATGGCGTCGCAAACAGGCTGTAACGAAGAAGCGTGCCAATGCTCTGTTTGGCGGCAAACTCTATTGCGGGGAGCACAATGAGAAAATCACAGCAACCTATGCAAAGCATTATTCTTGCCCTGTTAAAGGCTGCGCGAACAGGAACCTTCACTATGACGAGATCATCAAGCTAGTATTGGATGCCGTCGCTGAACTCGACGAGGCAAAGATCATTGAGCATTTCAAGAGCGATGAAATCCAACAAGTTCGCGCTCATCACGCACGCGAGATTGAACGCCTGTCTCAGCATCTCGAAGATCTTCGCGCCAGCATCAGCAAGGTTATTGATGCCTTGGGCCCGGACGCACGTTCAGCTGAAATACGCGCGTTTTTTGACGATAAAGCAGAACAGATACAACGTACGAAACTTGATATCGCAACTCATAAACGTGAGCTTTCAGACAGCGCCCTACCACGCAAACTCGCCGGTATTATCCAGAGACACCAAAAGTTGATTTCATGCCTATTGAACTGGTCACGAGATCCAAAAGCAGTCGGCCCCCTAAGGCAAACTATTAATCGGATTATCCTAAAAACGTTCCAGTCGAGGCATGAGGTTCCCGTTCAACGAGCCTGCTTTGCCGATTTTGATTTCGACGCTCTTATCACTATTCATCAAAGCCAAAACTGAGTTGTATTCCCTTGAATTATCGATCTATTGTTCCTTGGAATTAACTAGCCAACATCTCTGGCACACAAGAGCAAAACAGCGCCTAGTTTAAATCGAGAGAAATGCTCACAACTGCTTAAGCATCAAAGTTCCGACAAGTTTGCCACAATATTGCCACTTGACCGCATTGATACATCAAGATAACCATTGCGCTGCAACATTGTGATAGGATTCTCCTTTTGCGGATCATCTCGTGCATACTTTCGGTTATCATCGCGTTGACAGTAATGCTGTCTGGCGCTGAGGCCGTGCATGCCAAAGCCGCTGATATTAACAGTGGCCATCACAGTGTTGTCTCCGTCATGGCTGACAGTAGTTCTCACACACAGGATCCATCGCACAACGATGTTTGTGGCATGGCTGTTTGTGGTCCCTATGTGCAGCAAATGTCTGGTAACTGGAACGCTGCACCTGTTTTGTTGTCTGTAAAGTACTGGGCAAAAGACAGAACGCTCTCGCCTGCAGAGCTTGATGTTAGCGTCAAACCTCCCCGCACCTAAGATATTCAGTTCCTTATCTAAACTGCATTCGTGACGTAATCTGTCGCTATGAGTCCGATCACTGACTCTGTGTAAGGTTTGCGTAACGAGATCCTTTATACTGAATTATCTCGGGAGCATTTTCATGCCCAAATACACTACTTCTGTCCTTCGCCTTGCTGTTGCTTCCGCCCTTGCTATGGGTAGCCTTGCCGGTATCCAGACTTCTGCATTTGCTGGTGCAGGTCATAGTGGCGGTCATAATGATGGCGTCGAAATCGGAGCGCCTGGCGATATCTCTGATGTTCGCCGGACAATTCGGATCACGATGGAAGACAATTTCTATGACAAGGAAAAGATTGTTGTTCGCGGCGGCGAAACCGTTCGTTTTCTAGTCGAAAACAAGGGTGAATTCGTTCACGAGTTCAACATTGGCACCGCAGCCATGCACGCGGACCATCAAAAAGAAATGATGATGATGATGGAACATGGGGCCCTTGAAGCAGACAAAATCAACATGGCCATGATGGAAATGGACATGGGGAACGGCGAAACCATGAAGCACAACGATCCGAACAGCGTGCTTCTGGAGCCGGGTGATTCTGCCGAGGTGATCTGGACCTTCCCGAAAGACGCAGAACTTGAATTTGCGTGCAATGTACCAGGCCACTACGAGAGCGGCATGGTCGGTAAAGTTCGCCTGCAGTAACCACTGCGCAGGGTCTCGCGCCAGAGGGAATCCCTCCCTGTTGCCTCTGGCGCACCTCAACCATCGGAGATCATGAGAATGAGAAAACTTCTTGGGCGTGCCCTTTTGGGGGCGCTAAGCACTATTGCTGTGTCAACAGCAGGGTATGCGGCAACCTATAATCTGTCTGTCGATTACGTTACCATCGACACAGGTGATATGAAAACCAAAGCAATTGGCTATAACGGGTCCTCGCCCGGTCCGACCTTGCGCTTCAAAGAAGGCGAAGATGCCGTCATCAACGTGACGAACAACCTGGACGAGACTACATCTATCCATTGGCATGGGTTGATCCTTCCCTACCAGATGGACGGTGTGCCGGGCATCAGCTTCACCGGGATCGAACCGGGCGAGACTTTTACCTATCGCTTTCCTGTCAAACAGAGCGGGACCTATTGGTTTCACAGCCACTCTGGCTTCCAGGAACCAGATGGCGCTTACGGCTCAATTGTTATCGAACCCGAAAAACGCGAGCCATTCAAGTTCGACCGTGAATATGTCGTTGTTCTGAAAGACAAGCACCCTCATTCCGGGGCGCGTATTCTGCGCAACCTAAAGATGATGCCGGACTACTACAACCGTAACCAACGCACGCTCGGAGACTTCATCTCCGACGTTTCGGAAAACGGTTTGGGAGAAACTCTCTCTGAACGTGGAGACTGGGGCAGCATGCGCATGATGCCAACAGATATTGAAGACGTTCAGGGCTTCGTCGGCCTCATCAATGGTAAATCACCGGAACAAAACTGGACCGGACTATTTGAGCCAAACGAACGTGTGCGCCTGCGCTTCATCAATGCATCGGCCATGACTTACTTCGACGTCCGCATTCCGGGACTTGAAATGACTGTTGTCCAGGCCGACGGCAACAATGTTCAACCGGTCAAGGTTGATGAATTCCGCATTTCGGTTGCAGAAACATACGACGTGATTGTTCAGCCGACAGCTGAAAAGCCGTATGCAATCATGGCCGAATCAATGGGACGCTCGGGTTATGCATTCGGATCGTTGTCGCCGCAAGAAGGGTTGAAAGCTGAAATGCCAGCCAGACGCATGGACGCTCCGTTGCTGACAATGGCGGACATGGGAATGGATCACGGTAGCATGGCCGGAATGGATCATTCTTCGATGGGCAGTGGTAACGAGAACGGTATGGCTGGAATGGACCATTCGAATATGGCCGGAATGGATCATTCTCAGATGGGAATGTCCAAAGATGATCCCTTCTATGCCGCTGGAAGTGGTTTGACACCAAAAGCAGCCAATGGCGGAAAGTTCCTCTCCTATGCCGACCTGAAGGCACAGAAGCCTTTGTACCCTGAACGGCCTGCAACGCGTGAAATTGAACTGCGCCTTACCGGAAACATGGAACGCTATACGTGGTCAATCAATGGCGTCAAATATGAAGATGCAGAACCTATCCGCTTGAACTATGGCGAACGGGTGCGCTTCAAGTTCGTCAATGAGACCATGATGTCACACCCGATGCATTTGCACGGGATGTGGTCAATCCTCGATACTGGCAACGGTAAATGGGATCCGGTTAAACACACCATCAATATCAACCCTGGCATGACCGTTTATTCGGAAACCGAAGTTGATGAACCTGGGCAATGGGCTTTCCACTGTCACCTTAGCTATCACATGGCTTCTGGCATGTTCCGAAAAGTGGTTGTAGAGGGCGGTCCAGCCGTCGCGGCACTTGAGAATGGAGTTCAATAACAATGAAAACACTAACTTTGGCCGCGATTGGTGGTGGTGTTCTTTCCACGATCCTGTCCTTCTCGTTCACTGCCAAAGCAGACAATCACATCTTTTATGGCATTCAAATGGAGCAGTTTGAATACCGCTCTGGTGACGAAGGGGAAAATCTTTTCGTTTGGGATGGTGATGCATTTGTTGGCACCGATGAACTGAAGTTACGTTGGCAAGGCGAAGGCGAGCGTGATCTCAAAAACGACCTTTACGAAAACTTCGAGAACAGACTGGTCCTGCAAACACCAATCAGCGACTTTTTCGATGCCAAAGCCGGTATTCGTCTGGATACGCCAAGCACAACAGATCGTTGGTATGGAACCGTTGGAATCATGGGGCTTGCTCCTCAATGGTTTGAAGTCGACGCTGATCTGTTTGTCAGCGAGACCGGAGACGGCAGTGCGCGGCTTGATGTTGAGTATGAAGGCTTGCTGACCAATCGTTTAATCCTCACACCTTCGCTTGAGCTGAATGCTGCGTTCTCTGACGATCGCGAGATTGAGGTCGGACGCGGGTTTTCAAGCGCAGAGATCGGACTGCGGCTTAGCTATGACCTCATCGACCGTGCCGTTGCACCGTATATCGGGGTTGCCTATGAGCGGAAACTCGGCAAAACCGCAGACTTTGCAAAAGATGACGGCGAAGATTACGAGGCAACTTACCTCGTAACCGGTCTCCGCCTTCTTTTCTAAGCATCACACGACAGGGAGGACTTTCCTCCCTGTCTGTTTTGCCGAACCTTCTCAAGGAACCTAACTACAATGATGGAAATCGTCCACGATATGGGGCATCGCTTGACGCACTACATATCAAGCGATGCACACTGGTGGGTTCATCTTGTATTCCATTTGGTGGTGTTTGGGGTGCCGGTTGCGCTAATTATTATTCTCAGCGCGACGGGATACAGGGCTTTAAGACGCCGCAGATCTGTTCTTGCGCAACAGGCTCAAAAGCCCTCGGCAAAGAGCGGAACAGCGCTCCTGCAGTACATATTCAGAGCTTCATGGAAGCGGCAGATAAAACTGGGGCTACTGGCGACGGCCTCTTTGCCGGCTCTTTACATGAGCCTCGAGCTTCCGAAGTTGATCATCAACAACGCCATTGAGTCAGGACATTTTCCAGTTACCTATTTAGGAATGGAGTTCTCTCAAACGATGGCTTTACTTACTCTCTGTCTGCTTTTTTTATTGGCGATTGGCGTGCATGGCTGGCTGAAATATCAGGTTAATTTGCAATCCGGTGCGCTGGCAGAACACATGTCACGCCGCCTACGGCTTGATATTTCAAAATTCAGCTTTCGAAAGCCATCCCCCAAAGGAGGGGAATTGATTCCGGTTATTGTGCAGGAGGTAGAGCCCGTAGCTGGATATGCTGCAGAGTCGATTGTGCTGCCTTTGTTACAAGGCGGTACATTCCTGACGATTCTGACTTTCATGCTCGTGCAAGATTTGGTTTTGGGCATCGCCGCAACCGCACTGTTGCCGCTTCAGATTTTTGTCATCCCCAGATTCCAGAAGAAAATTAATGCTTTGTCTCGAACGCGGCTGAAGGAAGTCAGAGTTCTCGGCGAGAAGATAGGGAACATCTCAAACGATAACCAGCCAGGTGCCCGGGATATTTACGGGTCATACAAGCGACTTCACGACCTTCGTCTCTCTATCCACAAGAACAAGTTCGCCATGAAGTCTTTAAACAATTTCATATCACAGATGACGCCCTTCTTCTTTTACACAATTGGAGGGTATCTGGTGATAAAAGGCGATCTCACGCTCGGGGCTCTAATCGCAGTATTAACTGCATACAAAGACATGGGCGCTCCGCTAAAAGAGCTCTTTCGCTACTATCAGGCGCAAGCCGATGCTCACGTCAGATACTCCGAAATCAAACCTTACATCTCAAAGGAAATCAACAGTACGGACAACCGGCTTGCAGATGTAACGGTTCTGTCTGAAGTCGGTTAAAAAAAACGTCCCCTTAATTGAGGTAGGTCAACGTAACTCGATATTTAAGGGCATAAGTGTTACGTTACTGCCCAAAGGAAGTTTGATCAATGAATGCACAGCAAGCACTAATACGCGCCGTACTGATCCTGCTCGTCGGGATTAGCGCTATAATGCTTGCTCCCCATATTGCAGTCGCGTCGACTGGATCTTTTCCTGCGCATTCTGCAGAACTCAATGGTTTTGACGTTGAACACCAGCATGACCTGGCTTCGTGCTGCCCTCAGGTTTCTTGTCACTCCACATCAGCGGTCCTTACCGAGATTATCCTACCGGTTTCCGAGTTTTCCCATGTACAGAACGGGATAGAAGAAGTGTCCCTTCAGCCGGTATCTCGGTCATGGATTTTCCAGCCTCCCATATCCTGATCCTCCCGAACAAATAGCGAATAACTGTTCTGGGTTCTGCACCTGCCGATGGCATGCGTACAGATCGAGCCTTGGTGTTCTGCACCATGCTGCTTTCAGACGGAACAGTCATACCTAAAGGTATTTATGGGATGGCGAAGAGAAATGGAAAATATTCTCAGTTGGTTGCTTTGGGGAGCCTTCATCATATTGATGATGCGCTTTGGTTGCGGTGCTCACATGTTTGGGCACAAAAAGCACACCCACAATAAGAAACAAGCGGACGGTCAGGCTGAGGCAATCCGATGGGAGCACCCTCAGTCCGCCGTTGACCCGGTTTGTCATAAAACTGTCGATCCGCGCATCGCCAAAACAGCCATTTATGGCGGTGAAGTATTCTACTTCTGTTCAGACACCTGTCGTTCGAAATTTGAAGTGTCGCCAGATACCTATGTCGATGGCAGCGCAATTAGCCGACAAACTCACGTATCGCCAAGCTAGTTCAGCGAAATCAATAGGCGGCAGCAACAGGACCAGGGTTGACTAGTTCCCTTGGTCTCACGTGTCTTCGAATATTTGATACATACGCATAAAACAAAGGCCCGAAGAAAATGAAAAAACAAATCAATTGGCCAAAGTATTTGGTTATCGGTTTTTTCGCAGTAGGGATCATCGCCATGACCCTGAATTCGTTTCTGCCCGGGAAAGATGACATCAAAGATCTTGAACTGACCGATAGCGGAATTGCGCTCCCCAGTTTCAGCAAGGAAGCCATGGTAGGAAACCAGCTTTTCGATATGAACTGTGTTGCTTGTCACGGAGGCAATGCAACAGGCACAGAGCAAGGCCCGCCGCTGATGCACAGAATCTACAATCCGGGACATCATTCAGATCGCGCATTCTATCTAGCTGTTCAAAACGGGGCAAAACAACATCACTGGCCCTTTGGCGATATGCCAGCCCAGCCTCAGGTCAGTTCGGAACAGGTAGCACGGATCATTCGTTATATACGCGAGCTGCAAGAAGCAAACGGCATCGCGTACCAAAAACACCAAATGTGAGGCAGGAATGGATCATCAGGCAGAATACAAGAAAAACAGTATCTCGCTCCTTGGCGCCATATCCATGGGCACCGGTGTTATGATCGGAGCAGGAATTTTTGCTTTGACCGGACAAATTGCCGAACTTGCAGGAAAGTGGTTCCCGTTGTCGTTCCTGTTTGGCGCACTTGTCACTGCTTTTAGTGCTTATACCTACATCAAGATGTCCAATGCTTTCCCGTCTGCAGGCGGGATCGGAATGATCCTCCAAAAAGCATACGGGCCGGGAGCCATAGCAGGCGGCGCAGCATTGCTGATGGCCTTTTCGATGGTCATCAACGAGAGTTTGGTCGCAAGAACATTTGGAACCTATGTTTTGC
The DNA here is from genome assembly GCF_040549275.1 of Thalassospira sp. MBR-102. Lineage (NCBI taxonomy): Bacteria > Pseudomonadati > Pseudomonadota > Alphaproteobacteria > Rhodospirillales > Thalassospiraceae > Thalassospira > Thalassospira sp. MBR-102. Next base: position 77,948 of record NZ_JBEPTC010000017.1, read on the forward strand.
GGGCGTTTGACCTGACAGAGCTTGAAGTTCTTATACCGGTATTGGGTGTTTGCCTGATAATTTTTGCATATGCTGTTAACAGAGCTGGCAACAAATCGGTTGGCCTGTTTTCAATGGTCATGGCCGCGTTGAAGATCGGCGGCATTGCATTGTTTGCAATTGCAGCGCTGTGGGCTGGTGGATACTCGTTCGAGCCGTCATCACCCGACGGCGCGAGCTTTCCATTGGCCGGTTTTGTCGCATCAATTGCTCTTTCAATTCTGGCCTTCAAAGGGTTCACAACGATCACAAACAGTGGTGCTGAAATCGTGAGCCCTCATAAGAATGTGGGTCGTGCGATTACGTTCTCAATCCTGATTTGCGTTGTCGTATATATTCTCGTGGCGCTTGCTGTTGGTTCAAGCCTTGACTTGGACGAACTGATAAAAGCCAAAGACTATGCCCTCGCCCAAGCTGCACAGCCAGCATTGGGGCCCATCGGATTTTATCTGACTGTGCTGCTCGCAGTCGTTGCGACGGCGTCCGGTTTGCTAGCAAGCGTGTTTGCGGTGTCAAGAATGCTCGCGATGCTGACCGATATGGAGATGATCCCGCATAGTCATTTTGGAATGTCGGGTTCAATCAAAGACCACACACTTGTTTACACGGTTGTCGTGGCAGCGCTGTTGACAATCTTTTTTGATTTAAGCCGGATCGCTTCACTTGGCGTGTTTTTCTATCTGGTCATGGATGTGCTCATCCACTGGGGATGCTTTAAGTACCTACGACAAGAAATAGGAGCACGCGGCTTTGTAATGATTACAGCAATTGTCTTTGACATCATCGTGCTGCTCGTTTTCGCCGGCATGAAATTGCAAAGCGACCCATCCATTGTTCTCATTGCAACTTTGATGATCGTTGCTGTGTTCATTTTTGAACGTTGGTTCCTGTCAAACTGGATAAACCAATCGGCCAAGGCGCACAGTCACGATCACTCAGAACATTGATTATCCGCAGTGACATTGCAGCATAACAGCAGGAAGCAGACCATGTCTGATCATCATCATAAGAAGCACCAGGATAATCACAAAATGTCTGATCAATCAGGACAGTCGACGGATCCTGTTTGCGGTATGTCGGTCACGGTGGATGCCGATACACCACGCTCTCGGTACGGCAGTGAGACATATTATTTCTGTTCGCAGAAATGTAAGGGCAAGTTCGATAGCTCTCCTGAGAGCGTATTGTCCTCAGAGGAAGAGACATCTGCTGCAAACAGCGCTTCGTCATCGACTTCGGGTCGCTACACCTGCCCGATGCATCCAGAGATCATACGATCCGAACCTGGTTCCTGTCCGATCTGCGGAATGGCACTGGAACCGATGGATATGCCAACAGAAAATGACGCACCAAACCCCGAGATTCGGGATTTCAAAAAGAGATTCTGGTTAGGCGCAGCTCTTACGGTGCCGCTGATTGTCCTAACGATGGGGCCGTTTGTTGGTTTGGGTTTCATCCGGGAAATGATTGGAGAACGCGTTACTCTTTGGGTGGAGTTGGTTCTCGGAACGCCTGTTGTCCTGTGGTCCGGCTTCCCATTCATGGTTCGTGGATGGCATTCTGTGGTGAACCGTTCTCTCAACATGTTCACCTTGATCGGGATGGGCGTTAGCGCAGCTTATATATTTAGCGTCGTCGCAGTGATTTCTCCGGGTATTTTTCCTGATGGCTTCAGAGACGCACAGGGACATGTCGGTGTGTATTTCGAAGCTGCAGCTGTCATCGTTGTCCTTGTGCTTCTTGGCCAACTAATGGAATTGGGGGCTCGGGAACGAACCGGCTCGGCAATCAAAGCGTTATTGGGTCTTGCTGCGAAAACAGCCCGCATTATTGAAGATGATGGTTCTGAACGAGAAGTTCCTCTTGAGGATGTAACCGTCGGAATGCGTTTGAGGGTTCGCCCAGGTGACAAGATACCTGTCGATGGCGTTGTCGTTGAAGGACGGTCGTCAGTTGATGAATCCATGATTTCGGGTGAACCCGTTCCAATTGAAAAAAATCCAGATGACGATGTCACCGGAGCAACAATCAACGGAAATGGCAGCCTGATCATCCTGGCCAAACGGGTTGGCAAAGATACTGTCTTGAGCCAAATCGTTGATATGGTCTCCCATGCTCAGCGAAGCAAAGCGCCAATCCAAAAGGTTGCAGACACGGTTGCAGGCAAGTTTGTGCCTGCTGTTATCCTGGTTGCTTTGATCGCCTTCGTCGCTTGGGCCATCTGGGGGCCCGATCCGTCATTGTCATACGGGCTTGTCGCAGCGGTTGCTGTTCTGATCATTGCGTGTCCCTGCGCCCTTGGTTTGGCAACGCCGATGTCAATCATGACAGCGACCGGCCGTGGTGCACAAATTGGTGTGCTCATTAAAAATGCAGAGGCCTTGGAGCGATTTGCGAAGATCGATGTGCTCATTGTCGATAAAACCGGGACTTTGACAGAGGGTAAACCAAAACTTGCAGGTGTAATCGCCCAACCGGATTTTCAGGAGGAGGAAGTTCTTTCTGTCGCTGCGGCGCTGGAAAAGGGATCCGAACATCCATTGGCTGACGCCATTGTCAGTGCTGCTCAGGAGCGCGGATTGTCCCTTGATAAGGCAGAGGAATTTGAAGCTGTAACCGGTCAGGGCGTCACCGGAAAGGTGGGTGGCAAGTCGGTTGCCCTAGGTAATAGCAAACTCCTTCAGACTCTCAATATCGATCATTCTGCTGTTGATAAAATAGCAAATGATCGGCGAGATATGGGGGAGACGGTAATGCATGTTGTTATTGATGGAAAGATTGCTGGGCTCATTTCCGTTGCCGATCCGATAAAGCAAACAACATCGGATGCCCTGGCCGCATTGAAAAAGCAGGGCTTCAAAATTGTCATGGCGACGGGCGACAACCAACGAACAGCAAAAGCTGTTGGCAGTAAACTCTCGATTACCGATATCCGGGCCGATGTCTCACCGGAAGATAAGGCCAATTTGATCAAAGAGCTAAAAGATAAAGGTCATCAAGTCGCGATGGCGGGTGACGGTGTTAACGATGCCCCCGCACTTGCACAGGCCGACGTCGGAATTGCGATGGGTACGGGGGCGGATGTTGCAATCGAGAGTGCAGGCTTCACTCTTGTCAAAGGTGACCTGAGCGGGATTGTTCGCGCCCGCGAGCTCTCGGAAACAACCATGCGCAATATCCGACAAAACCTCTTCTTTGCGATGATATACAATGCAGCAGGTGTGCCGGTTGCCGCAGGGCTACTTTATCCGTTCTTTGGCATTCTTATCTCGCCCATGTTTGCCGCTGCAGCCATGAGCTTGTCTTCGGTATCTGTTATTGCTAATGCATTACGACTTCGTAGAGCAGGCCGCTAACTCAACGCGCTGAACAATTTGCAGGGATGGATCAATTTGTTGGCAATCATTTATCGCCGACAAATTTTCCAGCCCTGTTAAATGCCGTGGTTGATCAATATCCCCGCGTTTTGCATTCTATGTCGGCTGAAACTGGAAGCTTTCTATGTCCTGTCCTCATTTCAATTAATCGTGCTCTGGCTCTAATCACATTTGTGAATACTCTCTACCACTAACTTTTGGCGATTAGCCAAAATAGCAATTTCCGCTAACATCTGATTTCTAACAACGTCAACAACACACTGGCTCTTTGCTGACAGGCGCAAAGTATTTCCATTTAGCGATGCTTTGATCTTCGACAACCAAGCTCTAGGGTTTCGGCATTCGGGCATTTCACGTCTTGAGAGCGTCTCGCATATCTCCAACCATATTTCAGGTGTACCCTTTTCTTGCACTTCACAAGGTTGATAGTCACAAGTTTCCTCTGACATGATTGGTTTTAGTACGTCTAGAGTGTCGAGTAACATCAACCGCGAAAGACGCTTTTTCCTTCGTCGTAATCCATCGAGCTCCAGCCTAACGGCATCAATGCCAACGCGGTCAATCGCTTCATTCACCCGTAAACACGCATTCGCCAATGTCCAGGGCTCCGAACACAATCGCTGCCACTCTCTAGCTAAAATCAAACATTGATCATCGACGGCAGGAAGGACGGTTGCTCCGGTTCCAGAAACAGTATTTGCCTGTTCCTTCTCATCCGTGTTTTCTTCTTTATCCGTGTTCTTCTTATTGGAACCGGCATCACGTGCCGGTTTAACAGCGGCATCAGGTGCCGGTATGATGGAACCAGATGCCGGTTTAGAGCCAAGGCCGATCAACTGATAAGCATTGCGATTACGAAGTCTGCCAACAGCTCGGCTTAGCTTGGCCACCAATCCAAGCTCGGCCAAACGCTTAAGCGCCTGACGCACCTTACGATCAGACAGTTTTGCCTCACTGGCAATCGTTTCAATCTTGGGAAAGCATGCCTGAGTGCGGTCATTGACGTGCGATGCCAGAACGACGGCAACACAGATTTCGGCAGTCGACAAATGAGGATGATGAAGGATCTGTGTCTGCACCCATTGCCAGCGGGCAACGGCAGACGTTCCGACCGGTACAGATTGCTCTGCAACCGCGCCGGTTTGCGCTTGGGAATATGAAAAAGTCATGCGTGGTATCGGCCAGAGTTCAAGCATCGCATTTATTCTTGACAAAGCGATCCCGTCGCCTAAACTCGACCTCAGTTTTGATGAGGGGCCAAGCTTAAGCCTTTCCAAGAACCCGCTGCGCCAACAGCGGGTTTTTTATTGCCTAAATTCTTGAAAAGTCTGGGAAAATGAAACTCGGTTGCGCCGCCTCCTCTTGATGAGGGTATGCGCCCGAACTTTTTCTCTTGTTTCGCGAATCCGTCGAGTCTATATCTCAAAACTCAGCGGATCGGAAAGAGTGGTTGCGGGGGCAGGATTTGAACCTGCGGCCTTCAGGTTATGAGCCTGACGAGCTACCGGGCTGCTCCACCCCGCGTCAGGGTGTATTTTTAAC
>NZ_JBEPTC010000018.1:0-58832 GCF_040549275.1 Thalassospira sp. MBR-102
TCTGCGCACCATGAACTGGTGGTGGCCACCACCAGTTCAAACAAAAGAGGCAGAAGGATCATAACAAATCCTTCTGCCTCTCAATGTATAAGCCCGCCACGAGGGCAGGCTTTCTTAAAGTTGGTTGCGGGGGCCCGAGGCCACCTTTGTTATAACTTCAGGCGGACTTTGGCTTTTGCGCTCGGTCGCAATGTCGAGAATGCCCATCAATTCACCACGCAAGCTGATTTGAAAGTCACCGCGCTTATCTCCCGGCGTAACAATTATTTCTCCAACTACGGACCTGATTGCGTCTGCCGCCTCCGCATACATCAGTGGATCGTCGAGAGCTGCGGTTAGGTTTTGCACCTTCTTCCGGTACATCTCCGCAATATTTGGATGGATGTCGGGAACATCTTGAGGAACCTCATCCATACGCGCGATGATCTCTTGTTTTTCCTGCTCAAGCTCTTCCATTCGGGACTTCATCGCCGACTGGTACATGCCATCTTCAATAGCCGACATAATGCCCGCAATCCCGCGCTCGACCTTTTCCAGTTTCTGCCGATCAAGAACAGCTTGTGCACGGCGCTCCCGGTTCATCTGGTTCAGACCTTCGGCATAGGCCTGAACCGCTTCTGCCACCGCCTCTGCAGAAACCAGTTTTTCGGTAAGCCCGGCCAGAACACGAGCTTCAATTGTGTCTCGAACAATTGTGCGGCCATTGTCACAGGTTCCACGACGATAACGGTTCAGACAACCGTACCGGTCTCGGGTGATGATGCCGTAGTTGCCACCACAGCAACCGCACTTGATAAGACCGGAAAACAGGAAAGCCGGTCTGCGCAAGCTATTGAGCTTTGCGGCATGGTATGCGCGAACACCCTTGGTAACATTTGCATACTTCCTGGAAATTTCTTCCTGCCGACAACGCGTGGCCTGCCATAGATCATCTTCAACGATACGCAACCCAGGCACCTCAGTCCGAACCCACTCGGTTTCCGGGTTAGGTCGTGAAACCCGCCTTCCGGTCGCCGGGTTCTTTACATAATGGAGCCGGTTCCAGACCATCACGCCGATATAAAGCTCGTTATTCACGATGCCAGTCCCTCGGGAAACATGACCACGAATGGTCGTATCACCCCAAACCCGACCATACGGCCCGGGTATACCTTCCCGGTTGAGGTCAGCAGCGATCGCCTTCGGACTTTTACCCGCAGAAAATTCACGGAAAATACGGCGAACAATTTCGGCTTCTGCCGCGTTGATTTTTCTCTCGCCCGTAACTGGCTCACCGTCGCTGTTCAGACGCTTTACAACATCATATCCGTAGCAAACCCCGCCGCCGGATTTACCGTTCTCAACACGACCACGAAGACCTCGACGGGTTTTATCGGCAAGATCCTTGAGAAAGAGTGCATTCATGGTGCCCTTGAGGCCAACATGCAGTTCGGAGATTTCACCTTCGGCCAATGTAACGATGCGCACCCCTGCGAACTTCAGATGTTTGAACAAAGTTGCAACATCTGCCTGATCCCGACTGACACGGTCCAATGCCTCTGCCAGCACCACATCGAACTTCTTCGCCTGAGCATCCTGCAACAAGCTTTGAACACCCGGTCGCAACGTTATGCTGGCACCCGAGATGGCCGCATCCTGATAGGTGCCGACAATTCGCCATCTTTCCCGCTTTGCCTGCTCCCGGCAAATACGGAATTGATCTTCGATAGAGTTTTCACTCTGGTTGTCAGAGGAGTAACGGGCATAGAGCGCTACACGGGTCATGAGGCTTTCCTTTCTCTTAAAATAAAAGGTTCACCCTTTGGGGCCATGCCCCTTTATCTCTTCTTCCAATGTGGCAGGACTATTGTCGTTAGCTGCCCGACGTTGCTTTTTCCCCCATGCCAAATAGTGTTTCCGAGCGATATGATGGCCTATGGCACGGGCGATAATACAAACAGAAGGGTCCGGCTTAATTTTCAGCCTTCCCCTCGGTTGATCATTGTCGTTAGCTGTAAACGAACTGCTTTCATCAAGTTTCTTCGCCATCCTCTCACCCTCAGGTGGTTAGCAAGTACCACTGAATGATGACATGGCCTAAAATGTGAAAATACCCTCATCAAATACGCCTAGAATACGTTCTGGCCAACTTAACCGTGTCACCATTGATCTACACTTTAGAAAGCACCTTGGTGGCTAAGTCCGATAATAAGTGAGGAGCAAGTCTGGAAGACGTTGCATCTAGTGCCAGAAGATTTGTAGACAGATAGGAGTGAAACTTTTCCGACATTAGGTTTCCTGCACCAGATAGGAGATCTATGGCGTCGCCCGAGGCAATGTTTTCCAGAGTAGCTTGAAGAGATGGGGTTTCAGCTGCTGTCTCAACCAGCAGAAACCCGTCGTATTGCTCTACCGACAGACCGAAGCTTTTGAGCGCAAGTGCCAGAGTGGCAGTTTTTACAGTCCCCACACGCGTCGAAATAATCGAAGTATGCTCGCTTACGCCCAGAACAGATTTGGAATGGAACCCCATTTGTTCATATGTGAAGCGTGCTTCCTTTAGCATTCCGAGTGAGACAGCATCCATATAGACTGGCCTGCTATCTCCTTCGAGAAGGGTGAACATTCTTTCTATCACCGTGTCATGAATATCACCCGGATTACCACCAAATGTCGGGGGAACACCTGCTTTGGCAGGTTGAACGACAATGATCTTTTCTTGATCGTGAATTTGCTGAACCAGCCAACGGCGCCCCGAGAAAATAAGCAACATCCCAAGGAACAGCACATTATCAATTGGCAGAGTACCAAGCTCATAACCATCCGTCACAAGGCGATATTCTTCAGGGGTCTGGAATACTGCAAAAAAGCTGTAGTGCTCGACCAATCTCTCGCCCATCGGACCTAACAGCAAGAGGCCGCTGTTCGATTGCTCAATGAGGCCCATTTCGGGAGCTCCAATCGCTCGCAAAACATCCGCAAAAATATGTGACGTAACCTGTCGAAATGGCCCTTCCTTACACAGTATCTTGTAAACTGTTGTCGCAGATGCACCACCAAGTTGAGCAATCACCGACAAGGTCTGATGTACGAGTGTGGAGAGGTGGATTGCATCCGGTTTCGGCGGCTCACACCACCCCTCTAGAAGCAGGTCAATCATTGCAGTCGATCTGACCAAATTGAGGCGGAGCCGATCAACAAAACTGCTGTCCGCAGTCAGTTTACTCTCGACGACGTACTGCCTGAGGATGGCGGGTTGTCCCTCTCGTCTACCTGAGCGACCTAAACGTTGTCGAAGTGCCGCGACGCTGAAAGGGGCTCCGATTTGGGCCACGCTGTTCACGTCGCCAATGTCGATTCCGAGTTCAAGTGTTGATGTGCAGACTGCCGTAGTCGGCTGCCCAGGTTTTTTGAGGCGACGCTCGACGAAATCTCTGTGCTCGCGAGATAGGCTGGCGTGGTGTGGGTAGAATTCTAGAGGGAGATGCTCTTTGTCACAAAGGTCCCGTAATCCATCCGCGTATATTTCTACCTGCTGCCGGGCGCCAGCGAAGATCAAATTGTCACTTCCTCGAAGATACTTGAACAGGTGTGCGGTAATTCCATCGATCGCAGAGGGACTACTCTCGCCTTCTGCACCGGAGAGGTAGCCGCGGAGTTGCAGCATCAGTTCTGCCTCTCCTCCTTCAGATTCGATCAATTGGACAGCGTCGACGTTGTCAGGCCGAAGGTACGATTTGGCCAAATCCATGTCTCCGAGCGTTGCTGACAGACCAACACGTCGGACTGGGCGTTTGATAGCAAGTTCGAGGCGCGTCAAGAGCGATCGCACTTGAATGCCACGCTCACTGTCAAGAACCGTGTGAAGCTCGTCAATAATGACAGTACGTGTGGCAGCAAAGAGACGCGTAATTTCCAAACCGCGATGGATAAAAAGGGCTTCAAGCGATTCAGGCGTAATCAACAGGATCCCTTTGGGTGACTTGATTGCGCGTGCTTTAATTGACTGCGAAATATCTCCATGCCACGGAACAACCGGTAGCGACATTTCTCGGCAGATATCCTCTAGGCGCATGGCCTGATCGGTGATCAACGCTTTAAGCGGCCCGATGTAAAGTAAGTCGAACCCCGAAAGCTCTACTGGCTCGTCAATCACCTCAGAAATCAATGGAAGAAACGCCGCCTCAGTTTTCCCGCCTGCAGTTGAAGCCGCAATGACGATATCTGCATGGCTATCGCAAATAGCATTGATGGACCGCACCTGAATATCACGTAACTCGCGCCATCCTTGCTGCCTGATCCATTTCTGTATTGGTCTCGCCAGTTTTTCGAAAGCGCTGCTCATGCATGTGTCAAAGTTTGAAGCTGATTAGATCATCGTCGGCTTGTGTTTGGTTCCCAATGGTCTCGTCAATCTCGCTCATATCTTCTCCCAAGTCCTCGGAAACCTCGATCTTTTCAACCAAATCGCTCCACTCAATGCCAGGGTTTTGCTCAAGGACGGAAAGCAGGTTCACAAAAGCAGTCACCGTATTCCTTGGTGTCCGGAAATAGGCCTCGCCGATACGATCTGAGCAATGCGCCATAAAGGCCTCCAACGCCTCGTCAGGCAATGCATTGGTATCATCCTGCATAACACGCCGAACATTGGCAAGTAGCACAAAAAGGTCCTCGGGGGTCAGGCTTGCCAGTCGGACGACTGGCCCCGACAGGTCAACCAAGCCGTCACGCGCAAAGGTGTTTTCGGCTAACCTCGATTGAAGCGCTTCATAACTGTAGAGTCCTCGACGGGTATTCAACAAGAATTCCGGAGTGCCTCCCATCAGGAAGCCAAGGTTTTCTGCACTGCCCTGCAGCACATCATTGAGAATACGGAGGATTTGCTCGTAATTCGCATTTCGTGCCTGAGACGAGGTGAGCTTGTAGAGGTTCACCATCTCATCGAGGCCCACAAGCAGTCCTTTATATCCGGCCTCGCATACAAATGCCGACATCAGCTTAAGGTGATCATAGACGCTTGCGTCATCGATGATCGTGCGAACGCCGAGCATTTTGCGAGCATCGGTGCGAGTAGCAAACTCCCCACGAAGCCAACGCAAGGCGGCGGATTTAAGTTCGTCATCACCGGTCTCATGACCTTCCCAATACCGCCGAATGACCTCTGCAAACTCAAAACCTCCGGTCAATTCTTCGAAGTAGCCAAGGCGCTCACGAATAACGGAGCTGGTAGGCGAGTCCAGCTGTTCAGCATCGCGATGAGCTTGGCTGACGAACCTCTCGACAACACTGGCCAGCGCCCCACCGTCAGGTTTGGTTCGCGTAGACAGGTTTCGAGCCATCTCCGCATAGAGCCCTCGCGCCTGCCCACCGGTTGCATGAATACGGCGATCAGGCGCCAAGTCTGCAGACATCACGACCAGACCTTTTTCCAAGGCGACAAGCCTGATCAAGTTCATGAAGAATGTTTTGCCTGATCCATATTCACCGATTATGAACCGGATAGCGGAACCACCGTCCGAAATTCGGTCGATGTCCCTCACAAGCTCTCCAATCTCCCGAACGCGACCAACCTGGATATGTCGCAAGCCGAGCTTGGGTACAACACCGGCCCTCAACGCCTGAACAATGGCATCACGCTCACGCGGTTTCAGTTTCGACATTATTGTCCTCCGCTACCATTTTTTTTCTTACCGTCTCCGCGATATCCTGAGACACGTCATACCCTTCATACTCGTCGAGCAGAGCTTCGTCATGGGTTTCGAAAGCCCATTCATTCACCGTCTCCAATGCTCCAGAAGGCATCAAACCATGCATCTCGCAAAGTTGTTCAAAGCCATCCTCGGACCAATGCTCCTGGATGATCAGGTCCAGAACCAAAGCATTGTGCTTTGGATCAAGTCCAGGCAGGAGGCTTTGGTTCATTGATGCGGTCTCGATATCCTGATCGTCATCGACGTCGAAGATTTGACCAAGAACCGACGAAACACGTTCCGTGTCAGATCGGATTGCCGCTATTCGAGATACATCAAGCCTCGGACCACTTGTCTTATCAGCTTTCGGAATTGTTTCTCCTGGATGCCCAGGTTGAGCAGCCCGAACCTGACGTGGCCCATCGGAGATTTCCCCGGCATGCAAATCGGAGTATGCGAGCGTGGGGTTCAATCCCAGCACCTTGTATATTTTCTCTATGCTAGCCACTTCATCCGAATGAATAATACCGTCTGCAAGTGCAGCGGTGACCAATGCCGCCCGCATGGCAGCTTGACTATCATCGCTAACTTCTTTGAGCTTCCGGCGAAGAAGATAAATGTCGGGTGGCACCGTCAAGAACCACTCAAGATTTGCGCGAAGCCGTCGCTGTTCTGGGTCGCCCAATCCTTCTGCTGACTCGACTTGTCCTTCCAGAGCCTTTCGTTCAGCTTCCGAAATCTTGCCATCTGCATGAGCGACAAACGTACCGAGCATCAATTCTATCAGAGCGCTTCGATATCCGTCAGACACCTCCTCCAACTTTTCAACGGGTTCGCCCAAAGTAAACAGCACTACCGGCTCTTCCGGCTTCGGCGAACGCAGCGCAAATCGCGGATCCGGCGCAAGGCCAAAACCAAGCCTCGCTAGGGCATCGGCCGCCCCCGTCAATTGCCGTTTTCCAATCTTCGCCGAGGTATCACCTTCCAGACGTTCAATCACGTCCGCAAGCGGAACCAATCCGCCATTGTTAACGATGGCGCTCGCCCAAGCTCTCAAGCCCTCCATTTCCTCGGATGGGAATGACTGCCACAAGTCCGAGGGCAGCAACGCATGCGCCTCTACGCTGCCGCGGCCGTCGGGGTTCCGGCCGAGAAACCGGCTTAATTTGTCGAGATCATTCATCACCTCATCTGCAAGTTCCTGCGCAATCTCTATCGGTTTTCGCAAACTTGAGATATCCGGGACCGGTTTTCCATCAACTCTCGGATTGGCCGTACCTTCGAACTCTCCAGAGGCGGCTCGATATGATGCTGCAAGCGATTTTCTGGGTTTGTTAACCTTCAGACCTTCCGGAAATCGCTCGTCAAAACGGATGCGGAAGAGAGCAAAAAACTCATCTCTGCAGCGGGTTGCTGGCGTCCGCAAATTGCTTTCGGGATTGCAGATGAACCAACTTAGCACCCAGTCGGCACTGAGGTTCTCTCCCTTAATAATTCTTGTTCCGATTGCGAACTTCAATGAAAATGGAAGTTCCCAACCTTGCCGTTCGAAAATGGGATTAATCAAAGAAGGGTCGGTTTCCACCACCATTGCAAGATCGATAAACTCGCTAAGATATCGACTGACAGAATGGTTATCTGGATAGAGGGATTTCAGTCGTCTTACTTCTTCGACGATATCCGCCGCGTCTTCGTTCGATTGATCAACAAAGAAACGGCGTTCAAGCCCGTAGAAATACATAAACATGTAGCCAGGGTCATATGACGCATCATTTCGCCCGTTTGCCAACCAGTCCAGATAGGTTGCCCGGCATTGCGGAGAGATATCAGAGTATCCCGGCCAATAGGGCATTCCATAACCTGTCTTGTCCGTCCCTATATCCGCAACGGAAAGCGATGGATCGATATAGGCTCTGCATTTGTCGCGATATCCATAGCTGTTAAGCAGAGGCGGCTTCCCAACATATACCATCCCACCAATGTCGCGTCCCGCCACCGTTGCGCTTGCGCCAGATGGAATCCATTCGCTTTTTGGCAAGCGAAATGACGCCGGTGTTGAGACACTCCTCACCTGATTTCTTTTGGTGGCTTCCTCCAGAACTGCGGCACGCTGGGTTTTGGTGGTAGCAGGACGTTCTTTAGCTCGAGCTTTGGTATTCGCCTTTCGTGATCGCCTTTTTTCCTGCCACCATATCAGCATGACCGGAACACCAAAGGCGAACAGCATCTGACCACCATCCGGCCATTCTTTGAGCATCGTACTCACCACGACCATACTCAAAACGAAGTATAAGCCGAGAAAAAGTGTAATTCGGAAAAATTTTATTATTACAGTCATTATCGGACCCCCATCCGAATTACACTTGCTGCGCCAGCAGCATTGCAAAGAGATGAAGGAATGCAATGCTTTGCGTTGATATCAATTGCTTGCAAGCATAACCATGATAACCGTCGATATCCAAGCGATTTTCCCTAAGGAAAATGCGACACCTTACACCCTTTGCTCTTCTCAAAGGTGAACGCCCTACGCAATCAGACAAATGTATTTTCAGCTAAAATTTCTAAATATTACATGCTCTCAAACTATCAGCAACGGAAGTTGCCTCTGGATTTTCCGACAGCTTTAACAGTGCGGAGTGACTTCTACATTTGGCACAAGGTAGATTTCTGGTGACCGATCGATCGTCACAAATATCAGGAAAGTAACTCCTCCAACCTCCCCCTTAATTCCATATGCTTCACCGGGTTATCATCCCTAAGACGGCGCAGATTAAGAAGCTTCCATTGAACCGCCGGAAGCTGTTCTGCTGCAGGCAGACCTATCAGATTAAAATCCGGCTTTCCATCATGCAGCGACAACAGGAAGCGGGCAAAATCCCCTGTGAGGGCATTTCGGATATCGGCAATCAAACGCGACCGCACGTTTTCCAAATCAACGGGATTGACCTCGTCTCGCGTCATCCCTGCAAATTCCTGATCATGCAGTTCCTCAATCGGAACAAGTGCCGGTGCCAGCAACTCATGCGGCGGTCGTCCCGATGTACTGACATAGACCAGGAAAACCCGCAGCAAATCATCAGTCAGCCCTTCATTTTCATATAGCAGCTTGACGTCAAACAGGTCCCGCGGATGCTGGCGATCAAGGGCGGCATGCAGCTTCCCGGCATATAAGTCCTCAAATGAAAGGACATGCATCTCGGCAAACCCGAAAGCCTCTTCCACGGCATCCGATACCTTGTACAACACCGGTGGCAGAACCGTGCCACGCATGACCGGAGACGTCTCAATCTTCACGTTGGTCGTTCCTTGCGTGGCCATGATCCGGGTTTCGAGATTTCCGCCACCAGCGATCCGCTGAAACCGTACATCCCTGTTTTCACGGCTTGCCGCTGCAATGATCCGGTCCAGCGCCTGATCAATATTTGCAAGTGACGTCGCCCGATCTTCGATTGGTAGATATGTCAGGTCAATATCAACAGACAGGCGAGGTAAATCTCGGTAAAAAAGATTGATCGCCGAACCGCCTTTCAGCGCAAAGACTTCCTCTCGCGCAATCACCGGCAGAAGGCGCATCAGCAGCCGGACCTGTTCGACATAACGCTCACGCATTATGGCTCCCCTCCCCCTGCTCCGAGGGCATAAACGCTGTGGGGACTGATATCCGGTAGATCGGATGTATTTTTCCCTCCTTGATCAAGGCGCGCGGCCCCGATCCCAAATCGATCTCAGATTTGTCGAGATATTTCAGCCAGGCGTGAGCGTGACGATCGGCAAAAACGAAAAACAACCGTTTGACCTTGATGCTCTGACAAGCGCGCAAGAGGGTCATGAGATGTTTCGGTCGCAAATTGGCAAGCCCCTGGAAGATCATGTCAAGATTGTCAAAACCCGCATGCGATGGCAATTCATCGAGTGCTTCAAGGATCGCCCGTTCCGGTGAGGATACCTTGAGCGGCCAATGCCACGGACTAATGGTTGGACCAGTATTGCCGCTCATATTCTCGAGCGGACGTTCCACGTTCTCGATGCCGACCGGATCATCCGCAAACAGGTTGGTCGAGCGGACAATAAACTCTGTTTCTCCCGGCAATCGTGCGAGCCAGGACGGTACCTCGCCATAGAGATAGACACGCTCTTTGTTGCCCAGCGACAGATAATGAGAGAAGCCATGGAAGGTCAGTGCACTCAATCCTCCCAGATGGACCTCATGTTCCATGACCGACTGGATCGACAGCAAAACAAGCTGCCAATCGGGAGCGGAATTCCGGTTCAAACGGGCTGAATGATCTGCACGTGATAATGGTCGACGGTAAACACCCCGGACTACCCGCTCCAGCCACCCCCGCTCGGCATAGTTATGAATCGATTTGGGATCGACGCCAAACCGCTTCAGCCATGCCGCATCAACCAGGAAGCCGGGAGGCACCCGCTCCAGCATTGGTTTCAATCTTGGTGTTCTTTGATGGCTCATAACCATCAAAATCGCATTTTTTGAAAAAATCATCAATTGAATTTTTAATTTCTCAGCTTTTGATGGCTTTTAACCATCAAAATCAGGATTTAGTAAAATGCCCTGAGAGCAGTACCCCTACGTCGAGATGTTACAAATCCTCGGCATCCATTCACAAATGCCGAGCTTTTGCAACACCGCCCCCGGCATCATATGAGACTGACACCTGACCCACATCACTCACGACGATTTGTTTTGCCGCCCCTCCTGTACGGCACCCGTCATCCCCTCCTTCCGCGCCCGCACAAAGGCCCGATCATTCTCAAGAAACGCCTCAAGCATGAACGGAATCAGTTCCGCAACCGCCTCGCTCTCACCATAGGTCTCCCGATAGAGCGTCGCATAATCCCGCAGTTTCCGGTTCAGATCGGCATTGACGGTGACCGTCAGCCTGACCGGTTTGCGATCGGGCAGCTTGGCAAGCTTCATCATTTTTGCTCTCCACCATAGGGTTTAAGCACAAGGTCGCGCTGGACGATCACGCGGACCGGCCAGCCGGGACGGATCTTGATGGTCGGCTGAATGTTGAGGTGCTTCTCGGTGATCTGCCGTCCGGCCCGATCAACATTCTGCTGGGTGCTTTCGCGAATGGCGCGCACCAGATCGCTTTCGTCGCTGCCGAGTGTCAGTTCGGTTCCGACCCCGAGCAGGGTCGCCAGCGAGATGCCTTTGAGCAACTGCCATGTATGGTAATCAACCTCATCCTCGAGCCCGGCATAGCCGCTGGCATCAGAGGCCGGCATGTTATCGAGCCGGATCGACGTTCCATCGGGCATCAGGATGCGCTGCCAGACCACCAGTGCGCGCGACTGACCGAAGGCAACCACGCTGTCATAGGTGCCGATCAGCCGGGCCCCTTGCGGGATCAGCACGGTCATGCCGGTGACAGTGTCATACACATTGGTATCCACCTGGGCGATGATCTGACCGGGCAGATCAGAATTGATCCCGGTAACCAGGCTGGCCGGAATGACACCGCCCGCCATGACCTGCCAGGGCGAGACCGGGGTTTCCATCACATGCGGATTGTAAATCCCGCCATCGTCATAGTCGCGCATGAAGTCGAGCTTGCGCTGCGGCTCATCCGGAACCGCATTCGGATCGGTATCAGTTGCAATTGAGGCAACATCCCCATTTATCGCGGCTCGATTTTCGGAAGCTTGACTGTTTGGTGGTTCGGACGACACCGCATTGACCAGCGAGAAGAACACACCGGACTCCCTTGCATCAATCGCCTGTTGGGCCTGCCGCTGCTCGGCGAGCGAAAGCTCACCGGAGGCAACATCCATTCCCTGTGCCCGCTGGGCTGCGACAATCGGACGTCCCAGATCGCCCGGCAAAGGTGGCCCTAGCTTTGGCACATCCTGCTTTATCTCGGAATAGTCTTTGGGCAGGTTCTCCAACTGATCGGGTCTTGCCTCCTGCCCGGCATGATAGAGCTCGTCATTATCATTGGCGTTTTTGAAGGACGGCGTTTGCAAGGCCATCATCGCGATCCCGAGAAGTGCGCCCGATCCCAGTGCGGTAACTCCGATCACGATACTGCGCCGGAAGCGGACAATCCGGGCATCCGGTCGACCGCGCAGCTCAAAACTCTCTTCAGGCCTATCCGTCATCGCGAGCTCTCCCACCGGAAGTGTCGAGATGCGTGATCCGCACCACCTGTTGCGGGTCGGTTCCCATACGCAGTTCGGCGATCCGGAACAACTGATCGACAATAAAGTAGGTACCGCGCTTGCGGTAATTGACCAGTTGCGTGTCGCCATTGGCCCCGATCACGAACAGTGGCGGTACTTCTCCCCGATCGATACGTTCGGGGAATTCGATATAGACCTTGCGCCCATCGTCGAAGACCCGGATTGGGCGCCAGGACGGATTGTCTCCTTCGATCTCATAGCTAAAACTGATCTTCTCAAGCGCCAGATTCTGGGCGACCGGTTGTGCGGCAATCGCCTCGGCATTGTTCCGTCGCAACATCACCAACCGATCCTGCGGATAGCTCCAGGAAATCGCCGCCATCGCTGTTTCTGCGGTGCTGAGCATTTGCAGATGATAGGTCCGCCGGTCTGTGGCGATCATGAGATTGGTCTTGAGCGCCGGTGCAAAGGGTTTGATCAGGATATGAACCTGTTGCTCATTCCCCGATCCGCTGGTGGTATCGCCAATCACCCAGCGCACCGTATCCCCGGCCGATACCGCGCGAAGCTGTTCACCGGCCTGCAGGGCAATATCGGTCACCTGCCCTGGGGCGCCATAGAGACGATAAAGCGCGCCTTCACTATAGGGATAGACCTGCACGGCATTGATATAGCCGTGTTTCGACGGCTCCAGAAGTGCTGCCTTATTCGCCGTCTCGACCCGCTCTTCAGGCGAAAGCTTGTCTGCCGGTGATTGGCCTGGCAGCGGCATCAGTTGCCCCGGCAAGGGTAAGGGTTTGGGAACCTCAACGATTTCGACCGGACGTGCGGGCTCCGCTTTAATGGTCGCCTCTTTGAAGCTGGCCCGATCATAGCTGATCGCAGGCGGCGGTGTCCCCGCCTTGCAGGCAGTGAGCACCATCATAGAACAGGTAAGCATCATCGCATTGTGTTTCATGAGCATTACTCCTGCGATCCGGGAGAGGATGTGTCGAACTCGCGCGACCAGTCGATTGCCCGGACATAGAGCCCGAGCGGGTTCTTGCGCAGTTCTTCGGCATTGGCCGGTGATTTCGAGATGACAGTCAGGATGGCGGTCCAGCGTCTTGTGCGCATCAGGGCACCGCGCTCATAGATGCGCTCCTGCCATTTGACCTGAAAGGATTGATCGGATGCGCGCACCACACTTGAGACCTCGACCGACACACTGCGCTCGCCGATCTCGGCGAAGGGATCATTACGATTGGCATAATCGTTGAGGAACTGCACGGCCTGACCGGTGACAAAACCATAGGCTGCCAGCCAATTCTGGCGGACCAGCACCGGATCGGTGGAAACCGAGCGGACCAGTTTGATGAAGCGGGCCAGATACCAGGCGAGTTGTGCATCGGTGGGCTGGTAGTCCGGCGCGACCGGCGCGATCGCTCTTGCCTCGCCGAAACGGTCGATCTCGACGATATAGGGCACCACCCGGCTTTGCAGGGATTGCCAGATCAACCCTCCCGATAACGAACAGGCCAGTGCAAAACAGCCAAAGGCCATCAAGCGCCAGTTCCGGGCCTGAACACGTGCCGATCCGATACGCATATCCCAGACCTGACCGGCCTTCTGATAGGGTGTTTCGGGTTCGGGCGTCGTACCATAACGCTGCAGGGATCTTTTAAACGGCATCTATTCCCCCTTTTCGTCGAGAGACGGATTGGCGCCAGAACCGGGGCGATCACCATCGCGCACGGCCTGCGTGGTCGAGTGTCGGTGAGCCCGCATATTCTGCTCATGACGCAGACGTCGCGCCCAATCGGGTGCTGTTGCTCTATTGCTGTTGGCTGCATGAAAGCTTGCCGATCCAGTTGGAGCACCACCGGTTGCGGCCCAAGCCGCTGCCCTGCCCTTCTCGGCCTCAAGCTTCAGGGTTTTGACAGCGCGATCCGACACCGAGCGCACGGTTTGACTTGCCTTGCCACCGGCAGCACGGGCAACACCGCCCATACCGGCAGCAGTTCCGGCCAAACCTGTTGCTCCCGAGGCGGCACGTCCCATCTGAAAGGATGTTGTCACACCGGCACCAAGTGCGGTTGCCGCACGCAGGGCAACCAGACCGCCCCCGGCAACCGCTCCGACACCACTCAGCGCAGCACCACCGACCAAAAGCGTCGCCCCGGCAGCGGCACCAGCCGTTCCGAGTACAGCGCCGGCACCGAGTTGCGGCGCACCTGAGACCAGACCCGACGCAATACCGGGTCCGAAAATACCCAGCCCCAAAAGTGCCAAAGCACCGAGTACCATCGACATGGCCGCGGCCATGTCGGGTTCCTGCCCCTGAAGGGCATCGGTGAAACTTGTAAACAGGGTGGAGCCGATCCCGACAATCACGGCCAGCACCATGACTTTCACGCCTGACGAGATGACATTGCCAAGTACCCGCTCAGCCAGAAAGGCGGTCTTGTTCCACAATGCGAACGGCACCAGCACGAAGCCGGCCAGGGCTGTCAGCTTGAACTCGAGCACCGTGATGAAGAGCTGGATCGAGAGGATGAAGAAAGCGATGATCACCAGGAACCAGGCCAGCAACAGCACGAAGATGGTCAGGGCATTGACGAAGAGATCGGGAATACCGACCAGATTGCCGACCTGCGCGATCAGCGGCCACGCTGCCTCATAGCCGGTTGCGGCAATCTTGCCCGGTTGCAACAGATCGTCTGCGGTCAGGCTTCCCGGCACCGTTTGCAGCCCCAACCCGGCAAACGAGGCATAGATGATCCCGGTCAGAGTCTGGAAGTTATTGAGGATCAGGGCGAAGGTCCCGACATAGAGCACCTTGCGGATCAGACGGGCGAGAATATTGTCCTCGCCACCCAGCGCCCAGAACAGACCGGCCAGCGTGATATCGATCCCGATCAGGATGGAGGTCAGAAACCCGACATCGCCCGATAGCAGGCCGAAGCCGCTATCGATATAGCGGCCAAACACCTCCATGAAGCGATCGATGATGCCAAGATTATCCATACCCAGACCCGATCCGATTATTCGTCATAGACACTGGATGTGCCGAGGAAGCGTTTGGTCAGAGCCCGCCCGCTTTCCTCACTCTGGGCCTTGCGCGCCCGATCCTGGGTTTCCGCCCGTTGCTGGGCAACCAGCATCGACTGGATCTGCATCTGCTGTTTTGTCGAAAGCGCCAGCAACTGATTGGCGGTTTGCTGGGCGGCCAAGGCACCGGGAGCGCCCTGGCTTCGGGCCACCAGGTCATTGAGCAACGGGCGGTCCTGCTGGATATTGCCAGCAATCCCGGCCTGCAAACGCAGGCTCTTGCGATAGGCGTCCATGGTATTTTGCCAGCGCTCGCGGGCCGCGGTCGCGACGTCACTGGCCTTGAGGGTTTCCTCATAGCTGTCGGGATATTGCCGGGCGAGTTGCAGATCGAGCTCGGCAACATCAAACCCGATCCCGTCAGCCTGCATCATCAGGCCATCGATCCGGTCAAGCGCGCTCATCATCTGGCTGGCGGAGGAATAATCCAGACGTTCGAGATTGCGCGCCATGTTCTGCAACATCGTCGCCTGGTTCTGAAGCGAGCGGATCTGATTGTTGATCTGTTCCAGTGCTCGGCTGGCCTGCAGGATGTTCTGGGCGAAGTTGGTGGCATCAAATACCGGCCAGGCGGCAAGAGCGATATGGGTCCAGAACAAAGCTGGCAAAACAATTGAAATGGCTTTGAACATGATGCGTTTCATGAGACCTCTCCTGCCTTGGAAAACTGACCGATCAGATCCCCGGCCCAGTCCAGTCCTCTGGCTGCGAGGAAGTGTTGGGCAAAATCCGCATGCCCGTGATTGGCCAGAACCTGATCGATAAGTTTCTGAGCTGCCGGGTCCGAGGCCCCACACAGGGTCAATGCGATCGGGCCGAGCCCGAGTTCAAACAGCCGGTTACCTTGTCTGGATTGCAGGTAATAGTGACGCTTGGGTGTGGCCTGGGCGATCAGGTCGATCTGGCGGCTATTCAAACCGAACCGCTCATAGGCTTCTCTGGCCTGCGGCTCGATGGCCCGGTCATTGGGCAGGAAGATCCGCTGTGGACAGCTTTCGATGATGGCCGGTGCAATGGTTGAGTCCGCGATATCGGCAAGTGACTGGGTGGCGAAGATCACCGAGACATTGCGTTTGCGCAGAACCTTGAGCCATTCGCGAATGCGCGCGGCAAACAGCGGGTTATCGAGATAGATCCAGGCCTCATCGAGAATGAGCAGGCTGGGGCGGCCATCAAATCGGGCTTCGAGCCGATGAAACAGCCAGGTCAGAACCGGTAGCACCGCCCCGGCCCGGTTCATCAGCTCCTCGGTCTCAAAGCAATGAATGTCGGAAAGTGTTAGCCTATCTTCAGCAGCATCAAGCAGATAGCCAAGCGGCCCTTCCAGCGTATAGAGCTGAAGCGCTGCCTTGAGCGCATTGGACTGCAGCAGCATGACAAGTCCGGTGAGCGTCCGTTCCTCAACCGGTGCACTTGCCAGACTGGAAAGGGCTGACCAGACCATATCCTTGATCTCGGGGGTGACCCGAACCTTCTCGTGATCGAGCAGCATCGCGATCCAGTCCGCCGCCCAGCTTCGGATCGCCGGATCGTCGATCTCGCGTAATGGCTGGAAAGACAGACCTTCACTGGCGCCGAGCGGATAATGTTCCCCGCCCATCGCCAGTACTGCGGCGCGGGCCGAGTTGCCCTTATCGAACATATAGATCTGCGCATCGGGGTAACGGCGAAACTGCATCGCCATCAGGGCGAGCAGAACCGACTTGCCCGCCCCGGTCGGCCCGACAATCAGCATATGGCCGACATCGCCGATATGGGTGGAAAAGCGAAAGGGTGTGGTTCCCGAGGTTTGTGCATAGAATAGTGGCGGACAGAACTGCCCTGTGACCTCGGAGAGATGGGCGTTATCAGTCGGTCCGGCCCAGACTGCTGAGAGCGGTGTCAGATGGGCCAGATTGAGCGTGTGGATCAGAGGCTGGCGCACATTGGCATAGACGTGCCCCGGCAGACTGCCAAGCCAAGCTTCGATCGCATTGACGGTCTCACGAATAGTCGTGAAGCCATGCCCATTGACGATGCGCTCGACCGTTCTGATCTTGTCCTCGACCGCCTGAAGATCGCGATCAAAGACTGTAACCGTCACGGTCAGATAACCGAACCCGACATGATCGCCACCCAGGGCCTGCAAAGCAGCATCGGCATCCACCGCCTTGTTGTCTGCATCGCTATCAACAAGTGCTGATGCCTCATTGGTCATCACCTCACGCAGGATGGCGGCAACCGATTTGCGCTTGGCGAACCATTGCCGACGCAAGCGGGTCAGCACCCTGTTGGCATCTGTGCGATCCAACGGCATGAAACGCGACACCCAGCGATAGGCAAAATCCTGATGATTGAGCGCATCCAGCACGCCGGGACGGGTGGTATCGGGAAACCCGAGAAGAGTGATGCTGCGCAGATGCCAATCGCCCAGCATCGGCTCAAGACCACCCACAAGCGGCGTATCGGCCAGGATGGCATCAAGATAGACCGGAATCTCGGGCGCATGCACCGGATGGTGTTTGGTCGAGACGGTGTCATGCAGAAACGTCAGCGTCTCGTCGTCATCCAGCGGCACGACTTCGGGCATGAAGCCTGCGAGCAGGTCCAGCACCCGCTCCGTATCCTCGGTGAACCGTTCCAGTTCCAGCCGCCAGTTCCGTCCTTCTTCCTTCCGGCCGGTTTCCACAAACAGCTTTGTGCCGCGTGACTGGAGATCAGGCGGCGGCATGAACAGTAAGGTCAGGTAATAGCGGCTTTCGAAATGTGCCCCCTGACGCGCTTCGGCAAAGGCCGCCCGGCGTTCCTCATCGACCAGCCACGAGGCCGGATCGGGAAATCGGGACACAGGATAGGTCTCGGCCTCGCTCCGGTTTGCTTCAAAGAACAGCGCCCAGCCCGAGCCGAGACGCTTGAGCACGTTATTGACCCGCGCACAAAACCCGATCAGTTCGGCCTCGGTGGCACTTTCGAGATCGGGCCCCCGAAAACGAAATGTCCGCTGAAAGCTGCCATCCTTGTTCAGGATAATCCCCGGTGCGACCAGAGCCGCCCATGGCAGGAGATCGGCCAGACACGCCGTCTTGTTGCGATATTCGGCAAGGTTCAGCATCGCCACCATCTCCTCTGGCGCAGATGGCGGGCGAGGACCGGTAAAAAATCCGGATCACGCTTGGCGGCAAACACCGCCAGCGTCTGACCGATAAAGAACAACCCCAATCCAGCACCCCATTGCTGCAGCCCTAGCCCGATGGCAGCCGCAAAAGTGCCATTGAGGATGGCGACCGAACGCGGTGCTCCGCCGAGAAAGATCGGCTCGGTCAATGCCCGATGAACCGGAATGTCAAACCCCTCAATGGATCGATCATCACGCATCAGATCAGCGCCCCACCGCCAAACGAGAAGAAGGACAGGAAGAAGGAACTGGCCGCAAAGGCGATCGACAGGCCAAACACGATCTGGATCAGGCGCCGGAACCCGCCGGAGGTTTCTCCGAAGGCCAGGGTCAGACCGGTGACGATGATGATGATCACGGCAACGATCTTGGCCACCGGCCCCTGAACGGATTCCAGAATGCGCTGCAACGGTTCTTCCCACGGCATGCCCGACCCGGCAGCCATGGCATCGGGTGCGAGAGCGATCAGCGTGACTGCCGCCAGACAGAAAGCCGACAGGAGAGTGCGTGGCGGTGCACAATGTCTTGCGGACATGAACTTTCTCCATTCAGATCGATTGCAGTCGGGGAAGAGTGAGCGGGGTCAGGGCGTAATCGGCATTGCCATCCAGACCGTTGAGCGTGGCGATGGTCTCGATCCTGCGCGCCGGTCCACGCCCGGAGATGAACACCACCAGATCAATTGCTTCGGCAATCAGGTGACGTGGCACGACCGTAACCACTTCCTGCACCAGTTGCTCAATGCGATAGAGTGCGGCATGGGCGGAATTGGCATGGACGGTCGCAAGGCCGCCGGGATGACCCGTGTTCCAGGCCTTGAGCATGTCGAGCGCTTCCGGTCCCCGCACCTCGCCGACAATAATCCGGTCGGGTCGAAGACGCAGGGTCGAGCGCACCAGATCGGAGAGCGACACCACATCGCGTCGGGTCCGTAGGGCCACGCAATCACGGGCAGCACATTGCAGCTCACGCGTATCCTCGATCAGGATCACGCGATCCTCGCAGTCGGCGATCTCGGCGAGCAGCGCATTGGCCAGTGTGGTTTTGCCAGACGAGGTACCACCGGCAATCAGGATATTTTTGCGATCACGTACTGCCTTGCGCAGGGCTTCGGCCTGCAGCGGCAACGCGATCCGGTCACGGACATAATCGGCGAGTGTGTAGATGCGTTCGGCCGGTTTGCGGATGGCAAAACAGGGGGCCTGTACGACCGGCGGCAAAAGCCCTTCAAACCGTTCGCCACCGACAGCATTGGTTTGAGCGGGCAGTTCGGCGCTGACGATCGGCTGATCGGCGTGGGTTTCTGTGCGAATATGCGATGCCACCAGACGGATGATCCGTTCGGCCTCGGCCGGGTGAATAACCATCCCGGTATCGATGCAGCCCTGCCCCAGCCGATCCAGCCACAGCTTGCCATCCGGGTTGACCATGATCTCGATCACGGCCGGATCCTTGAGCGCTTCAGAGATCGGGGTGCCCAGTGCGGAGCGTAGCATGTCACGGCGGCGTTGCTCGGAGACGGTGTTCATTGTTCCGCCTCCGTCTCATCGCTCTCGAACGATTTGCGTCCACCCGCAATCTGGCGGCCGACCTGTTCGATGAATTTCTGGTAGCGCTCATTGGCCACCGCCTGGGTGGCCTTGTCCGGCACCGGGGTATGGGCGTTGAAAGTGAGATAGAGCCGCACGAAAAATGCGAGGCTTTCGGTCAGGACGTCGATATCCCGGCGCACCAGTGCACTCTCGCGGCTCAAGCGGTCCAGACGGATACGCAATGCCTCTTCAAGAGCATTGGCGCCGCGATGGCGGAGATAATGACGCAGGGCATCGCCGATGATCGCGGATTTGGAGGTCCCCGGACGTGCCGCCAGTGCTTCAAGCTCCGCACTGGTATCGGCATCGATATAGATGTTGTGACGCGGCTTCATCGCCCCTGCCCTGACTATCGGAAGAAGTCAGGGTAGGATGGGACAAGAGTGAGGAATCTCTTATGGCTCTTAATTGCGACGAATTGCGATGTCGCAGGGTAAAAGTGATTTATTGATCTGCTAGCGACTGTGCCTATCCGCTAGGTTGATGTCGTGATGAGCCATTACGTGTCTTTCGCTGTACTCACAATTCTGTGACTAACAGTTGACCAAGGTCAGGTGAAACCAAAGTTTAGAATTGACCCTCTACGTTGTCAGGAGCACGCATCATATTCAGCATTCAGATTGGCGCGTGTACGGGCTTTGTCTCGAACAAAGGGTGGAAAGAGGTATGAAAGCAGACCCGGAACTGATCCGCGCTGCGCAGACAGGCAATCGTAAAGCACTGGAGAATCTCATCGCGGTGAGCCGGGTGGACATTCAGCGTGTCGCAAAATGGCATTGTGCGAGTAACGGAGATGCAGAAGACGCCACGCAAGAGACGTTGTGGATCATGTATCGGCGAATTGGAGGTTTACAGACGATCGCATCCTTTCCGGCCTGGACGTTTTCCATCGTTCGGCGCGAATGTAACAGGCTGTGGCGAAAAATGAGAAATGAAGTGGAACTCCCCCCTGATGATTCTCCTCTCTTTGCATTTCGACCGGAAGTTGAACTAAGAAATGATTTGGCTGCTGCCATTCACTCTCTTCCAGACAAATACCGCACCGTCATCGTTCTGCGTGACATCCGTGAACTTTCTATCGAGGAGATCGCGAATGAGCTTGGCTTTTCGCGCGCGGCGGTAAAAAGCCGAATTCACCGGGGCAGACGCATGATCCGCGAGTATCTCGACGATTAAATTTACGCCGGTTTCAGTTTTCACTTTGTGAAACGAAAACAGCCTGCTTTTTAAGATAAGGAGAAGAAAATGAGTATCTATGCAAAAGCCATGCTGGCAGGATTTGCCGCAACTGCCGTTCTGTCGGTTCTGATGGTGATGAAAGCAATGATGGGACTTATGCCGGCTCTGGATGTTATTTCGATGCTGAGTGGCATGGCGAAGCAGATGCTCGGTTTCGGGGGGATGTGGCTTGGATGGATGGTCCACTTCCTGATCGGGACCGTGCTGTGGGGAGGGTTGTATGCCCTCCTCTACGACAAAATTCCGACATCTTCACCTGTCGGCAAAGCCGTCATGTTCGCTGTTGGTGCCTGGCTTTTGATGATGATCATGGCAATGCCCATGGCGGGGGCGGGTCTGTTCGGCCTTAAGCTCGGCATGATGGCACCGATTATGACTTTGATCCTGCACGTTATCTGGGGATTGGTTCTGGGGGGCATATTTGCCGGACTGTCATCCCTGACGGTCGATAGAGCCAACGCGACGTCGGATCAATAACTTCAAACCGTCAGGGCTGTCCCGAAGGAATGCCCTTCGGGTCTGTCTTGGCGGAAAACAAGATAACTTGGCCTGTATTCTCATCTGGAAACGGACCGTGCAGCTTTTGCCGTCCCAGTCCTGCCACGGTCTTGTTCCATGACTGAATTGGGAAATTGTTCAATAAAATAATTCTGCGATGAAATTTTTTCATCTCTGAGCCCCCTCTCTACTTTTAGAGATAAGGTTTTTTTCAATCATGAAATTGATGTCCAATGCCAATTGGAAGCTTTTTGTTTTCCTGATCTTTCCTATTTTATTTCAACAATCAACCTGCGAGGCGGAAGATTTATCTGATTTAGCCATTCTGGATAACGGAAACGATCAGTTCACAGAACTTCGTCCTCAGGAGAGGGTTGATGATTATCTCTTTTACAATGAAAACCGAAACTTGCTCAGCATGCGAAAGTTTCGCGGAAGCAATGTGATCCTTAATTTTTGGGCCACTTGGTGTGCACCCTGCATTAAAGAAATGCCGTCATTGGCACAACTGGCAGACAACTACTCCGATCAGAATATACAGGTGGTTGCTGTTTCTCTTGATCATACCGGGGTCGATCATGTCCGAGATTTTCTTAATCATATTTCTGCAGGTGATTTGAAAATATATTTTGATCCCGAGAACAGGAAAGAATCGGTTGTTACGAGGAAAAATGGACTTGGTTTAAAAATATACGGGCTTCCAATTACCTATTTTATTAACAAGGATGGTTATGTCCTTGGGTATATTGTAGGCAGCGTAGACTGGCAGTCAAATAAAGCAAAATATTTTCTCGAGAATTTCATCAAAAAGTGAAAAAGGTATTCTTCAGATATGGAGAGGGTTTTGTTTATTGGAGACACAGATTATGCCTCCCATGCAAGTAACTACTTGACAGAATTTTCCGAAATTTACTCAACGGCAATACGCATAAACAACCTGTCGCATATAAATGATGTT
Source organism: Thalassospira sp. MBR-102 (assembly GCF_040549275.1). NCBI lineage: Bacteria > Pseudomonadati > Pseudomonadota > Alphaproteobacteria > Rhodospirillales > Thalassospiraceae > Thalassospira > Thalassospira sp. MBR-102. The sequence continues at coordinate 22,348 of NZ_JBEPTC010000018.1, forward strand.
GCAAGAAACTATACTTTATTGGTTCTCTGCCAGGAAACCAATGATCAAGATTTATTTTATCCCTTGTTTCAGAAAATAGATATCGAAAACAAAAGAAGGAGTGTGATTGTTCACGGAAAAATTTCTGATGACCTGGTGATTGATGTCCTCAATGCCGGAGCAATCAATTGCATTTCGGCACAGGAATCATTCCCGGTTGTGGCCGCGAAAATCAAATCCGCTCTCCGCACTGTGATTGCGACCAGCCATTATGTCATTCAAATCGGTAGATTTCTGTATGACTCGAGCCATCATACGCTTTTGAACATTTCCAACGGAGACAAAATCAAAGTTCAGAACCGCCAGAACCAGATACTTAAATATATGGTGAGAAACAAGGGAAGGTTGGTGACTGTCCGGGAATTACAGAGAAACATATGGGGTTATCATGCTGAAATAGACACACATGCCGTGGAAACTGGCGTTTACAGATTAAGAAAAAAAATAGAACGAAACCATAAAGACCCAAAAATATTAATACGGAAAGGGGAAGGATATATTTTATCACAAACGCCAAATATTTCTAACATTCCGATTAGGCAACAACCCGAGAAATATGAAGAAATGAAATGAAATGAAATGAAGAACGACACCAATAACGAAAAGAAAAGCAACCGCAGCATGCGCAAAGTTTTGCTCTTGAGTGCGGGGTTAGGCTCCAGACTCATTCAAATCCAGAAGCAGACGAGTGTGGCAAGACATAATCCGACCAGGAAGTTTTCGGCCTTTTTGTCGTAGCGGGTGGCGATACGGCAAAAGTCCTTGAGGCGACAGAACGCGCCCGATGATATTGCGGTTCTTGTAGCGCTTTGCGTCAAAGGCATGTGGTTCTTTGCAGTTTGAAAGGTTCGGGATGGGATCACGGGCTGGATGCTGAGTCGCACCAACCAGTCACGCTAATGGCCCGCATAGCACCCCTTGTCGGCGAGCAGATAGCGGGCGCCAGACAGACGACAAGTGGTCGGCAGAGACTATCGCTTATGGCGTGAACCCTGGTGTTGCGCCTACCCTTTGTGTGCCCTATGACCTGAACAGAAGCCCGCCTTTCCCACCAGCCGCAAAACGGTGTGCCTTGACATGTGTGCTGTCGATGGAAATCTCTTCCGGGGTCCGGGCCAACACCGCGGTCAGCTCCGCAAACATGTACTGCCAGATGCCTTTTTGAGACCAGCGATTATAGCGATTGTAAACCGTCGTGTGCGGGCCATATTCGGCGGGGCAATCCTGCCACCGGCAACCGGATTGAAGAATATGAATGATCCCTGAAATGCTCCGTCGATCATCAACACACCTACGTCCGGCGGCACGACACGGAAGGTACGGCTCGATCAATGCCCATTGTTCATCCGACAACCAAAATCCACGTTCCATACCTTAAAGCCTCCCAAATGGATATTTAAGGTGTTGAATCAGTTAAATGTTAATAAGTCCTAACCTTATATCAATCATCACAGCTTACAATATTGTGATCCTAGAGTGACTTGCTTCTTCACCTTAATACAGTTCAAGATTTTGAGCATGAAACGGGGAGAGACGGCATGAGTTTCAATTTACGAATAGCGGTTCTTACCTTAGCTTTCAGCCTCACAATGTCACATGTCGCTTTGGCGGATGCGCCTGACGGCGGAAAAGTCTTTAAAAAATGTGCGGCTTGTCATTCGCTTGAGCCAGGAAAGAACAAGGTAGGACCTTCCTTGTTCGGTGTAGTTGGTCGACAATGTGGTTCGGTGAAAGGCTACCGCTACGGTGCTGATTACAAGGCGGCCTGCAATATCGGCTTTCAGACCAATGAAGCGTTTCTGGAAGAATATCTCGCCGGGCCAAGTGACAAACTCGGGAAGATTCTTGGCCGTAAAGCCCGTTCCAAAATGCCTTTCAAACTCAAGGAAACCCAGGAAATCCTGGATGTCATCGAGTTCCTCAAGGTTCAAAACTGATAATTGTCATTCTGAGTACACATGAAGAGTGACAAAACCTGTCGGGAGGACAGAATAATGGGAACAAAAATCAATCTTTTGTCAGCTGTAGCACTGCCTGCTCTTGCCGTTGGTGTCGGATCTTTCGGTATAACGGCTTCAAGCTCGGCAACATCATTGGCTCAGCCTGTCGCAGAAGTTGCTTCATGCGCCCCCGCCAACCCTTGCGCGGCAGTGAATCCTTGTGCTGCGGCGAACCCTTGTGCTGCCAAGACCCCCTGCGCAGCAAGCAATCCATGCGCAGCTAACCCTTGCGCCGGATGGTCTCCGGCGTCCAGCACTTGTTACGTTCCTCGTCTCGCTGCGGCAAAAGAAAACAATCCATGTGCGGCTACTAATCCTTGCACCCCCAATCCGTGCGCGGCCAATCCCTGCGCCACAGCGAACCCATGTGCTGCCGCCCGAGCGACCAATCCTTGCGCAACGGACAATCCATGCTCTGCCAATCCATGCAGCCCCTGCGGCGCGATGGATGTTGCAGATATCACCGATGAGGAAGCCATTGCCATGTGGGATTGCCTGATCGATGAAATGCGGACTTCCTGGGGACAGTCCGGTAATCCGTCGGCCCTGTCATTTGATAGTTGGCGTTCGTTCTCCTCCTCCCCGTATCCATCCGCGACACATGGCAGTCGCTATGTAATGAATTATGCCAACGATACGGGATCAGGAGGATACGGTGCCTATGAGGATGTCGGCACCATGCCGGAAGGCTCCATTCTGGCAAAACCCAGTTTTACGGTTGACAGCAGCGGTCGCGCTGCTGCCGGACCACTCTTCCTTATGGAAAAAATGCAGAGCGGATTCTTTGCGGAGGCGAATGACTGGAAATATACGATGATTATGCCCAATGGCAGTATTTCGGGAACCAGTAAAGGCAAAGGCTCAGCCAATGTCGAATTCTGCGTTGCCTGTCATATGGCCGCACCCGATACCGATCATCTGTTTTTCCTTCCGGATGAATACCGGAAATAGTTTTTGAACCGATCATGAAACCCTAGACGTTCGGGGTTGTCATTATCCTCAACATAGCCAACACCTTTGAACTTCGATGAGTAACGGGCTGGACACATCGTCCAGCCCGTTATACTGATCCTGCATTCACTTTTTGAAACAGGAAAAATTTATGTCTATCCATAACCGTGTTTCCAACTGATCGCGATTATGATAGCGTGACATCTAGTTTTACAGACTATGAAGATAGACAGAAATCAGATTGAAGATGATCAATCGTGAACCGGAAAAGAGAACGAAAAATATCCTGTCATTCCTATGCAAGGTATTGATCGTAACAATGCTGATTACCTCTTTGTTTACGTCGGCAATCTGGGTTGTTTTGTACGGATACATCGGCGTTTACCAACTTGTATTCTGTGCAATCATATTGTTGGCGGGCCTTTTCTGGATCCGTAAAATTATTGGCTGTTCCAGTTACAATTTGACCGAAAAAAACTAATCTGGTGCACCTGATCACTATGTGGATATCCAAAGGTCATACGTTTGAACTAAAATCTTCGACAAAAGCATATGTAGACCTTCATCTCAGCCGAGCACTTTTCAAGAATCCTCAAGGCTTTGAAAAGGCCAGGACGGTATAAAAAGGTCTCTCGACAAAAGAACTTGATCACTTCAGGCTAGAGACAACTAATCACACGCAGGAAATTAGCCCCTCCCGGTAGGAGCTTTACCCGTCCGAACTCACGTCGATCATTGGAGGTCCATTATCGCGACTCTCAGATATGAGGAATGTGTGTTCGATGGGCCCAATCAATGACGAGCGCTTCCTCGCCTGATCTTAGTAAAACATCTTTTCTGCTTCAGAAATGCCGCAAGACTGGTTCTCGCGATATTTTTCTTAACCTGAAATCAAACTTCACATTCCTTACACTTACACGTGAATTCGCCGGAGCAGATTTCTCATTTAAGAAATATTCAAACGTTCATTCCATAACTCAGGTTGGGAGAAACATTTGAATATCCTTGCCTCAATGTCCCTGCGTCGTGTGATCCCTACAACGATTGCCATTCTGGCAATCTTTGCCGCCGCCGCGACGGCACTTTCAAGCTATCTGATCGCACGCGATGCCTTGAATTCCGGGGCCACCGACAAGCTTTCCACACTGATCGGCGCCCGCCAGAGCGAACTTGACGGTTACTTCCGCTCAATAAAGCAGGATCTGGTTCTGCAATCATCAAGCCCGGCCTTACGCCAGTCTGTCACCATTTTTGACTTTGCCTGGTCAGAGCTTGGTGATGGTGCGATGGAAACGCTCCATGATCTCTATATCGAACGCAATCCCCATCCGGTCGAACAGCGCGACATGCTTGATCAGGCATCTGATGGCTCAACCTATTCCGATATCCATCTGCAATATCACCCCTGGATGCGCCAACTTCGTCGCGAACGGTCCTATGCCGATATTTATCTGATAAATGCGCAGGGTCGTGTCCTTTACAGTGTGTCCAAAACCGATGATTTTTCAGTCAACCTGACCGCGAACAGCTATGAGAAGACCGGACTGGGTCAGGTATTCGCCGCCGCCCTCAAAGGTGCGCCGGGCAGTGTCAGTTTTGTTGATTTCACAAATTATGATGCCGCAAACGGTGCACCATCGGCCTTTATGGCCGCGCCGGTTTATGATGCAGGGGCAAACAGCCTGATCGGCGTCATGGCCTTGCGCATTTCGGTTGATCGCATCAATGACATTCTTCAGCGCGGCGATGGTCTGGGCCAAAGCGGTGATACCTATCTTGTCGGGTCGGATGGTCTGATGCGCAACGACACACGGCGGATGGAAACCCCGACAAGTCTGGTCCGTGAAATTCGCGCCATGCCGGTTGACCGGGCACTTGCCGGTGAAACCGGGACCATGACGGTCGATGACTTTGATGGGGAAATGGTGGTTTCGGCCTTTGCCCCGCTTGAGATCGAAACAACCCGTCTGGCACTTCTGGCCACGGTCAAGGCCGACGAAGTTTTCACCCCCACCCGCAACATCCGTGATGCGTCAATTCTGATCCTGATTGTTGTTGCGATCATCGCGATCATTATCGGCTGGTTGATGGGACGGGGCATCACCCGTCCACTGACCGATGCCGTTCACATGATGGAATCACTTGCACGAGGCAATCTCGATACCGACATTCCCGAAACAAAAAGCCGCAATGCCATTGGCCGGATCATGCACGCACTTGACAATTTCAAGCAAAGTCTGCGTGAAAATGACCGCCTGACCAGACAGCGCGAAGCCGAAAATATGCGCAAACTTGACCGCGCAACACAAACCGGCCTTGCAATTGAAACCTTCCGCAGCCGGATTGACCAGGTTGTCGATGCCCTTGGCAAAGCATCCACCTCCATGAGCCGAACTGCCGAAGGCATGGCTGATGCCGTGTCCGACACAACCCGGCTGACGAGCGAGGTTACTGTTATCGTTGAACATGCGGCAAACAGGATCAATTCGGTGGCCAGCGCCGCCGCACAGCTTTCAACCTCTGTTGGTGACATCGGCAGTCATGTCCGGACCTCAAGCGAAATTGCAAACAATGCCGTCAAACGCACTGAACACAGCAACCGGCTTGTTCAAAGCCTGTCGGAAAGCACATCGCGGATCGGGGCAGTGGTTACACTGATCAGCGATATCGCATCTCAAACCAATCTGCTTGCCCTTAACGCCACCATCGAGGCCGCCCGCGCAGGCGATGCCGGCAAGGGTTTTGCGGTAGTGGCCAACGAGGTCAAGAATCTGGCGTCCCAAACCAGCAAGGCAACCGGCGAAATCAGTGATCAGGTCCTTGCAATCCAGGATGCAACAAATGAAGCCGTCGCGGCAATGCAGGGCATTTCCGATGTCATCACCGAAATCAACACCATCTCGGACACGGTGTTTGATGCGGTTGAACAGCAAGGTCTTGCAACCGACAACATCGCACAGAACGCAAGTGATACCGCCCACGACACACAAGACGTCCTTGCAAGCATCAATGGCGTAAGCATCGCAGCAGGCAAAAGCCAGACCGCGACCCATGACGTAACACAAGCCGCACGGGAACTTGCCATACACGCAGAAAACCTGAATCGCGAAATCGACCAGTTCCTCTCCACCATTCAGGATGACGACAACAAACTCTCCTGAACAGCAAAACAACCTGATAAAGGAAATGCTCTAACTTTCCGCATGAACCATCCGGCTGGTCTACGCTCTGATCCTGAAACAAAACGTTGATGGGGCCGTCATCCGCCTGTAAATGACGCTAGAAACCGTCGGCAAGATATGTAAACTGAAACACTGCAAATCGCAGCGGAATAAACTGGTGGTGCATACTGCTGTAGACAGGCGTCAAGGCCTCTCATACACCACGCTCGAAGACATTATCAGACTCAGTTCGCCATCCCCGGGGGGCATAGTTGGCTAAAAAGGCTTTGAATGCTCCATAATCGAGCGGTTTTGACACAAGATATCCCTGCCCCTGGTGAACACCAAATCTGGTGAGTGCGGTAACTTGATGCTCGTGCTCCACGCCCTCTGCGACAAGCGTGGCACCAATGCGGTCGGCAAGTCGAACCAGGACTTCGATGATGGCGTCGGCAGTAGGATCTGTCGAAACGACATCTACGAACTTTTTGTCGATTTTTATTACGCTCGGCCTCAAATCCTGAATGTGCCCAAGCCCATTGTGCCCTGCGCCCGTATCATCCAATGATATGCAATATCCGCGCTCACGAGCCCCCCCGGCAACGGACATTGCAAACGACATGTCGCCGAACGAAGTCCGTTCAGTCAATTCGAGCACAACTTGCTGCCGGGTGCATCCGGACTGATCGACCAACCGATCCAACTTGTCGAGAAAGTCACGACTTGTAAAATGGCTCGGAGAGATATTGAATGCGACCTTGAAGTCCGGGGTTTCACGCAGCAACGGCCCGAGTTGGTAGAGCGTCTGCCCGATAATGCTCTCCGTCATGAGTGCGACGAGACCACTCGTTTCAGCTAGGGGAATGAATTGGTCGGGGACGACTATGGTTCCGTTTGCACGGATCCATCGGACGAGGACTTCACAGCCGACAATTTCCTGAGAGGACAGAGCGAAAATCGGCTGGTAGAATGGAACGAGTTCCCTTTCCTGAATAGCGGACCGTAATATCTCGACCGGTCCAACCGGGCGGAACACGGCCCTTGCAATCAGTCCGCCGAGAGCGACACCAAGCACCCCACCGAGAACCAGCGTTGTGGCCACTGATCCGGCGTTCCAGTCAGAGAAGGCTCGTTCGCCCACACCTAGTCGCGCCGCAATCGGATATCGAGCGGACACCATCTCGAATGTTCTTGCAGGCGTGCTCGAGGATAAACCAGTCACAGTACCAAAACGTGCGACCACACGGTCACCACCAATCACCACGTCCGCAAACGCATCGTCCCGGAGTGCCGCAGGAAAGATGTCGAACATAAGCATATCGATATTGAGGGTTGCAGACACCGTATATGAGCCGTTGACGCGCCAAAGCACGCGAAAAAGTCCGCGAGCTTCAGGTTGTAAGGGCTGAAGTACAATCGAGGGATTGAGGGCCGGGAATTTCGGCATTTCCGCCCAGAGACCAGCAGTGTGTTCGTCGGCACCCGCTTGGGTCGAGCACAGTAATTCGCCGTCAGAGCCAAGAACCGATATTTCTTTGACCGCACCGCGAAAGAAAACCTGTTCACCAAGAGACCGTAACGCTTGCGGATGACACAGATCACCGGTGGGCGCGATGAAATCGCCAAGTGATATGACTGCATAGTCAATGGCAAGTTCGGCGCGATGGAGGACCTGTCGCCCTAACTCTTCCAATTGCACTGTATTGCGCTGCTGGACATACCCGTTTTGCACCAGCAATGCCGTAATAGCCGCAATCACAGAGCTCAGTACGACGATCCCCGCACCTGCAATCCGGCGGTAACCCGCTCCCAGGAATCCGTAGTCCTTTTCAGTCCCTCCCGCGTTCACGGAAGACGATTGAATTGACATTTCCCATATACCTCTCAAATCAGAGTCAAACGTAGATCAACTCGGGCACTGATGGAAGGAATTTAGATCTGCGGCTATCCTACAACCCTGATTTGATGAATTGACGGGTATATGGGAAAGGTGAGCTCATGATTCAGCCCAATCTGCCGGATCGACAAACAGTCCGAACCAGATCGACCACAGCCCAAGGACGACGAAAACAAAACCGGTCAACCAGCGGCGCGGACGCAGCCAGTCGGTAAGGCCAACCAGAAACGAGGCAAGTTGCGGCACGACCGAAAACGGCACCAATGGAAGTGACAGCGTCAGCGCAAAGACCGTCATCAGGAGGAACCCGGTTGTGGCGGAGCCTGTTGCGGTTGCGGCCCCCATCAGGCCGAAAAGGATCGGTGCGGCACAGGCGGGAATGTTCAGGCCGAACGCAATACCCTGAACCCACGGGTTTTTCGTGACCCGCCATCCGTCCGGTGCGATGCGGATACGCCGCCGAAACCGTCCCCCTGCACCGAACAGAAAGACAATTCCGATGACCATATAGAGCGCCCCGAAGACCAGCCATACCCCGGTCTGAACCCCGATCATGCGTTGCCCCAGCATGACGATCACGCCGCCGAAACCGCCCATGACCAGCAGGCGTGCGAGCATGAATGCAGCCAGAGCCCCAACCCGCAGGCGCACTGAACGGTCGCACTGGCTGTTGAGAAACAGCATATGCGCGCCAACCGTGCAGGGTTCGATAAATCCCAAAAATCCCAAGCCCAGCGCAAGAAGGATCAGGTTGAACAGGTCCGGTGTCACGATTGCAAATTCCTTGTCATCGCCGCGTGGGAATACCCGGTACAACAGGACAGTCTGGCGATCTTTCTGATAAATCTGCAAAGATCGCCGACTGCGGCCTATCCGGCGCAGCAGGATAGTTTTGACACGTCCCTGTTAAATGTTTGGGCGGCAAGTTTCAGTCCCTCGACTGTGGTCAGATACGGAAAGATCGTGTCGCCAAGCTCCTGGGCCGTCATGCCAAATCGTATGGCTAGGGCCGCCGTCTGAATACTATCGCATCCCTCGGGGGCCAGAATCTGGGCACCGAGCAAACGGTCGGTTGTTGCGTCAGCTATGAGCTTGATCAGCCCGCGCGTATCACGGGCGGCAAGTGATCTTGGCACCTGATCAAGCGGGACGACAGATGTCTTTACTGTAAAGCCCTGATGTCTTGCCTGAACCTCGGAGAGACCGACCCCGGCAACTTGCGGGTCGGTAAAGACAACCCAGGACATCGTTTCATTGTCATATGCCCGGTCATCCCTGCCAAGGGCATTTTGCGCAGCAAGTTTGGCACCGTAAGCTGCCATATAGACGAACTGGTCGCGTCCGGTCACATCGCCCGCCGCATAGACATCCAGACGTGTGGTGCGCATCCGGTCATCGACAACGATCCCGCCGTTTGCATTCAGTTGAATGTCGGCCGCTTCCAATCCCAAGCCGGTTATATTGGGGGTGCGCCCCGTCGTGACCAGAACCTGCCCGGCAGCAAGAACTTCCGTTTGGCCGTCAGCATGAATGGTCAGTTCCGTGTTGCCGTTCTTTTGGTCAATTCGGGAATAGGTGAGATTGGTACGCACGGTGATCCCCTCATCCCGCAAGATCCGGGTGAGGGCTTCGGCAATTTCCGGTTCGGCTTCGGGAAGGAGCCGTGACCGTGTCACCAGCGTAACCGTGCTGCCGAGCCGTGCGAACATCTGGGCCAATTCACACCCGATATATCCCCCGCCAATCACAAGAAGCGAGCGCGGCAAGTGATCAAGTTCGAGGGCCGTCGTGCTGGTCAGACAGGGAACGTCATCAATACCGGGAATATCGGGAAAGGCCGGTGATGTGCCGGTCGCAATGATAACCTTCCCCGTGGCAAGCACCGTGCCGTCAAGCAACAGGCGGCTGTCATCAAACGTGGCGTTACCTTCCAGATAGTCGATGCCATCATAGTTGGACAGCAAATCGATATATTTCTTCTGACGCAAACTGGAAACCAGTTCATCCTTGGCCTTGATCAGCGCCCGCCAGTCGGCAACATGGGCATTTCCGGCAAGGCCGGGAAACCGCGCTGCGGCTCCGGCTCCACGCACGGCCTCTGCGGCCCGGATCATGGTTTTGGAGGGCACGCATCCGACATTGACGCATGTGCCGCCAATCATCCCCTTGCCGATAAGGGCCACCCTGGCGCCCTGTTCAGCGGCCGTAATCGCCGCCGAAAAACCGGCTGAACCGGCACCGATGACAGCAAGATCATAGTCCTGATCCTGTTTGCGGGTCGTGCAGCAATCATTCATGTCGTTCCCCTTTCCGGGAGTCTGGTTTGTACGAGACCGGTTGCGTATCGGCGTCGCAGCAGGTGCGTACCCGGTTGCGTTGCCGGTAGCCGTAAAGCGTCAGGGCGATGAACAGCATCAAGCCGGGTATGAGGACATAGTCGATCCAGCCCAGCCATGCCGAGAGACCGAAAGTTCCGAACGCGATAACGAGGATCGGTGTGAAACAGCAGATCGCGGTAGAAATCGTTCCGACGATCCCCGCTTTGAAAATGGTGTTGCCACGCATTATCTAATCTCGCGCCTTTGCCGGATAACCGGCATTTGTCGAAGCGGCCCCAATGACTTCGCCACTGGCAACGGATGGATCGAAGATGACGGTTGCGGTTTTGGCATCGAAGTTGATGTCTACGGCCTCCACGCCGGTGACAGCTTCCATCGCGGTTTTTACGGTCACGGGACACAGGGCGCAGGTCATGTTTTCGATGTCGAAAACGGTTGTTTGTTCGGCCTGAGATACGGGACCGGCAGCAAGTGCGGCAGTCGGAAGAAGACCTCCCGGAGGCATGACGGTCAGGCCCAGAACAAATGCCCCGACCATGATAATGCCTGTTCGCTTCATATCTGTTACTCCTAATAGAACAGCGGTGCCCACCAGTTGATTGTCAGGGCCAGCCCCACCAGCACGGTTGAGAACCACAGGGAGGATTTGGTGATCAGGGCGGATTCGGGGCTGGCGCAATAAGATCCGTCGTCGCACGCCGGTTTTGTCTTGAAATAGACCTGCCAGAACCCCAGCCCGATGAATATCAGCGCCACCGTCGCGAAGAGGGGTTTGTAAGGTTCAAGGGCCGTCAGATTGCCGATCCAGGCCCCTGATACGCCTAGCATCAGAAGCAGGAGAGGTGCCACACAGCAGGCCGACGCAAGGATGGCCCCGGTCACACCCCCAGCCGCAAGCAGACCTCTTTTTGCCTGTTTCCCGTCATCGGGCGATAGATGATCCGGTTTTATGTCGTTCATGTGATTTGCCTCAAGCTCGTTCCTGATCCAAGCTACAGTCTGTAGTTGCTACAGGCTCAAGAGGGTTTTGACCTTATGGACGATCACAATTCCGGGAGGCGATTGAAACGTGCCGAGATGGCGAAGGTGACGGGCTGTCACCTTGAAACGATCCGCTATTATGAAAAGACCGGCATGATGCCCGACCCGCCGCGCAGCAAAGCGGGTTACAGGCTGTATGACAATACAGATGTTTCCCGGTTGCGGTTCATTCTGCGCGCCCGCGAACTGGGGTTTTCGATTGCAGATATCCGGGGGTTGCTTGATCTCATGGATGGTGAACTGCAAACATGCTCGGAGGTCAAACAGCGTACGGAAAGCCATCTTGCTGACGTGCGCGTAAAAATCGCCGACCTGGAACGGATCGAACAGGTCCTGGCGGAGACGGCTGCACGATGTTCGGGAGAAGACGTGCCGGAATGTCCTGTGCTGGAGGCATTGTCATGCACTTCGGACAACAGCATTTGATGTCGGCAATGCCGGAAGCTGAGAGAAGCAAGTTATCAATTCTTGCGATGCTGTAGGCCTGACGTCACCTCACGGTATGCATCCATCAAAGGGCGTTCCGTAGAGACATGGTCGGCACGTTCCTGATCAAGCTTTTCAAGTGCTGCCAACATGAATTCGGCAATATCAAGCCTTTCGCAGCGGCAAGCATATCTGAAAGCATGTAAAATGACATGCTCCAATGGGTCGGTTTCGGAAGACATTATTCTGCACCTCCTTCATATCGAGGTTAAAGGCTACGCTATCCAGCAAAAGGAAGGTCATCAGAATTCTTCCGGACAGGCGGGATCAGCCGATAGACGACAGAACAGGAAATGTTTCCAGCAGCCAGAACGCAAAGGCGGACATATAACCGGTCACCATGGCCACGCCCATGACAATCATGATCAAGGCCGCCGCGGCACGAAGGAACCGCCCGAAACGCCCTATGGATTTCAATCTGGCAGACAGACTCTCGGTAAACAGTGCCGCCAGGAGAAACGGTACACCTAGCCCCACGGAATATATGGTCAGTAATGCAATACCATCGCTGACCGTTGCCGACGCGGCGCTGACGGTCAGAATGGCGCCGAGAACAGGACCGATGCAGGGCGTCCAGCCGAACGCAAAAGCAAGTCCAAGAATATATGCCGAAACCACACGCCCACCAGGCAGATCAAGATGAAAGCGCGCTTCCCGCATCATCCACGCCGGACGGAGCGTTCCCAGCATGAAAAGCCCGAACAGAATGACAATACCGCCACCAATCAGATTCATCTCGAACCGGTACCCGAGCAGGACTTGACCAAGCACCGTTGCACTGGCGCCCAGAAGGACGAAAACCGTGGTGAAGCCCAAAACGAAACACAGGCTGAAACCAAGAGATGCCAAACGATCAACGCGGATTGCCTGCGTTCTGGTCGAAAGAGAGAAACCACCCGCGATATAGGAGATATATCCGGGAACCAGAGGCAGCACGCATGGTGAGAGAAACGAGATAAGGCCTGCGGCGAACGCGCTTATTATGCCGATATTGGAAAGCTCAGGCATTCATCTGTATTCCGTAAAAATCTATTAGCCAAACAGTCTTACATCCACCTTGGTTCAAGGCTCTTCTCGCGCTTTCGAGAACCAGTCTGTCAACCGATCCAGCCACCCCTTTTCAACAGGCGGCTTTAGGCGGTGTTTACATTCATTGACAACATTTGAGCGCGGCAACGAGGTTCAGGAACCCCAGATAGTTTCTGGCAAGTTTGTCATAACGGGTTGCAATGCGCCTGAAGTTTTTGATTTTGCTGAAGAAACGTTCAATCATATTGCGCTCTTTGTAGAGTTCTCGGTCGAAAGGCCTCCATTGTGCTGTTGTGGTTCGACGGGGTACGACAGGTTTTGCTCCGGTCGTGGCGATAGCGTTCATGGCGCGTTGACCGTCATAACCTTTGTCCGCCAGCACATAATTTGCCTTCAAACCTTCGAGAAGACCTTCGATTTGGGTGATGTCGTTGCGCTCACCACCCGTCAGGATGAAACGTACTGGATTGCCCAAGGCATCGGTGGCTGCATGGACTTTGGTGCTCAGTCCACCTTTGGACCGTCCCAGTGCGTGAGCTTCAAACCGATCTTCGGATTGATCGCTTTTTTTGGGGCACCTGCACTGTGCTGATGGGCGCGCATGATGGTACTGTCGACCAAGATATACTCAAAGTCGGCATCATCGCTCAACGCTTTGAAAAGGTTCTCCCAAACCCCTTTGCGACACCAGCGATTGAAACGCTGGTAGACCGTGTGCCAGCGGCCAAACTCCTTGGGCAGAACTCGCCAATGTGCTCCTGAGCGCGCCAGCCACAGGACCGCCTCCACGAACAGGCGGTTATCCTGCCCCGTGCGTCCGGGGTCTGTTGCTTTGCCCGGCAACAGTGGAGCCATCCGATCCCAAAGCGCATCACTTAGTTCCTGTCGATCCATTCATGCTGACCTCCATACAGCCCGAATCTTAAATCATATTCTCGGCTTAATGGGAATCCTGAATGTAAACACCGCCTAGGGTGTGGACAGCGTTTGTCAATCCGTTCACATAAAGGATCAGGTTGATCTGTTTGAACCCCGTGCCATGAAAAATACCGGCATGGCGGGTATTCCGGTCGATAATATGGACCATCGGCGCAGATCCGCTCCGCTGGCTCAACTCGGCGAAATCATCGGCAACGATTGCAGTGCCGATATCCGAAGACGGCGTTGCAGGCCGCCAGTTGTCCGGATCCCAAGAGGGAGTTCCTGAAAAACCTTCGGAATGAACGGTAATGAACGTGACCATTTCCCGCATCGGACTAATATTCAGTTGATCCTGAATGGCGGCCAGCAGGATCTGCTGCTCTGTACAGGCAGCACCACAATTCTCAGTCACGAAGCTCAAAATAAGTATCTGATCATCAAGTTCGCCCAGATCAAAACGCCCCCCGGTTTTATCGAAAAGCTCAATTTCTGGAACCGATCCGGTATCCGTTATCTCGAAATGTGGTTCCTTTTCCGCCATGACCTCGTCAAGGCGTTCACCGGGATGGTGGGCGAAAGCAGGCGGGGCAATCAATGTCAGGATCAAAAACAACAACCGGATCATTCCGTTTCCCCCTGCGGTCCCTTGGCAGCTATGCCAAGAATGGTGACGTCAATGGTGATCTCGCCTGCGGTTTCAAAGCGCAATGTCATGGGAAACTTCTCTCCTTCACCGAGTTTTTCATGCAATCCCGTCAACATGAGATGCATTGCCCCCGGCGCCAGAGTGACCGGGCGGTTGGCCGGAACATCCAGAGCTATGACATGTCGCATCCGGCGAACATCATCGACCGTGACGACATCATGTATCATCACATGGTCGGCCACAGCTGTGGTGATTTCCAGAAGGCGGTCGGTCGCAGCACTTGTGATCGTAAGATATGCCACACCCGGACGGGATGTCAGGATCGTGGCACGTGCCCAGGCGTCAGATATTTCGACAAGGCTTTCGGCAGAAACCGGTAATGCTGTCAGCAAGGTCATGACGAGGGCGATGGCGGCTTTTTTCATATTGTATTCCCGTTCATGATCGCAAGAATCCGGATTGCCATGTCTTCTGCTGGCTGGTCTCCTTCACGAAAGACAGTCTGGTAACGGCCATCCGGTGCCATCAGATAAATATGCCCGGAATGGGCCATCAAATAGCCGTCCGGTGCGGTGTCCTGATCCAGCTTTTCGGAATAGACCCGGAAGGCTTCGACGGCTGCGGCAACATCCTCTTCACTGCCGGTCAATCCGATCAGGGCCGGATGAAAGGCCCCGACATATTCCGCCATGACGTCAGGCGTATCGCGTGCCGGATCAATTGTAATGAATATCGGTGCAACGCGGTCGGCTTCACGCCCCATTTGGTCAAGCGCATCTGCCATATAGGCAAGTGTGGTCGGACAAACATCAGGGCAGTGTGTGAAACCAAAAAAGACAAGCTGCCAACGCCCCGGGAAGCTTGCTTCGGTCACACGGTTTCCCTGATGATCGGTCAAGGAAAAATCAGAGTGAATGGCGGCTTCTCCCGTCCCTTCGGCACCTGACGACATCTGCTTGCGGTCGGAAGCCTGGAAGATATATGCGCCGCCAAAGAGTAGTGCAGCAAGAACAACCATTCCCCACAATAGGGAACGGATGAAACGTAACCGGTTGAAATTATTCGAAGTCATGAAACGATCCCGTAGAAAATCCCGCCCGGGTATTTGTCCCGGGCGGGTGTCATGTCACGATGTTATTTGTCGGAAGGCTTCGGCATGTGATCGGTCATTGCAGCCATCATTTCAGTACACTGCTCCATCATCGGACCCATCTGGCTCATCATCTTCATCATACCCATCATGCCCTGCATATCCCCCATGCCGGAATTGCCATCATGCTCCATCATCGGGGATTGCATGTCCGGAGTTTGGGATTCCTGGGCATAGAGGGCTGTTGTCGCCAGTCCCGCGACCATCATTGTGGCAATCGCGGTGAGTTTGATTGATTTACGCATCTTTAACATTCCTTTCGGTTGCGGACTCATGTCCCGACTGCGGAGTTAAAGACGCTATATTTGCGCCTGATGCCGTCGGGGACCTTCCGGCCTCATTGCCGGGAAGACTGTTTTTCGGGATTTCATCGGTGGAAGGGGCGATATCGCCGGTGCTCTTTTGCGATGAACAGGCCTTTTTGTTCATGCACAAACCCAGTGCACACATCGCTACGCACGGCAGAACGGAGAGGAGCAAAGGCGCGATGCCGGCGGCAACCAGCCAGTTCCAGTTAAATGCAAGCCCCGCGACAAGTGCGGTTCCTGCCAGTACAAGCAAACCGCGACGTCCCTTCAGGTAATATCGAACGGCATGAACCACGTCATGCCCAAGCGAGGTATTACCGGATTTGGCTTGTTGTATCTCGGTCATAGGGGATCCTTCCTCAATCGGTGTAGATGTGGGTTTCAAGAAATTTTATCATCTCTGCTGTCGCCCATTCGGTCGGTCCGACAAGTCGACCAAGCTCGCGGCCGTTCCTGTCAATCAGAAGCGTCGTCGGTAAACCGGGGATACCCAGAGCCGTCGTGGTTTTCATGGTTGGATCGATGAAGAGGTCCAGATGCCGGATGCCGATTTCGCTATAGAAATCCTGCACGACATCCGCTCCGGCCCGGTCGATCGACAAAGCGATAACTTTGAATACCGAATTGCCGAGTTCGGCCTGCAAGGCATCCAGGGTCGGCATTTCCTCGCGGCATGGAACACACCATGTCGCCCAGACATTCAGCAAGACGACCGCTCCCTCAAAATCACTCAGTGTCATGGACCGACCTTCGGCGTCCTCAAACCCAAACCCGGGAAGAGGCCGGGGAACGTCATGCATGACAAACGAGCGGTGTTGAGTCTGCGTTACATTGTTCGTCCCCGAATAGGAGGTATTATTTTCGCTGCGGAAAAGCACCATGGTCAGAGCTGCGACAGCCACCAGTATGATGACAGCCGCAAGCGCCAGTTTCAGGTTCATATGCGCCAAGAGGTTCTTCATTGAGGCCCCTCCGCAGTTTCGGCGATTGGTGCCTCCTTACGCAATCTCTCGACCCTTGGCAGAATGGTCTCGGCCAACACTTTTTCCGTTACCGGCCCGACATGCTTGTAAGCAATGTTCCCTTTTGCATCGACAACGAAGGTCTCAGGGGCGCCATAGACGCCCCAGTCAATTGCCACACGCCCGTTAATGTCCGCACCTGTTCTTGTATAGGGGTCGCCAAGGCTATCGAGCCATTCTGCCGCGTCGTCAGGTTGATCCTTATAGTTCAGGCCATGCAGTGGCACGGTGCCGTCGCGGGCCAGTTTCATGAACACGGGGTGTTCTTCACGGCACGCGACACACCAGGAGGCAAAAACACTGACCAGCGACACTTCGCCTCTGATATCCGTACTCGACAGACCTTGCATCCGGCCTTTTACCGGCGGAAGGTCAAATTCCGGGACCTGTTTGCCCAACAGGGCCGAGGGGAGTGTGTTGGGATCAAGTGTCAATCCTTTCCCCAGGGCCACACCCAATATCAAGGCGATGGCAAGCGGTAGAAAATAGATCAGCCGGTTGAATCGCTTTTGCTGGCGATGTTCTTTGGGGACTGCACTCATTTCGCCATCCCGTCTTTAGGATTCAGATTGTGCTGGAATGCACGTTCCTCGTCCGGCCAGACACTCTTGATATAGCCAAGTACCGCTATGATCTCCTCATCACTCAGCACATCCTCGAATGCTGGCATGTCGCTCTCATACCCCGGCACGACAGCACCAACCCCGAACCGGGTCATCGCAAACAGTTCCCGGTCACTATGGCGCCAGGTGTGGCCACTGGCATCGTGTGGCGGGGCCGGCATCCGCCCGGTATCAAGGCGGCGCCTCCAGTTTTCCTGCCCCTCAAGATTTGTGCCATGGCACGATGCGCAAAATTCAGCATAAACATCGTTGCCCAGTGCAATCTGTTCCGAAGTGACCGGCTTTTCCAGAAAAGTCAGATTCTCGGGCATTGATCCAGCATCCGCTACCCCGGACAGCAAAGCCATGCCGACACCAGCCATTAATCCGGTGACCAATGATCCGGGCGATACCGCACTCATTTCCTGCCCCGTAGATATTTAAACAACGCGAGAACGCTCATGATCAGGATCGCAAGGATCAGAAGGAACACAAGACCGCCTCCTGCCATCATCAGCATCATCATCGGGCTACCCATCATCGAGCTATCCATCATCTGTCCAAAACACTCATTCATTGGCGTAAACGGCAATGCCGCCCTCTCCGAAGGCATAGGTCTTCAGCGTCCCGGTTTTTTCACGTGCCATGCCCGGCGCGTTCGGTGGCATGCCGGGCAGCGTAATACCCGTTATGTCCGGGCGTTCATCAAGCATCCGCTCAATGATCTCGGCGGGAACCAGTCCGCTGACGACATATCCGTCAATCTCGGCCAGATGGCAGCCCAGCCCTTGCTCCGGGACACCGGCGGCAACGGATCGCTTGTCGAAATCGCGATCATCGACACGGGTAACCTGATATCCATTGGTCTCAAGATATTCGGCGTAAGCATCACAGCATCCGCAGTTCGGATCCCGATAAATTGTGATCGATTTGCTTCTCTCACCAGATACCGTCACGTTCGTTTGCGCCTCTCCTTTTCCCGGAGGGAACATTGTAAGTGCAGCACTTCCGGCAACAGCCAGGACCGCAACACCCGTCAAAATCACAAATTTTCTCATCTGTTTCTCCATCATCATATGTTCGAGATGGCGGTCCATGTCCTGCCACCGTCGCGGCTTTGTAAAACCCCGTCATCATTCACAATCGCGAGGTCATCGGCGCGGATCGGATGAACCGCAATAGCTGTTGCGCTAACGGTGGATCGTCGTAACCAGGTGACCCCCGCATCCTGCGAATGCCAAATTCCAGATGGCAGTGCGGCATAAAGTGTGGCCGGTTGCGATGCCGCACTGACCAGTGCATTCACGGGTTCACTCTCAGGTAGTGGTGCTTTGGAAGGTGCGGGCTTTCCGGAGGCAAGAGCATCCATGGCATCGCCCGGCTGAACATCTTGCCAACGGCAAAAACAATCCGGTACACGCGTCACAGCGATATCGGTTCCGGCATACAGCCAGATCCCGCCCATTCCGGTTGCCAGATCGACCGAAGACAGTGCCGTCAGATCTCGCTCGGTATTCGCCAGCCATGGCCGATCCATGACAAACGTCCATGACAGGCCGACATCATCGCTTTGCCATAAGCCGTCACCACGAATGGCGGCATATAAGGTATCGGGGTTTGTCACCGCCGTTGTGATTGCAGTGACGGCCGCTTCTGGCAGTCCTTGCCCACGTACGTCCCAACTTTTCCCGCCATCGACAGACAGAACAACGCCGCCGGTATCCAGACCGCCAATAATGCGGCCCGGCCTATCCGGATGTGTTGTAAAAGAGAGAATGGTGCCTGCCGCCACCTTCGGCAGCGCTATCCAGTTTTGGCCCTTATCGCGATAAAGAAGCGCTGAACCGCGTGCCACGATCAGCGCATTACCGTCAAAAGCGATTGCGCTGCTTGTGCTTTTGCTAATCGCGGCAAAGGCCGTGGCTGGCAACAGGCAGAGGCCGGCACCCGCCATGAGACCGCGAAGCAGCGCACGTCTGGAAACGGAGTCAACTACTATGGTGTTTCTCTTCATATGCATGTTTCTCAAGGAGTTGGAGCTATCAGACCGTGATACGGAGCCTGCGCGCAATGATCCTATATGGTTTGATCTTCAGTGACCGGGCACCAGTAAAAGCGGGTCGCTCAAGGCCGGGGCGGATTGCCGCCTGTTCGTTGAGTGACGCCGTGCTTTCGCGCATATTGCGATTGCGCCAGAAAATA
The DNA here is from genome assembly GCF_040549275.1 of Thalassospira sp. MBR-102. Taxonomy (NCBI): domain Bacteria; kingdom Pseudomonadati; phylum Pseudomonadota; class Alphaproteobacteria; order Rhodospirillales; family Thalassospiraceae; genus Thalassospira; species Thalassospira sp. MBR-102. The sequence continues at coordinate 42,142 of NZ_JBEPTC010000018.1, forward strand.
CCGGCCAAGGCCGATATTTTGGGCCCGTAGATCGGAAAACATGATTTCCAACCCTGTCTGAAGAAGCTCTCAAGCCCACAATAAAAATTGCGGGCACGAAGCACGTCATGAGAAATCGCGGTGATGCCTCATGACACTGATATTCTCAAACCAAAACGGGTTAAGGAGATATCAGTTCAGAATGTTGGTTCTGGGAGGGAATGGATCGGGAGAGTTTGAGCGGCCGGTAAGGCTGCCTGTCGGCCCGAAATGCTCGACTGAGGCGAGCGCAGGTATTGCAACTTGTACAGGCGCAATTGCGATAGTCGATACTTGAGGACACGCAATATCACAATCAGGCATGCTGTCGCCGCTGCCAGAACAATCCTGGCAATTGTCCATTGCCATGTCCGCCATCGGCATCCCGACATCCATAACAGCAGCGTTGACCGTCTGGAAGCTTGTCCCGATGGTAAAAGCTACTATCAAAAGTAAGGTCAGAAGCCTGATGCAATTGAGCATGGTCAACTTCTATCCCAAGGGTGGAAATCTGTCGACACAAAATTCTTGTGACCATGCCGCTGTCATCTAGAAAGATGTCCCATAGAAGATGGGAGATATGAAATATAGCCGGTTGACTGGGTCTTAAATGAAAATGTCGGTCTGCATTTTGGCAGATGATACGACAGGGCGGACAGCCGCTATGATTGTCAGTGGTAATTAATGCGGTTTTAGTTGCACTTAATGTGAGTTTGGCGAGTGCGATAAGTGCAGGTTAGTACGTCGGTGATTACAATCCTCAACAACGATATAGGCCCCAATCTTATTAGAAACCATCAAGTAGGTCCCTGTCTGGACCCAAAGCCTCGTTCAAGCCGTAAACGCGTGTAGGCTTCGCCAACCGGTCAATCACCCGTTTATCCGCAACGACCTCGCTATCTTCATCAAGCAATCCGGGTAAATCAGCTTGTGTCAGGCCCGGTTCCACCCTCTTCTGCTCTTCAGGCAATGAAGGATGTCTTTGCTGCTGCATTCCTCCCTCATCGGTATCCCCGGAAACGGAAGGATCACGATCTGCACCGGACAGACGTTCATCAATTTTACGCACCTGTCCTGACCAGTCGTCTTTGCGTGCGTTCGGTTTGTCCGGATATTCTACGTCTGAAAGAACCGGAACTCGCAAAATACGGGACGTAAAATTCCGGTCCTCGTAGTAGCGCAGCTTCTTGGCCCGGATCGGTGAAAGCCCGGAAATCAGGACCAGTTCATCCTTGGGCGGTAATTGCATCACCTCACCTGCTGTCAGAAGAGGGCGCGCCGTCTCTTGGCGTGAGACCATGACATGGCTGAGCCAAGGTGCCAACCGGTGACCAGCATAATTGCGCATCGCCCGCTGTTCCGTTGCCATGCCAAGCGCATCGGAGATCCGTTTAGCGGTGCGTTCATCATTTGACGAGAACGCAATCCGGACATGGCAGTTATCGAGAATGGCGTTGTTCTCGCCATAAGCCTTCGAGATTTGATTGAGCGATTGTGCAATCAGATAAGCCCGGATGCCGTACCCGGCCATAAAGGCCAGTGCCGTCTCGAAGAATTCCAACCGCCCAAGAGCCGGAAATTCGTCGAGCATCATCAATAGCAGATGCTTGTGCGCCTTGGCGGGATCACCTTCAAGACGTTCAGTCAACCGACGGCCGATCTGGTTAAGCACCAGCCGCACCAAAGGTTTGGTTCGGGAGATATCGGAAGGCGGGATGACCAGATAGAGCGAAACCGGCTTGTCGGCATCCATCAGATCGGCGATCCGCCAATCGCACGCAGCGGTCGTCATCGCCACCGTCGGATCGCGATACAACCCGAGAAATGACATCGCCGTCGACAGAACGCCGGATCGCTCATTCTCGGATTTGTTGAGCACTTCCCGCGCCGCAGATGCAACAACCGGATGGACCTTTGGATCATCCTGTGTCCCCAAATGATTGGTTGCCATCATCCGACGCAAGGTGGTCGGAAAAGAACGGCGCGGGTCGGACAGAAATGTTGCCACACGCGCTAGGGTCTTTTCTTCCTCGGCATAAAGCACATGCAGAATGGTACCGACCAAAAGGGCATGGCTGGTTTTCTCCCAATGATTACGCCGCTCCAGTGCGCCCTCCGGATCAACCAGAATATCGGCAATGTTCTGCACATCCCGGACCTCATCCGGCCCTTTACGCACTTCAAGCAAGGGATTGTAACGCGACGACCGGGGATCGGTCGGATTGAACAACAAACAATGGGAGAATTTGGAGCGCCAGCCCGCCGTCAGTTGCCAGTTCTCACCCTTGATATCGTGAATCACCGCCGAACCGACCCAGGACAGAAGTGTCGGGATGACCAGTCCGACACCTTTGCCCGAACGCGTTGGCGCAAAGGCCATCACATGCTCCGGCCCGTCATGCCTAAGATACTTGCCCTGATATTTACCGAGCAACACGCCTTTGGAACGAAACAACCCGGCTTTCGAGATTTCACCCGGGAGTGCCCAGCGCGAGGAGCCATAGGTCGTAACCAACCGGCTATGACGGGCGCGCCATAACGAACCAGCTACTGCGGCAGCACACCCCATGAAGCCGCTTCCAGCCGCCAGCATTCCGGCCTTATCGAACACCTCTGGCGCATAGCCTTCAAAGAAATACCACCATTGAAACAGCTTCCATGGCTCATAAACCGGCCAGCCGAGCAGCACGAACCATGGGTTGCCTAACTGCACTTGATAGCTCAGCATGTCCGCACACCATTGCGTCGCCGCCCACACGCCGAGGACCACGATGGCGAACACAACGGCGATCTGGCCGATGAGAAGTTTGGTGGGGGTCATGGCGAGGGCTCCGTTCAGTAAGGTAAACGGTGCAATGATCACCCGAAACGGCGGAAACGCTTATGGCCTTTAGGTACGCCGAAATACGTCCAATCGCTGGCGACTCCTTTTGCTGATCCTCATCGTGCTCGCGTGGAGGAGTGTACTGGTCGTCCTCACTCGAAGGTGTGTCGGGAAACGGCGAGGCCGATTGCCGACCTTTGATCCCATAGTCAGGCGCTTTCGACCCGTAGTCCTGCCGCCCGCCACTCGGGCAGGCCGTCCTCCAGACGGCGCACTTTGAAGCCACGTGCCCTCAGCGCAGCCACGGCCTCAAAGGACAGTACGCACCATGCTCCCCGGCAATAGGCGACGATCTTGTGATCCGGATCGAGTTCGGCGAGACGCGCTTCCAGTTCGCTCAACGGAATATTGATGGCGCCAGGGATGTGCCCGACCTCAAACTCGTCCGCTGGACGTACATCGAGCACGGTGACCAGATTGTCGCGCGTTCTGTGCAAGAGTTCCTCGCGCGAGACTGGCTCCATGCTGTCGCGATCATCGAAGTAGGCCCGCCGGATGCGGTCGACCTCGGCGAGATTACGTTCCGCAACGCCAGAAAGCGCCGCTATCACTCCAAGCACGGTATCGTCGGCAAGCCGGTAGAGCACGAACTTGCCCTTCCGGCGCGACGCGACCAGCCCAGCGCGTCTGAGCTGCTGCAGGTGCTGCGAGGCGTTGGCAATTGACAAGCCGACACGATCTGCAAGCGCCTCAACGCCGCGCTCGCCCTGGGCCAGATGTTCGAGCATCTCAAGACGGTGCGGTGACCCGAGCGCGCGGGCGACAGAGGCGAACTCGGCATAGAGCGCTTGTTTGGGACCGATTGACATTTCCATATGTCCGATACTATAACATTCAAGTGATTAATTGAATATAATCCGCCCGAACGGGCTTGGCAAGGCTTCTGACATCGAATGACCGACCTTATTCTGGCAAACGAACCACTGATCCGCATGGCCGTCTTTCTCGGCATTCTCCTGGCCATGGCGCTCTGGGAAGTGGCGGCCCCGCGTCGGCGGCGGGAAATCCCGCGGCTTCTCCGCTGGAGCAACAATCTCGGCGTCGTCATCATCGATACGCTGCTGGTGCGGCTGACCTTTCCGATCGTCGCGGTCGGGCTGGCGCTGGTGGCGCAAGAACGCGGCTGGGGCCTGTTCAACGTCTTCGACGTGCCGGCGTGGGTCTCCTTCGTCGTCTCAATACTGGCGCTGGATCTCGCCATCTATCTCCAGCATGTGATGTTTCATGCGGTGCCGGCGCTCTGGCGTCTCCATCGCATGCACCATGCCGATCTTGAGTTCGACGTGACCACCGGTCTCAGGTTCCATCCCATCGAGATCCTGCTGTCGATGGGCATCAAGCTCGCCGTGGTCGCCGCACTTGGACCGCCGGTCGCCGCCGTGCTCGTCTTCGAGGTACTGCTCAATGCCACAGCGATGTTCAACCATTCCAATATCCGAATTCCGTCGGCAATTGACCGGGTCCTGCGGCTGTTCGTGGTAACCCCGGACATGCACCGGGTTCACCATTCGATTCACCCGAGCGAGACCAATTCCAATTTCGGCTTCAACCTGCCCTGGTGGGACCGCCTGCTAGGCACCTACCGGCCACAACCGCGCGACGGCCACGAAGCCATGACCATCGGTATCGAGCAGTTCCGTACCCGCCGCGACCTATGGCTTGATCGTATGTTGATTCAGCCGGCACGCGGTCCGGCCAGCGGCTACCCGATCAATCGCGAGAATTCGGAGAAGGAGCAGTGAACGCCCGGCAACTTCTGCCCCGCCTTCTGCTTCTCGTTGGCGTCGCGGCGGCTATCCTCTGGGCGGCGCTCAACCGCGACCGGCTGGACCTCGAAGCACTCGATGCCTGGCTCTCCGGGTTCGGGCTCCTGGCGCCGCTCGCCTATCTCGGTCTCTATGCCGTCGGAACGATCGCCTTCCTGCCGGGGGCGCTGTTCGCGTTGGCCGGTGGCGCCCTGTTCGGACCGGTATGGGGTTCGCTGCTTAATCTGGTTGGTGCAACGATCGGTGCCAGCCTTGCCTTTCTCATCGCCCGCTATCTCGCGGGTGACTGGGTGGCGGCCCGGACCGGCGGCAGGTTAAAGCGGCTGGTCGAAGGCGTCGAGGCGGAGGGCTGGCGTTTCATCGCCTTCGTGCGCCTCGTGCCGCTGTTCCCCTTCAACCTCACCAACTACGCGCTCGGCCTGACGCGGATCAGGTTCGTTCCCTACGTCATGACCTCTTTCATCTGCATGGCACCGGGGGCGATCGCCTATACTTGGCTCGGGTATGCCGGGCGTGAGGCGCTGGCGGGCGATACCTCCGCCATCCGCTATGGCCTGCTGGCGCTTGGACTGCTCGCGGCCATCGCCTTTCTTCCGCGGCTAGTCAAGCGGCTGCGCCGGAGCGTAGCACCCCGTTGGATCGAAACAGACGAGCTGGCAACCGGACTTGGCAGTGGCGGCGCCACCATCATCGACGTCCGCTCGCCCGACGAATTCACCGATCCCCTCGGTCATATTGAGACGGCGCTGAACATCCCGCTCAGCGAATTGCCCGATCGTTTGACCGAGATCAGGGCGCACAAGAACAAGCCCGTTATTGTTGTTTGCAAGACTGACAAACGCTCCGCGTCTGCCGCGGTATTGCTGAGCGCTGGCGGGTTTAGCGATGTCCGTGTGCTTCGCGGCGGCATGGAACGGTGGAAACGAGACGGTTTGACAGTGGCTGGCAACGGCACTTCAGGCCGGGTTTGACGCTGCCGGCTGACGCCCCCGCGCCCCTCGACACAGATCAAAAAGGAACACGACAATGACAAGAATTCCGCTATCGATAGCCGCAATTGGCACCACAATCGCTCTTCTGCCGGGCGCGGCCTTGGCGCAAACCACCGATCCTGACCGCTATGGCTGGGGACCGCACATGATGGGATGGGGCGGTGGATGGTACGGCATGATCTTCGGTCCGATCTTCATGATCCTTGTTCTTGCCCTGGTGATCGCGGTCGCGGTTCTCCTCGTGCGCTGGCTCGGCGGATCATCGCTAACCGCCACACCGCATCACCCGCCCGCGCGCACGCCGCTCGACATTCTGAAAGAACGCTTCGCCCGCGGCGAAATCGACAAGGAAGAGTTCGAGGAACGTCGCCGCATTCTTGGCGAATGAACCCTTACACCCAAATCCGGAGGCAACACGCATGAAGACCCTGTTCATCCTCAACGACCCGCCCTACGGCACCGAGCGCTGCTATAATGCGCTTCGTCTTGCTCACACACTGCTGAGGAAGGAGCCGGACGCAGAAGTTACCGTGTTCCTGATGGCCGACGCCGTGGTCGCCGCACGCAAGGGCCAGAAAACACCGGACGGATACTACAATATGGAACGCATGCTGAAGCGCGTGCTCGCAAAGGGCGCCGTGTTGCTCTGCGGCACCTGCATGGACGCGCGCGGCATGACCGACGACGATGTCATGGACGGCGCGAGGCGCAGCACCATGGACGAACTCGGGGATGCGACGCTCGCCGCCGGCAAGGTTCTGGTGTTCTGAGCCATGCGGAAAATCTACCTCGACCACAACGCCAGCACACCGATTGCGCCCGAAGTCGCCGCCGTCATGCGCGATGCTATGGAGGACGCGTATGGAAACCCGTCGAGCGGCCACTGGGCAGGATCGCCTGCGCGACAGATGGTCGGGAAAGCCCGCCGACAGGTGGCCGAGTTGCTCGGCTGCGCACCGCAGGAGGTGGTGTTCACCAGCGGCGGAAGCGAGGCAAATAACTTAGCCCTGAAGGGCATGTTCTTCAGCAGCAAACGGCCACGCCCCCACTTCATCACAACCCGCGTCGAGCATCCGGCAATCGTGGAGCCGCTCCGTTTCCTGGAACGCCTGGGCGCGACGGTGACGTGACTGCCGGTCGACGGCACAGGGCGGATCGACCCGGACGACCTGCGCCGGGCAATCACATCCGACACGATCCTGATCAGCATCATGCATGCGAACAATGAGGTGGGGACGATCCAGCCCATTGACGAATGTGCAGCGATCGCCCGCGAACATGGCATCCCGTTTCTCACCGATGCCGCGCAGTCGGTTGGCAAGATCCCGACGCGCGTGGACGATCTTCGCGTCGACCTCCTGACGATTGCCGGACACAAGCTCTACGCACCCAAGGGCGTGGGCGCACTCTACATCCGCAACGGCATCGAGCTCGAACCGCTGATCCATGGGGCGGCCCACGAAAGCGGCCGGCGCGCGGGCACGGAGAGCGCCCTGCTCTGCGCGGCCCTCGGGCAGGCCTGCATTCTCGCGCGCGACCTGTCGTCGATGCGGGAGGTCACGGCCTTGCGCGATCACTTCTGGGCCATGCTTAAAGAGCGTTTCGGGAATGGCGTCGTGCTCAACGGACATCCGGAACACCGGCTGCCGAACACGTTCAGCGTCTCTTTCGCCGGACGGGTCGGCGCGGAGATTCTCGCCGCGGTGCCCGGGATCGCCGCGTCCACAGGTTCCGCCTGCCATTCCGGCCGGATCGAGCTGTCACCGGTGCTTGAAGCCATGGGCGTGGCCCCGGAAGTGGGCATGGGTGCGATCCGCTTCAGCCTGGGACGGGGAACAAGTAGGGACGATGTGGATGCGGTCATTTCAGGATTGAAAAAGGCACTTACCCCAACGGGTCACGAGTCAAGATTTTGACGGCGGAGGACACGAGCGAACGCGACGACCTTGAGAGGTTGCCCGCTGCCTATGCAGCATGGCGCGCGAGCACACTCGGCCAGGTTACCGACGTCCTTGAACAGGATCTGATCCTGGATCTGATCGGCCCTCCGGCGGGCCTGCGTATTCTCGATGTGGGATGCGGCGATGGCGTTCTCGCCGTGGAGCTTGCCGGGAGCACAGCGCACGTCACCGGCGTTGACGCTTCTCCCGAAATGATCGCCGCCGCCCGGCGACGGGCGGAACGCCACGGGCGTGAAGTCTCGTTGGAACTCGGAAAGGCAGAAAAATTACCCTTTGCAACCGACATGTTCGATATGGTTATCGCCGTCACGGTGCTGTGCTTCGTCGAGGATACCGCCGGCGCCCTCCGCGAGATGATTCGCGTCCTCAAGCCGGGCGGCCGCTTGATCGTCGGCGAACTCGGTCGATACAGCAGTTGGGCTTTTGCCCGACGTATGAAGGCATGGCTCGGCTCTCCCGTCTGGCGTCGCGCCAGATTCCGAAGCGCCGCCGAACTCGGAAGCCTCGCCGCCAGTGCCGGTTTGGTCGGTCTCTCGGTGAAGGGCGCCGTCTTCTATCCGCCGAGCGGACTCGCCGCACGACTGCTCGGCCCCATCGACCCCAAGATCGGTGCCCTTACCACGGCGGGTGCGGCTTTCCTTGCCCTCACAGCAACGAAGCCCCGGGCATCACAATCGGACAATGGAGTTGGATTTGACCACGTCAGACAATGACCAACCGCCAATCCTGGCGCACAAGCACTTCCATTCGGCATCGGTCTTTACGCCGGACAGCCTGCTGCGCGAGGCACGGCGACAAAAGGGGGTGCCGCTCCTTCCTGTCCCCAAGGTCTGTCTGCTCGACCCGGACGGGGATATCGTTCGCCAGTTGAAGGCGGCGGGGCGGGCAAAGCTGCACGGTGGTTGGGTTTGCTATCATACCGACCTCTACGTCTTCGAGGAGAACGGCCTGAACATGGGTGTGGTCGGATGCGCCGTGGGCGCCCCGTTCGCCGTTCTGGTGGCTGAGGAGCTCTTTACCTGCGGCTGCGAACTTCTAATCAGCATTACGTCGGCAGGCCAGATCACTCCCGCACAACAACCGCCCTATTTTATCCTGATTGATCGCGCTCTCCGAGACGAGGGGACAAGCTACCATTATCTGCCGCCGTCGGAATGGAGCGAGGCCTCCACTGACCTCGTCGCCCGTCTGGGCACAGCCTTCGACGACGGCGGCGTTCCCGTGATTCAGGGTCCGACATGGACGACGGATGCGCCCTTCCGCGAGACCGCGCAAGCTATCGAAGCAATGAAGGAGCGCGGCATCCTTGCTGTCGAAATGGAGGCAGCAGCTCTCTATGCCTTCGCAAGAGTCCGCAAGCGAAACGTCCTGTGCTTCGCGCATGTGACAAACCAGATGGGCCAGGTCGACGGCGACTTTGAGAAGGGCGCAGCGAACGGCGCCACTGACGCCCTTGTTGTGGCGTCCCGTGTCGCGCACCGATTTCGGCCAGGCTGACCGCCGGTAAGCCTGATCGTTTGCTCTTTGCCTCACGAGCACCCCGATTAGCAGCAATCTCCGATCGGATCGTGATACCGTCAGCGAGAGGATCAGGCTTAAGGAATCTCACGAAATGCTTGGCCCACCCCTCTGCCGTCCAAAGTTCCAGGAAATGCCGTCACCGCGCATGATGCCGACGACGTGCTGACCAATATGGCGCTCCAACACAGCCCGCCACGGAACGAGCGTAAACTCCCGGCTCTTTTCGATGAGCGCATATTTCCCGCTGGCAAGTTCGACCGAGTGCCGTAATGTTCCCTCCACGCGCTTGCCTGTGCCTGCCTCGACATAAGTCAAACCGAGTTCTCTCGAAAGCTGCCGGGCGATGCGCGCCAGCTCCCGCTTTTGCAATATATCGATCAGGTCGGAACGATAAATGATCCGGTCTTGTTCCTGACGCGCCAGTCCTTGGGCAATTAGCCATTGTCGCCGTTTGGCCTGCCCGTCGCGCACCTCCCGACCAAAACCGGCATCCCGAACAGATAATGAGTCTGAAGCCACCAGTTCACGATCCAGCCAGGTTGCCCCGTCACTTTCCAATTGCTGCTCAAGCGACAGATGGGATAGTTGCCGGATGATCACCGGCGAGGATTTGCCACCCTCCCGTTCATATTCAATTGCCCGGTCGAGATGATCAGGTGCGATGATCCATGTACCATCCGGTTCACGTTGGACACCTTGAGTTAACCGACGCATGGCTTCCAGCCGCCGAACATGGGCTCTGGCATATTCCTCCGTCGCCGTCGGATCATGCTCCAGATGCACGTCGATGCTGTATCGCCCCTCATTCTCGCGGGCGATCTCGGCCACCGTACGATCAACCTTCCTGGACTGGATATTCCTTGAAGATATCTGAACGATGCTGTCTTCCGGAACCAACTCGGTCGCCTCCCCTTTGCCGATCTCGACATAGCGGGTCTTGCCATCCACCCCGTCGACGATCAGGTAATGGCGGTCGTTCAGCTCATCCGACAGGCCGCGTGTGACAACACGACCGATGATGGGCTGTTTGCCCAGTTCATGTTTGGCATCAATCACAAAATCGGCGGGGCTACGGGTAATCTCCCGGCGTTTCATTTCTCGGTGCAGGGTCTTGATGATGTCATCGCGTTCGCCCATCCGGGATAATGTTGCTTCCAGACCTTCCTCAAGTCGCCATAGACCGGGAGTTATCTCCTCGGCCAGTCCAAGACGCCTGAGCTTCTGCAAACGTCCCGTCCGCAGGCTCTGTCGAAAGACATCTTTGTCTGCTGCACTGACAATCCGGTCCTCGCCCATCTGACGCAGTAGGTTACGGTCAATACTGGTCAAGCGATCCTGATCGATTTCACGCCGCAACCGGTTTTCAATTTCCAGATCGGTGCGCGGTCCGAGATCGAGGCTGACAATCTCTGCCGCCCGTTCCCGCATGCCGCGTGCCATGTAGTTGCGGGCAATAACCAGATCGCGCCCCTGCTCATCCTTACCCCGCACAAGAATATGGCTATGAGGATGGCCGGTATTGAAATGATCGACCGCGACCCAGTCGAGGCTCGTACCAAGATCAACTTCCATCTGCCTCATCAGCCGTCGGGTGACGGGTTTGAGATCGGCATATTCTGCGCCGTCCTCGGCCGAGACGATAAAGCGGAACTGATGCCGGTCACCATCGGCCCGTTCGAGGAATTCTTTACCATCCGCCCGATCCTGATCGGCATTGTAAAGCTCACCTGGCAACCCTTCTCTTGTGACTCCGTCGCGCTGGATATAGCGCAGATGCGCCCGCGCGCCCTGCATGCCTTTTCCCGCCAGCCGGACAATCCGTGATTTGATGATCACCCGGCGCTGTCGGAAGGCAGCATAATGATCACGATTTGCGAGCACCTGCCCAGCCCCGCTCGCACGCCCCAGTCGGCTGCCGGTAAAGCGGGACCGGCCCAAACGCCGATATCCCCCTGCCTGATTGGTCGCTGCAAGCACCCGATGCAGAAACTTGCGTCCGCCCTTCCCGCCACGTGAGCGGATCTTGCCAAGCTTGGGTTTGAAGACATCGTCAGCCATTGCGTTCTCCACGATCCGCCCGCAACAATTGGCACCAATGAAAGCAAGGATTTCCAATGGCTAGCGACGATAAAGGCACTATCCTGCACCGCCTTGGCACTATCCCTGATCCTGAAAAAAGATGTGCAGACAAAGACTTGAGGGCATCGAAGCAACGCGATGGTGCCATTGTTTTATCTTGCCTTACGCCGCCCTGCTCTTCTGCCTGCAACCGCATACCAGTTCTCACGAGGCTTCAAGCCTGCGAAAAACTCACGGGAACACTTCCGAACCATTGCTGTGACTGGAAAGCGGGAAGAACAGGGCGGAGCCGGAGAAATCTCCGGTCCCACCTGTATTATCGTGCTCTCGCGTTGACAAAAGCTCTTCAAGCTTTTGGACATAGCGCTCCGTTTCCACCGGCAAGAGCTTTCCGGAACGCAGATGAGCTTCATACCGTCCGGGACCCGCATGATAAGCCGCGAACAGGCCGGGATAGCCAAACCGGTCATACATCTCGCGTAGATAAGCGGTACCCGCGAGAATGTTGTCACGCGGATTGAAGGGATCATTGCCAAAGCCATAACGCTCTCGCAATTCACCCCAGGTCGCTGGCATCAATTGCATCAACCCCATTGCGCCCACCGATGAAACCGCGTCCTGTTTACCGCTACTTTCCACCTTGATGACGGCACGGATCCATGCTGAAGGAATGGCAAAACTTTGTGATGCGGTTACGATTTCACGGTCCCAATTTGCTATTGGTTGAGCATGAATATTACTGGTGAATATCCAACAAAAAACGAGGACCAGAAGGCTCAGTTTACCCATAGCGGCACGAGCCTCCCGATTAGGTTTTCACGTATCACAGGCCCGAAATATCGGCTATCAAAAGACGTTGATGCTTCTGTCATCAGCAAGAAATATTCGTCCTCATGCAACAACCGGCAGCCCTGCCACAGTGGTAGTTTGCGCCCGTAACTGTCGCGACCAAGCTGTCGGGCAACCGCATGACCGTTGATCAGAATGACGCGGCGGGCCGCACAAACATGGTCCCCGGCAATCGCGGCAATACGTTTGACAAGCGGTACATTAACCGGGATGTAGTGGCGTGAGCTTGCCAGTTGCGACATCGGTTTCGGGGTACGGACCAGAACGAAATCACCCTTTTTGGGCGCGCCGGAAATCATCCGATAGAGCCCGACAGGTGCGCTGGGTGATGCATTCCAGATCAACCAAGGGGTGTCGTTATAAGCAGCAGAAAAACCGATCAAACCAATCCCGAGAACACCCCAAAGACAGGCACCGAGGGCGTGCCGGACATCCTTCCGGGGCATCAAATGGCGCGATAAATGACGGCACCTCATGAGCGCTCTCCGTCATCGGAGCGCGTGCCGGGTTCACGCCCTTCCGACCAGGCATCGAGATCGTCGATATGGTAGCGGACATAACGGCCATGTTTGCGATAGCGTGGCCCCTTGCCGTTAAAGCGCATCTTTTCGAGGGTTCTGGCTGACAGGGAAAGATAGAAAGCTGCCTGCTGGGTGGAGAGGAAAGGGCTGCCCTTGCGCGCTTCCATCGCCCGTGTGTTGTAATCAGTCATCACGCGATCCTTTCGTCGAACATCGTCAAAAGCGATCGGAGTGTGGCGCGACAGGACGGGTCTGGGGACGCTCGAAAACAGCCCCCTGTCAAAAACGATCCCCCTGTTGATGACGGGATTTCCAGCAAGAATGGAGGTCCTGCCAACCGTCTTTTGCAGTCTGGAACATGCCCTTCGGTTATGGATTGCGCAGGGATTTCAGCAGAGCATGTAGTTCAGTAATCTGCTGTTCAGCTTCCCGTTTCTCGTCTTCCGGCAGGCCGTTCCGTAGTTCAATTTGCACCAACCAGATGGCCTCGCGCAGTTCGTCTTCACTGTAAAAATGGCCTTTATATGCAATGCGATGTGACATGATGTGCTCCTTCGATTGAACCGTTCTGTCATTGAGAACAGCGATCCGAAGGCATCCGCGTTGCATCGGTCAGGGACGGCTTTAGCCGCCGCGAAGCGGGCGTGGGAGGAACCGAAATGCAGAATGAAGCGAAGCGGAATGGCGCATTTTGGCGGGGCCCGCGATCCTTGACGGATGCAGAAAGCCGGGTGGCAAAATGGCACATTCGAGACGATAAACTCTCTTCCCCCTGCCCCACAAAGCGCCCTGATTGTGATGCAGGAGCATAAGAAAAGCCCCACCGGGATATCCCGGCAGGGCCAAGTGAGAAGGATATTTTTCAGCGTTCGCGCGGTTCCCAGAGGGCCAGATGCGAGACGCCATCCTCGGTCGGTGTTTCGAGTTTGACGAGGCGGGCCCGGACCCAGTTGGGACCGAATTCGGGGGCGGCGATCTTGAGGTTGATATAGGTTTCACCGCTGGTTTTGGCGATCTGGCTCCAGCCCGCACCGACCTCGTATCGGTTTCCGTTGCCGGCATAGACGCGATAGTCAGGAGCGTTTTCGGCGATTTTTTCGGTCGGAACGATAACCAGGTTGGCGTTGATGTTCAGGGTTTTGAGAAGGCCGGTGAAGCTGCCGTCATTCTGTTTGGTGAAAGTGCCAAGGGTGATAGCCATGATAGTCTCCATTTGCTGTTTTATCGCGGGATCATCCCTGCGATGTCGCCAGCGAAAAGACCGCATAGCCGGGGCCGTTCATCCGAAGGAGCGTAGCGTAGCGAAGCACCCGCCTGAGCGTAAAATTTGGTGCGCGAGGAAGCCGGACGCAGGACGGCGGGGACATTTTTCGCTCCGGCGGGTTGAACGGAACGGCGCGGGATTTACGCGCCCAAAGACATGCAGGAATGGTTTCCACGAACCCCAAACAGCTCAGGAAAGGAGGCGAATGGCTGTTCTTCCGCAGTGCTTTCTCCCTGCAGATCGTGATGTCACAAGCCTAATCTATACCGACTGAACTCCCAGCCAGTTATAGTTCCAATGTCAAAAGATCAAATGAAACGCCGTCCGGCAGCTTCACCATGCCGAACACAGAGCTCGAAAGGAGTGCGGAAGCATCGAGACAATAAACAACAGCGAGATTATCCTTACTATTGGCTGACAAGCACCCGATCCCTACAGGTCCAAGGAGCTGCAAGCTTGTCGAACAGAACCGGAAAACCGATTGCCGGAACTATGTACTGGACGACACATCATGTGCCGTCCTTGCCAAACCGCCAGACCGGAATACCGGCCTTGCGCGCCTTGTCAGCAAGGTTCTGCGAGATACCCGAACCGGGAAACATGATCACGCCAATCGGCAACGCATCAAGCATCTGATCGTTGCGTTTGAAGGGTGCAGCATTGCGGAACCGGTTCCAGTCGGGCTTGAACACGATCTGAGAAACGCCGCGATTGTCTGCCCAGCAGGCGGCAATCTTCTCGGCCCCTTTGGGTGAACCGCCATGGATCAGGACCATATCCGGATGCTTTGATTTGGCCACATCCAGTGCTTCCCAGATACGGACATGATCGTTGCATTCGAGACCGCCGGTAAAAGCAATGCGTGGGCCAGACGGCATCAGGGGTTCAATTTCCGCCTTGCGTTTGGCCGCCAGGAAGTCGCGACTGTCGATCATGGCAGCGGTCACCGTCCGGCGGTTGGTTAGCGATCCGTTACGCGGACGCCAGGCCGAAGCAGTCAGTGTTTCGTAATGATCACAGGCGATTTCACGGAAGGTTTCGAACATGTCGCGCCGCTCGACGATCAACTCGCCCGTAGCAAGGCAGCGTTCGAGTTCGACGGATTTAATCTCCGATCCATCCTGCTCAGCTGTCAATCGACGCTGTTGCTGCTCATTGTCGTCCAGCAACCGATCCAGCCAGGCAATGCGGCGATGGAAGATATTGACGACGTTCCACAGGCATTCGCCGAGATCTTTCTCAAGCGCACTGTCGCCCAGAAGATCGACGAAGATGTTCATTCCGGCCGCAATCAGTTGATCGGCCTGATCGGGTTCCGGCATCGGACCGGAAATGCTTTCATCAGGCTCCGGAAGATGTCCGAAGAGATGGAGTTGCTCGCTTGCCAGACTTGTAGAAGACGCATCGGAGTGGTCGGTTTGCAGGTGAGGATTGCAGGACAGCATGGTTCTTTCTCCCGGTGATGAGACCGCATCCTTTGCGGTCTTTCCGGAGATTGCCCGCCGGAGGGATCAGGGCCGGTGGCATCCCTCGGTCCTTTTGCGATGGCAGCGCACAAGCACGATCCGGACCGTAACGCAGTGGAGGACAGCCTGCTGTTGCCACCGGCCCGACCTCCGGCAAATCCCCGCACTGGAAAGACCGCGATGCGGCCCTGTGGAGAAAGAACAGACCTGTTCTGTCATGCTAAACCGTGACCAGACGCATGACGGCTACGTGCAGGCTGTGGGCAAAGTACAAACTGCGGAACGTCTTCGGGAAGTAGTTGACGCGCAATCGATTGCCGAACCGGATCAGGACCGAAGGTGATCAGGTCGGCATTGAAGTCATCCAGCCGGGGCACGAGTGCACGGATATCCCGATCCATATGCCGGGACCGAAGACGGTTGAACGCCTGCCATCCGGCTGGATCATTGTCACTGGCAACGTAAAGCCGCTGCAGACTATCGGGCAGGATCAGAGCCCCGAGATGAGCTGCCGACAGGGCGGCAAGAACCGGCAGGTTCGGGAACAGCATTTTAAGGCTCAGCGCGGTTTCAAGGCCTTCAGCCGCGATGGCGACGTCGCCAACCTGACCGAAGCGAACGGCATGTCCCAGAAGCTGTCCCAACGCTCTCCGTGGTTGCGCGACCGGTGCCTTGTCGCAAGTTTGCGGATCCAGCCATGTGCGATGAATGCCGGTGATCACGCCCTTGAGATCGGTCACCGCTGCGATCATCGCGGGCCATACCTCAAACCCGGTTTCATTGCGGTAATAGCAATGTGGGTGGAACCGCAGGGCAGTGTGATCCTGGGTTAATTGTATGCCTCTGCTATCTAGATAGCCTTCGGCAAGTGTGCCTGTGATTGGGCCGGATGCTGCAAACAGGCGTCGTGCCGCGGCAACCGGATCATAGGCATCCGGGCCGCCCTGAGAGACATTAACCGGTGGTTCGGGAAGACGCGGCATGCGCAGAAAGTGTCGTGCTTCTGCCAGAGCATCTCGCAGTGCGAGACCGCGATTGAGCATGATCAGATCGAGAAGATCGCCAAATTCACCGGTGGCCGCATCGCACCATTTCCCGGCCCGGCGCCCGCTGATACGGACAAAAAGGCTGCGCCCCGGATTGCCATAGACATCACCGCATATCCAGTATCGCCCCTGTTTTGTGCCCGAGGGCAGATAATATCGGCATACCGCCACGGCCTGACGGGCCAGCGCATCTGCCAGCATTCCGGCCTGCATGATATCGCTCCTCATAAAAAAGCAGCGGTGTTATGTGTCAAGCACCGCTGCATGATATTGGCGCATTCTTGCATTTGCCCTTACGATCATTTTACGCATGACGGCGACAAG
>NZ_JBEPTC010000019.1:0-41080 GCF_040549275.1 Thalassospira sp. MBR-102
GGCGACATCAGAAGATGCCGCCTTTTGATCGATTAGTGGAAATCTGATCACGCTGCAGCATGCTGCGTCAGAACAGATTCCTGAATTTTTTTGAATGCGCGCGCCTCAAGCTGACGGACACGTTCGCGACTTACGCCAAAGCGTTCGCCAAGTTTTTCAAGCGTAATCGGATCATCACTCAGGAAACGGGCTTCGATAATCTCACGCTCACGCTCTGGCAACTCACCCATCGCGCTTTTCAGCATGTCGTTATGTAAAACACGTTCCTCTGCATCTGCAACGATGCTTTCCGGGCTTGGTGCATCTGACGACAGAGTATCAAGATACTCCATGCCTTCGTCTTTCGGCATTGGTGTGTTAAGCGAGAAATCACGCGCTGCAAGGCGACGGTTCATTTCAAGCGCTTCTTTACCGGTCACGCCAAGCTTCTCGGCAACGGCTTCTGCCTGTTCGGGTGACAGTTCGCCATTGTCATAGATGTTAAGCTGCTTTTTGGCTTTACGCAGGCTGAAAAACAGCTTTTTCTGCGCTGCCATGGTGCCAAGTTTCACCATCGACCAGCTGTGAAGGATATATTCGGTCACTGCCGCCTTGATCCACCACATTGCATAGGTCGACAGACGGAAACCACGTTCCGGATCGAATTTTTGAACAGCCCGCATCAAGCCGGTATTGCCCTCGGCCACCAGATCAGCCATTGGAAGGCCATAGCCCCGATAGCCGAACGCAATTTTTGCGACAAGACGCAAGTGACTTGTGACCAGCTTGTGAGCTGCATCCGTGTCATCATGCTCGTGATAGCGGCGTGCAAGCATATATTCTTCGTCTACGCTGAGCATCGGAAACTTCCAGACCTGTCTCAGGTAACCGGAGAAACCGTCGTCCTGCGGTACTGCAGGTAATTTAATCGTGCTCATATCATGTCCTCCAGAGAGGTTTACGCACCACGCCTGACAATTCTTCCTACGAATTCAAACAGACTTTAGATGACGCGCAAACACTGTCAGTTGTGACTTAAATCACGTGGACGACCGGCATTCATTTGGGGAAATGGTTTCGTCCGGTCGCAATTTCATCCCATAGGCCCTATGGGAGAGGACAGCAGACGCAAAGATAACGTATATTCATCGTGTCTCTTCCTTCCTCGAAGCAAATCGACAATTTACATGTCCGCCATTAGGCCGGAACATCATCCGGCGGTGCCATTGGGCCCCCACCCGCAAAAGTTAATATACCTAAATCCGACTAAATTCGTCAAGATAAACCTGACTGGATTTCAGCTATATTTAACTTTCAATATCAGTATTTTACATAATTTACCCGATAAACGCAGTCGGGAATTATTAATACCAATATCTTCACGCTAAAATCGATATACGGCAAAAAGAAGGCATACTGATTGTTTTTTGCAGCGTTTTAAGGCACCCCATAAAATGTGGTAATGGGACTGGTCGATACCCGCTCCTGTTGGGGCTGGTATGACACGACATTAACAATGCGTTTGAGCGAAAATGATTTATGTGACCAATGGACAGTTGCGATGTGCGATGCATAAACCTGCAGCCATAGGCCCCTGCCCTTGTGGAAAAGGCGAAAGTTTCGACAATTGCTGCGGGGCAATCCTGGCTGGAAAGCGAAAAGCCTCAACTGCCGAACAATTGATGCGTGCTCGTTACAGCGCATTTGTTTGCCGAGACGCGGATTACCTTCTGGCAACACTGGCTCCGGAAAAGGCATCAGGATTTGATCAGGATCAGATCAGGTCGGACAGATGCGAATGGACTGGACTGGAAATAATTGCGACGGATAAAGGCGGCATTCTTGATCAGAATGGTATTGTCGAATTCGTTGCCCGGTTTCGCGATAGGGGTACCGATCATGTCTTGCACGAAATATCCCGATTTGAACGCCGCAACGGGAACTGGCTTTATATAGATGGTAAATTTCCCGAACAACGAAACCTAAAAACTGTTCTTAACTCCGTCAACATTGGCCGCAATGATCCCTGCCCTTGTGGTTCGGGCAAGAAATATAAAAAGTGTTGCGGTTAAGGCGATGCCTGCTCTCCCGCAAACCCTACTTCAAGCGCCCAACGATGAAATGGCCGGATCAATTTTTGATGCGCATCATCATAGGCAAGCCAGATCAGTTCATGATCCGGTTCAACCGGCGGCCCAAGTCGTTCGGTGAACTCGCACAGGAAGAACACACCGCGCTTGAGCCGAAACCGGCCTTTGGTAAAATTGCTGACATATTGTGAAGCAATTCCAAGACGATTGCGAATATCTATCCTGTAACCGGATTCTTCATATGCTTCGCGATGCAAGGCATCACGCTCACTTTCGCCACGCTCGACCCCGCCCCCGATGAGAACAACGCCTTTGGGAGTGCGCGCAACCGCAACCTCACCGGCATCGTTGCGGATGACGGCATAGACACAGTCCTGCACGATGTAGTTTCTACCCATGTCCGGGTTACCAAAGATCGGTCCGACCAAATTTATATTCCCGGATTTGAATACCGCGCAAATGTTCAAACGAACACATTATATGTTTGAAGTTACAACAATTTCAAATTGCTCGCGCCTGATCAAGCAGCAATTGACAACGAACAGCATCCAGCCGTAATTCGCTTTGCCGGGCGGCGGCGAAGTGTCTTTTAAGGTCATCATTTGATACCGGCATTTCAAGACCGCCGAACTCGGATATCAGACGTTTGGCATGGTTTTCAGGGAATACCCGATCTTGAAACCTGCCCTTGGTCAGGAACCTCTCCGCTAACGCGAAATCGAGTTGCATATTGCGATACAGGATCGTCTGGTAATTCGCATGCGCTTCGAGCTTCCCGTCCGCCGAAACAAAGAAGATCGGGAACATAACGGCCAATTCAGGCAAAAGCCGGTTTGGATAGATATTACCCTTCCAGTATTTCTCAGCGAGCCCGGCATAGGTGTCATAGTCCGAGATCGAATAGAATCGGGCCTTGGCCAGCGGAAGGATTTCCACCTTTGGCTTGGTGATCGTCACTGTATCATTGGAAACATCGACGTAAAGATCGCCGAACTGGAAAGCATTCTGAAAATATTCGTGTCGAAGATTGCCCCAAACACGTTTGGCTATTCCACCATTCAGACAAAAATCTCGTAACGCGCCAATCCCCACGGTCTGTGGCGCCTGCAACTCATGCTCCAAAAGCTCTTTGACGCCTTTGGTGATTTCATAGCAGTATCCTTGGGGATATTCGCCTTTTTTCGGGTGCCGGGCCTGATCAAACTCACGATCAAACTGCAATCTCAGACGTAGCAAGTCGTCTTGCAATTTCCGGATGTGCGGCAACAGAAACTTCTTTGTCAGCTTCACCTGCTTGAAGTTCGTCGGCATTAGCTGTTCTTCTTCTGCCTGCTGCTTTATGAAATCAAGGGTCAACTTGCCATTCGATGTCATGGGAATGCTACTTTTCACAGATGCGAGGCTGGGAACCGAAAGATCGGCTGGGTGGCTTATTCAGATGCACTCTTCTGGCATGAACAAAAATGCCCCCGGAAAAGCAAGTTCCCGAGGGCATCAACAAGTCTTGCAACCAACCGCGTCTTAGAACGGAATTTCGTCATCAAGGTCCGGTGCTCCGGCAGGCGCAGAACCGCCGCCCGACGAGCTACCATTGCCCCAACCGGCATCCGATCCGCCGCCATAACCGCCACCATTGTCCGATCCATAGCTGCCGCCAGAGCTTGCGCCGCCACCACCCATGCCGCCGCCTTCGCCGCGGTTGTCGAGCATGGTCAGGTTCGAGTTGAATCCTTCAAGCACGATTTCAGTGGTGTAATTGTCCTTGCCGTCCTGCCCCTGCCATTTGCGGGTGCGAAGCTGGCCTTCGATATAAAGCTTGCTGCCTTTTTTCACAAAGCGTTCAACCACATCGGCCAAACCTTCGTTGAAAACGACGATGCGATGCCATTCGGTGCGCTCGCGACGCTCGCCCGACTGGCGGTCTCGCCACTGTTCCGAGGTCGCAATGCTGAAATTGGCAATCTTTTTGCCAGCCTGGGTGAAACGAATTTCAGGATCGCGGCCGAGGTTCCCGACGAGAATGACTTTATTGACACTGCCAGCCATGGGTTATCTTCCAAAGTTTGTGTTGTCCGCCGTTTCGTATGAACGAAACTGGTGAGTTATCATTGCGCAAAAATGCGCTGCATTAAAGTTTCAAGTGCGATGCGATCAGTATCGTCGAACGAACCAGCCTCGACACTATCGACGTCGAGCACCGCAATCAACTGTCCTTGCGCATTCAGCACCGGCACGACAATCTCGGAGTTCGACCGGCTGTCACAGGCGATATGCCCCGGAAAAGCGTGAACATCTTCAACAACCTGGGTTTTGAGCGTCGCAGCAGCTGTGCCGCAAACACCGCGACCAAACGGAATGCGCAGGCACCCCAAAGTCCCCTGATAAGGCCCGACGACCAGTTCATTTTCTTTCGCTGGATCAACGATATAAAAGCCAGTCCAGAAATAATAGTCGAACTTTTGTGCAAGAATACAGCTGATTGTCGCCATCAGCGCGGTGACGTTGGTTTCACCCTCGGTGATGCTGATCAGTTCTTTTTCAGCTTCCTGATAAAGAACCTGTTTCTGTTCGGCGTTCACATGATGCTCCTGCGTTGTATGGCCAAGGAACTACCTGCTTGGCTGTATCGAAACAAGGACAAAATTAACCCGGTTACGCATTCCCTCCGTCTAAAAAACAGCCCCGGCACGATAGACGCACCGGGGCCGCTGCAGACCGGCTTGCGACGAACCAGAGATCAAATCAAGATCAGAGACGCTTGCCACTGTCCCTGTCAAACAGATGCACCTGATCGGTTGTGGTCGAAAGTGCCAGTTCCTGTCCTTTGGCAAACTGATGCGTGCCCTGCATGCGCAACGTCACACTTTCATTCTTTTCACCGAATTCAAGATAGACCAGCGTTTCCGCACCAAGCGATTCAATCATTCGAACCCTGGCCTTCAATGCACCACTGCCATCGACAGTCAGGGTAAAGTGTTCTGGACGGACCCCGACCACCAGTTCTCGACCGGCCTCGATCTGATGATCAAGATCGATCTTGCTGCCATCGCCGATAACGACGTGGCTTTTGTCATCCGAAACCGTCCCGTTTAGGAAGTTCATTGACGGCGATCCGATGAAGCTTGCGACAAAGAGGCTGGCCGGTTTTTCATATATTTCAATCGGCGTGCCAATCTGTTCGGCAACGCCAGCATTCATGACAATCAGGCGATCTGCCAGTGTCATGGCTTCGACCTGATCATGCGTCACATAAACTGAAGTAATTCCAAGACGTTGCTGAAGGTTCTTGATCTCAAGCCTCATATCGACACGAAGCTTTGCATCAAGGTTCGACAGCGGCTCATCAAACAGAAAAACCTTTGGTTCGCGCACAATTGCACGCCCCATTGCCACACGCTGGCGCTGCCCGCCCGAAAGCTGCTGCGGTTTGCGTTCCAGATAATCGTCAAGCTGAAGAATCTTGGCGGCATCTCGAACGCGGGTGTCGATTTCCACCTTGCTGTATCCGCGATTTTTAAGACCATACGCCATGTTGGCATAGTTGGTCATATGCGGATAAAGCGCATAGTTCTGAAACACCATCGCGATGTCACGATCAGCCGGCGCAACATTGTTGACAACCCGGTCATCGATTTTGATCTCGCCACCTGTAATGCTTTCAAGGCCCGCGATCATTCGCAGAAGTGTTGATTTGCCACAGCCCGACGGGCCGACCAGAACGGTGAATTCCCCGTCACCAATATGAAGATCGATACCATGCAAAGCCTTGAAGCCATTGTCATAGGTTTTTTCAGCCCGATTAAGGGTAACAGTTGCCATTTTCGTATCCTGTATGCGGATCTGTGTATCTTTAAATCACTGATATCAAATGGTTGATCGAGCCTATTTTTCGGTTTCGACCAGACCTTTTACGAACATTCGCTGGAAAATCACCACCACCAGTACCGGCGGGATGGTTGCCATGATTGTCAGTGCAAATGCCTTGGGGAACTGCGGAATCTGGCCGCCTTCATAAAGCGAATTATAAACCTGCTTGATCCCGATCACGATGGTGTAAAGCTGATCATCAGTAGTCATCAGCAACGGCCAAAGATACTGGTTCCAGCCAACCACAAACATGATGATAAAGATCGCGGCAATCATGGTGACCGAAAGCGGCACCAGAATATCGATGAAGAAACGAAGCGGCCCTGCCCCATCCAGACGCGCGGCTTCCAAAAGCTCATCCGGAACAGATCTGAAAAACTGACGGAAGAAAAACGTACCCGTTGCCGACGCAATCAGCGGCAGGATCAAGCCGGTATAGGTATTGAGTAGCCCAAGGCTTGATACCACCTCGTAGGATGGCACAATTCGCACTTCAAGAGGCAGCAAAAGGGTCGAGAAAATGACCCAGAATATCGGCACCGCAAGCCGGAAGCGGAAATAGACGATCGCATATGCCGCCATCATTGAAATGATGACTTTGCCAATCGCAAAGCCAAGTCCAAGAACCATGCTATTAAACAGCATTTCAAGCGCAGTAACACGGCCTTTTGTTGCCGCCGTGTCAAACAAGATCGCGCCGTAATTTTCAAGGAAATGTCCGCCAAACCAGAACTGCAAGCCGTTCTGGAACAGAAATTCACGCGTATGGGTCGATGAAACGAACGCAATCCATACCGGCAGGATCATAAAGAGCGATCCAAGAATAAGGATCACATGATTGGTAATAGAACGCCATTTTGACTGATACATGACGCGTCCCCCCCTAATAATGCACTTTGCGTTCGATAAATCGGAACTGGAATACAGTCAGCACGCTGACCATGATCATCAGCAGCACGGATTGCGCCGAACTACCGCCCATATCCGCTCCAAGGAATCCGTCGACATAAACCTTGTAAACAAGGGTTGCTGTCGCACCCCCCGGTGATCCCTTGGTCGAAACATCGATGATCCCGAACGTTTCAAAGAACGCATAGGTCAGGTTGATCACCATCAGGAAGAATGTGGTTGGCGCCAGCAGCGGGAAGGTAATCGTCCAGAAACGACGTTCCGCACTTTTGCAATCCAGCGTAGCGGCTTCAGTTACCGATTTCGGAATTCCCTGCAAACCTGACAGGAAGAAAATGAAATTCACACTGACCTGTTTCCACACGGCAATCAGCGTCACGACAAATGCCGCATCATTCGCATTCTGGATGTGATTGAACTCAAACCCGAAGCTGTTGAACAGCTTGTATAGATCGCCCATCAACGGGTTGAACAACATATTGCCCAGCAAGCCAGCCACAGGCGGCGCAACGGCATATCCCCACATCAAAAGCGTTTTATATGATTTGGCTCCACGGATCACTTCATCGGCCCGAACGGCAAGAAACAGCGAAATCGCGATGGAAATGAATGCCACAAGGAAGGAAAAGACAGCTGTGAAAATGGCTGACTTCAGCCAGCTGCTGCTCGAAAGCACATCCTCAAAATTTCGGAACCAAACAAATTGCGAGGACATGCCAAAGGCGTCCTCAAGCAGGAAAGACTGGTAAACTGCCTGTGCGGCAGGCCACAGGAAAAATATCGCAATAATCAGAATTTGTGGTGCCACAAAAAAGTATGGCACCGGGCTGTGCCCGAATTGTACGCGTTTCATTGCTGACGCAACCCCAAGACCGGTCCAGGAATCGAAAAACAGGGCGGCCGGTAAAAGCCGCCCTGTCAGCGAGATAATGCTTAGTTCGAATAGGTATCGTGGAAGCGTTTCAGAAGCGCATTGCCTTCTTCCTCGATCGTAGCAAAAGCTTGATCGATGGTTGCTTCACCATTCATCATCTTGTCGACTTCGCGATAGATGACTTCACGGATCTGAACGTAGAAACCAAGGCGATAACCTTTGGTCCACTCTCCACCTTCTTCGGAAAGCTGCTGAATGCCGACTTCGGCGTCCGGGCTTTCGTTATAGTAGCCTTCTTTCTTGGCAAGTTCGTAGGCCGCGGTGGTGATCGGAACATAACCGGTTTCTTTGTGCCAGTAGAACTGGGTTTCCGGTTTGGTCAGGAACTCGAAGAATTTGGCAACGCCGGCATCTTCTTCTGCACTGTGGCCAGAGAATGCGAACAGCGAGGCACCACCGATGAAGGTCGATTTCGGCGCGTCACCAACGCCTTCCCAATATGGAAGGGTCGAAGTGCCAAATTCAAACTGTGCAGATTTTTTCAGACCACCGAACGAGCCGGAAGAACCGAGCCACATTGCGGCTTTCTGCTGCAGGAAGGCGTCCTGGTTGGCGCCCCATGCGCGGCCATAGTAACCGAAATAACCGGCATCTTTCCATTCTTTGACGTGCTTCCAGTGATCTTTCAGCGCGTCATTGTTGTATAGAAGTTCGACATCCGTGCTGTCATAACCATTGTTGGCGGTTGCCATCTGAAGGTTGTGACGCGACATGAAGTTTTCAAAGAAGATCCACGGGCTGTGTGACTCGGCAAGGCCTTCGAAACCGGCTTCTTTCAGCTTCGGTGCGATTTCTTCGAATTCCTGCCAGGTTTTCGGCACCTCAACACCGGCTTTGGCCAGCGCATCTTTGTTGAAATAAAGCAGCGGGGTCGAGCTGTTGAACGGCATGCCAATCATCTTGCCGTCGGAATCGGCATAGAAGTAGCGAACCCCCGGGATGTAATCATTGATGTCAAACTTGACACCATTTGACTGCATAAGGTCCTGAACCGGTTTAACAGCGCCTTTGGCGTTAATGATGGTTGCAGCACCGGCATCAAAGATCTGGATGATGTTCGGCTGGTTTTTCGCGCGGAAAGCAGCAATACCGGCCGTCATCGTGTCTTCGTAACCGCCCTTGTTCACAGCAACCAGTTGGTATTCGTCTTGGCTGGCGTTGAAGTCAGCAGTGATCTGATTGACGACATCGCCCAGTGCGCCGTCCATGGCATGCCACCAGGTGATCTCGGTCGCAGCATTCGCTGTGCCGCCCAGTGCGAACACAGCTGCTGCTGCCATCAGGGTTTTGCGAAACATGATCTTCTATCTCCCAAATAAAAACTCGTTCGCGCCAACCGCCTGTTGATCGGTCGACACAACGCATTCGTTTTCATTCGAGGGGGACGTTTCCTCAAGTGACAGTTTTCGGAAATTTACTTTTGATGCGCGAAATGACCTTAAAAACTGTCAGTTTTTGCTTTTTAGCGTGCATTCGACCCCTTCAAATGTTCATATGAACATCTCATAAATCGAACAGCTTGCAAAGGCTTTCAATCCTGATGAATGGCATAAATGTCTTTCACATGCGCACATTTAACATTTCCCCATATTTTTCGGCACTTTCAAAAATATTACAAAGTCATGCACTTGCAATAATGCATTGCAACAACTCCATTTGCATATGCAAAACGGGTACCCAAAGGATACCCGTTCAATGTTCATTTGCGAACATGGATCGCTGCATCTTGACGCTGTAATCTCAGGTGGAATTCCTGTCACGCTGAACAAAAACGGAAAGCAATGCCAAGCCGCCGGAAACCACCATAAGCAGCAGGGACAGCGCGTTCAGAACCGGTGTTGATCCCTGTTTGAGGCGGTCAAACATGGCAATGGTCAACGGCGCATCAGATCCGACTAGCATCAGTGTTGTGTTGAAATTTTCAAACGACATCAGGAATGCAACGATCCCCGCCCCGATCAATGCCGGTTTCAGGAATGGGATGGTAACCGTCCAAAGAGCTGCCTGTCGTGTGGCACCAAGATTAAGTGCGGCTTCTTCCAGGCTGATGTCAAATTTGCGAAGACGCGCAGAAATCACCAGCGTCGTTATCGTAGTGATAAAGGCAAATTGTCCGATAATCACCAGAAACAGCCCCGGTCGCAGGAAATCAAGATCCCATCCAATCGCTTCTTCAATTCCGTTTGCAATGGCATTGGAAAAGACCAGAATCGATATGCCCAATATGACCCCGGGAATAACCAAGGGCGACAACGCCACCACATAAAGCAGATTTTTGCCCGGAAACTGCGCACGTTCAAACAGGAACGCATTGCAGGTTCCGACAGTAACCGACAGCAAGGTCACCCAAAATGCGACAAAGGCTGAAACCCCAACGCTTTCCAGTAACTTGCCGTCATTGAATATTCCGATATACGGACCGTCGCTACCAAAGAACCATTTGAGAGTGCCTCCCCCCCATGGCATGGACGGGAACAGGCTATCATTGAAGGCAAACACACCAACAACAATCAACGGCGCACTAAGGTAGATGAAAAATAGAGCGATATACCCTGCGTAAATGCCTTTGTAAAAGCGCGGCTGCGGAATGCTCGGAATCACGGCGGTTTCCTCCCTCAGCTCACGGTTTCTGAGAGTGTCTGGCGGCTCAGCTTCAGACCGATCCAAACAATCATCGATGACAGAACCAGCAACAGGAACCCGAATGCCGATCCGGATTCCCAGTTAAACCGCGTGATGAACTGTGTATAGATTTGCTCGGTAAACCAAAGGCTATCCTTGCCGCCCAAAAGGTTCGGGGTCAGATAGTTACCAAGTGTCAGCATGAAAACAACGATGCAGCCTGACGCGATTCCGGGCATGGCATGCGGAATGACGATATCGCGTGTCACCGTGAATGCATTTCCGCCAAGGTCATAGCCTGCCTCAATCAAACTGTCGTCAAGGCTGTCAAGTACTGACACAAGAGGCACGACCATGAACAACATCGACGTGTATACAAGCCCCACCATGATGGTGGCATCATTATAAAGCATCTCAACAGGCCCATCGGCGATCCCGGCCCAT
Organism: Thalassospira sp. MBR-102; assembly: GCF_040549275.1. Classification (NCBI taxonomy): domain Bacteria; kingdom Pseudomonadati; phylum Pseudomonadota; class Alphaproteobacteria; order Rhodospirillales; family Thalassospiraceae; genus Thalassospira; species Thalassospira sp. MBR-102. Next base: position 10,846 of record NZ_JBEPTC010000019.1, read on the forward strand.
TGCAGGAAATTGCTGATCACACCGCTTTCGCGCAGCAAAATCATCCAGCCAAACGTCCGCACCAGCTCTGATACCCAGAACGGGATCAGGCATAGCAGGAACAAAACATTCTTGCCTTTGCCTCGCATGACTTTGGCGATGTAATAGGAAACAGGGAAGCCGATCAAAAGCGTAAGTGCGGTCGCCATGATCGACATCACCGCCGTTCGAACATAGGTGTTCCAATAAAGCGGCTCGACAAAAAACTCGGTGTAATTGATCAGGCTGAATTCGTACTTGCCATATGAAATCCGTTCACGCAGCGACACAAGAAACAAGTCGACATGCGGCAGGATCACCAGCAAAAACAGCCAAAGCAACAAGGGCATGGCCAGCAATAGCGCGCCAAAGCGAACAGCCCCGCCAGTGCCCGAGGATGCAGGATTTGTCATGCTGTCGCCTCTTGATTTTGTGCTGCGACAAAGCATCGGGTCTGTTCAGCCCCCCAAGTCAAATTGACCAGATCACCGGATTTCAGATTGGCAAAAGCACCCGTTTGCGGCAACGCAACCGTCATTTCATGGCCGGTTGCCTTATCGCGGACCTGAACACTGCTGGCGGCACCATTAAACAGAACATTGTCAACTTTTGCGGCAATCGCATTGTCAGTCTTACCCTGCCCGTCAATCGCGATGGCTTCCGGACGGACAAAAACATCAACAAGTTGCCCTTCAGCCAGTGTTAGATGAGTCTTACGAGATGCCAGAACGACCCCACCGGTTGGTAGATTGATAACGATATGATCGTCATGCGTCATGCCAACCGTCCCCTTCCAGCGATTGCTTTCGCCAACAAATCCGGCAACGAAAGCCGTATGCGGGTTGTAATAAAGATCCTGCGGAGCCCCAACCTGCTCAAACCGGCCTGCATTCATGACGGCCACCTGATCGGACATTACCAAGGCTTCGGATTGGTCGTGCGTGATGTAAACAAAGGTCGTGCCGATCTCGTGCTGCAATTGCTTGAGCTCCACCTTCATATGCTCACGCAACTTGAGATCAAGAGCGCCGAGCGGCTCATCAAGCAGCAGCACCGCTGGTTCCAGCACAAGGCATCGTGCAATTGCGATACGCTGTTTCTGCCCTCCAGAAAGCTGACTGATCTGTTTGGGGCCGGAATCCGGCAACCCGACACGTGCCAGTGTATCACTGACCTTTTTCTCGATTGTAGCCCGATCAGCACCACGGCGTTTCAGTCCGTATGCCACGTTCTCCGAAACATTCATCATCGGAAACAGCGCCAGATGCTGAAATACCATATTCACCGGTCGACGGTTTGGCGGGACACCCAGCACCGATGATCCCTTGATAAGGATGTCGCCCGATGTCGGTGCCTGAAACCCAGCCAGCATGCGCAACAGCGTGGTTTTACCGCAACCACTTGGCCCCAGAATAGAAAAGAAGGACCCTTTGGGAATCGTAAGTGAAATCGAATCTACCGCGGTAAAAGCGTCAAACTTTTTGACCACGTCACGACATTCAAGGTCGAATTGATCTGCCATAGGAGCCTGCATGAAATGAATTACCGATGCCAGCTTGAACCCGGCTATCGCAGAAATGAAAAAATGCAATGTCCCCGGCAACATATGCCGGGGACATTATCATCCGATCCAAACAGGATCAGAGCAACTTGGCTTACGACTGTGCTGCTTTCACACGATCAAGCGTTTTGCCTTCAAGGGTTTCCAGACCAGCCGGAACCGTCGGATACCATTTAATGTTATCAAGGGCTTCGGCTGGGAAGCTTCCCTGGAACTGCGCCTTCAGCTTGTCATCCGCAAACTCGTCCGCACCTTTGGATGCGGTAAAGTTACCGGCACTTGCGGTGATTTTGGCAGCAATCTCAGGCTGCATGACGAAATTGATCCACTTGTAAGCAGCATCTTCGTTCTCGGATTTGCGCGGCAAGACGAAGGTATCGATCCAGCCCAATGCACCTGATGCAGGGGCAACAAACGTGATATCGGCGTTGTCGTTATTAAGCTTCCAGCCACCGGTGTCCCATGCCATCGCGGCAACCACTTCACCAGAACGTACCAGGTTCAGAAGCGCATCGCCCCCTTCCCAATAGGTTTTTACGTTCGGCTTGCACTCGACCAGTTTCTTTTCAACGGCATCAAGAATTTCCTGATACTTGGCTTCATCGCCATATGCCGCAAACGGGTCCATACCCATTGCAAAGGCAAATCCGATCAGGGTTGGCCGTTTCAAGCGATAGGAAACCTTGCCAGAAATATCTGCGTTGCAAAGATCGGTATAATCCTTGACGTCACCAGCTTTGGTCGTGTCAACGATCAGGCCGCTGGTCCCCCAGACATGTGGGACACCATAAACCTCGCCATCAAGCGTGGTATTTTTCTTGGTTGCTTCCAGCATCGACGGAATAAACTTCGCAGCATCAATCTTGGAAAGATCAATCGGCTTGTAAATGCCATATTCGAGCTGTGCACCAGAAATGCGGTCCTGGGACGGCTGGGCAAGGTCGAAACCGCCACCACCGGTAGCACGCAGTTTGGAAATCATGTCTTCGTTGTTCGAAAGCGTGACTTCAACGTCGATTCCGGTCTCTTTCTCAAACATCTCGACGACGTCATCCGGGGCATATCCACCCCAGGTCAGCAAACGAAGCTCTTCAGCCTGTGCGTTTGCACCAAGCATCGCCATTCCAGCAAGAGCAGTAAGCCCCAGCAAAGAACCGCGCAGTGCGCCATGCTTTTTCGACATTATTTTACCTCTCTGTTGACGTGACGGCACTTCCCCTGTCCGGCGTCAATGTATTCTGTGACATTGCTAACGTTCCGGGACTGCACCAGTATCGCAAGAAACTCTGTTGAAACGAAAGAAAAATCGATCATTTTGCGTTCTTTTGAACAATTCGTTTCAATTCTCGTCGTGAAACCGGACTTTCTGCAAGTTAAACTTCTGCAACAATTTTTCGGAACTTCGGGACCGAAACGCATCTGCTTGCAAATAAAAAAGGGGCAGCCAAACCGGCTACCCCTTCATGTCTAAATATCTGGAAGCTAAACTCTATTCGTCGGCACTATATTCCGGTGGGCATTCCAGCTTGGCATAAGCCTTGCCGTCGACGTCAAACAGATGGGATGCCCCGGATTCGGCTGCTGCACTAACAGTCTCGCCGATTTTAATACGGCTGTGGCCAGGGGCGCGAACCGTGAAGCGGTCGCCATTCGCGAGCTTGAGATACAAATAGGTAGAGTCGCCAAGTTTCTCGACAACGTCGACCTCGCCCGAGATCGACAAATCCCCCTGCTCGCCCGGTGACAGATGCTCGGGACGTACTCCCAGTTCGACATCCTTGCCAATATCATCGACCGGTACATCAAACGGCAGGACGGCCTTGGCGCCTCCTGGCACAGTGACGGTTACCTTACCCTGCGCTACCGCATCAACATGCACGGTTGTAAAATTCATCGCAGGTGATCCGATGAAACCGGCAACAAACCGGGTTTGCGGGTGATGATAAAGCTGCATCGGTGATCCGACCTGCTCGACATTGCCAGCATTCATCACAACGATCTTGTCGGCAAGCGTCATCGCTTCGACCTGATCATGTGTGACGTAGACAATCGTTGATTGTAATTCCTGATGCAGCTTGGCGATCTCGATACGGGTTTGAACGCGCAACGCCGCATCCAGGTTCGACAGTGGTTCATCAAACAGGAAAACTTTCGGCTGACGCACAATGGCGCGACCAATTGCGACACGCTGACGCTGCCCGCCCGACAATTCAGAAGGACGACGATCCAGCAGCTTGTCCAGTTGCAGAATGCGGGCGACTTCTCGCACCCGCTGGTCAATCGCGCTTTTGTCGTGATTAGCCAGTTTCAAGCCGAACGCTATATTTTTATAGACCGTCATATGCGGATAAAGCGCATAGGACTGGAACACCATCGCAATCCCGCGGTCGCGCGGGCTTTTGGTATTGACGATATCACCGTCGATCATCAGATCACCCGCCGTGATATCTTCCAGACCGGCAATAATGCGCAAAAGTGTCGATTTGCCGCAGCCGGACGGCCCAACAAATACGACGAACTCTCCGTCCTTCACATCCAGATCAATGCCATGCAGCACGTCAACAGCACCATAGCTTTTGCGGATCTGGTCCAGTTTCAAATCAGCCATTTAGGTAAGCTCCTGTCACACCAATACTCATTTCACCGCGCCAGATGTCAGGCCGCGAATGAGTTGTCGGGAGAAAATCAGATAAAGAATCAGTATCGGAATTATCGCGAGGCTCAACGACGCCAGAACCGCGTTCCAGTCGGTAACGTACTGTCCAATGAATTGCTGAATACCAAGCGTAATGGTCTGTTTGCCATCCCCCGGGGCAAGGATCAGCGGGAACCAAAGATCATTCCAGATCGGGATCATGGTAAACACGGCGACCGTTGCCACGGCCGGTCGGATCAGCGGCAGGATAACTGCAAAGAAAATCTTGAATTCACCGACCCCGTCGCAACGGGCGGCTTCTTTCAAGTCCTTGGGTATCTGATGCATGAATTCCGTCAGGATAAAGATCGCCAACGGCAATCCTTGCGCGACATAAACCAGCACAAGGGCCGTCAGCGTATTGATCAATCCCAACTCCACAATCAGGTTCAGGATTGAAACCGATCCCAGACGGATCGGAACCATGATGCCAACAGCCAGATACAGCGCAAGCCACGTATTGCCCGGAAACTTGTATTCCGAAAGCGCCCAGGCGGCCATCGATGCAAGCAGCAGAACAATAACGATGGTCACGACGGTTACGGTAAAGCTGTTAAAGAAAAACAGCTCGAAATTCGACTTGGCCAGGACTTTGGTAAAACCTTCAAGACTGAAGGTTTCCGCATTCGGCAACCCCATCGGGTCTTTGAAAATACCTTTGCGGGATTTGAATGCGTTGATGATCACGAGAAAGATCGGATACAGCGCCACCAACGTGTAGGTCAGCAGGATCGCATGCACAATCACGGCACGCGACATGTCTTCCCTGCGAATATTTTTATTCATCATCATCTGGCCGCCTCCTTACAACTGGTAGCGCGCCAGACGGCGCTGCACGGCGAACAGATAGAACAGAACACCAGCAAGAATGATCAGGAACATCAGTGACGCGACCGTCGCCCCCAGGCTTGGATCGCCAAGCTGCAACTGGTAGCCAAAGAATGTGCGATAGAACAGTGTGCCCATGATATCGGTCGAGAAATTCGGACCGGCCAACGCACCCTTTACGGCATAAATCAGGTCGAACGCATTGAAGTTACCCACAAATGTCAGGATCGACACCATCGCAACCGTCGGCAGAACCAGCGGCAGCTTGATATGCAGAAACACCTCGAAATGGGTCGCGCCATCGACAATCGCCGCATCGACCAGATCATCGGGGATAGCCAGAAGGGCCGCATAAATCAGCATCAGCGGGATGCCGACCCACTGCCAGACCGAGATAAAGGAAAGCGTGATCAGGGCCGAACCTTCTTTGCCAAGCCACGGACCAAACAGTGATTTCAGGCCGAAAATATCAAGGATATCGACGCCCACACCCCAGACAGGGCTCAGGATCAGTTGCCAGATGAAACCGACAATCACCACCGACAGCATGGTTGGCATGATCATCATCGTGCGATAGGTGTTGCGGAACCTCAGTTGCGGAAGGCTTAAAATACCCGCAAGCGCGATCCCGATCGGGTTCTGCACCAGCATGTGAACCGCAAAGAATTTCATGTTGTTCCAGAAGCTGTTCCAGAAGGTCGCCGACCAGTCCGGATCTCCCAGAATGGTTCGATAGTTATCGAAACCGACAAAGGCCATCTCCCCGCCTCTTGGCGTGGAATAAAAACTGAGACGTATGGAATCGATCAGCGGATAGATCATAAACAATGTGTAGATGATCGTCGCAGGTGCCAGAAAGGCAAACACAGGCAATTTTGCCTTGCGCCAATCGGTCATGGGCCCGGAATGCGCCATACCTTATCCTGTCTTTCTGAGATTAAGCGTACGGGGAACGCGCCCCCGGTCGAAAGCGTTCATCTAAGCGCCTGATTGCAGTCCTGTCCGCCGGATTTGTCAATCAGCGTGATCTGCGGAACTGCAGCATATTACTGCGGATACAAGGATGGCAGGCGCAAGAAGTCACCTGCCATCTGTATTCAGGCCTTACTGATGCGGCGCATACCACTTCGCAAGTCCGGATTCGGTAGCTTTGCCTGCCTCTTCCGGGGTAACGGTGCCGTTGATAACCTGTGCGGAAATGTTCCACAGTTCGTTTTCAAGGTTCGGCGTGCCGCGTGACAGAATCTGATACGAGTTACGAATGGTTGACTCGCATTTCTGACGCCAGCTGACGAACTCGTTGGCAACCGGATCGCTGATTTCGACCTTGTGGTTCGACAACGAGAAGAAGCCTGGCAGCGCGTTCGAATAAAGCGACGCGAATTCCGAACCGGTCATCCATTCGAGAAAGATCTTTGCTTCGGCGGCATTCGGCGATTTGGCATTCAGACCCAGCGCGATATCGGTATGGTCACTGATATAGCAGGTATCCGAACCCGCAGCCGGGGGCGGTGGGAATGCACCGAATTCAAAATCGGCCTGGCTGTTAAACAGGGAAATATCCCACGAACCGGCCGGATAAACTGCCGCGCGACCAAGCGAGAACAGGTTCTGCGCATCCGGATAGGAAATGGCTTCATAACCGTCCGGCAGATAGTTCGACCAGCTCGCCAATTCAGTAAAGGTATCAATATACGGCTTGTCGGTGAATTTCTGGCTACCATCGATCAGGGCTTTACGGCCCTCTTCGCCTTTCCAGTAATTCGGACCAATGTTCTGGAAGCCCATGGTGGCGGCTTCCCACTGATCAGCAGTACCCATTGCCATCGGGATATAGCTGCCTTCTTCCTTGATTTTATCAAGGGCGGCATAGAACTCTTCGCGGGTTTTCGGGACTTCAACACCGGCCGCCTCAAAGGCTTCCTTGTTATAGATGAAGCCATGAATAACCGATGCCATTGGCAGACAGAAGGTGGCGGAACCATCATCGGTCTGCCATGCGGATTTCGCAACGTCCGAGAAATTGTCCATCCCCTTGATATCATCAAGCGGTGCAAGATTTCCCTGCTTGTAAAGTTCAAGCGACGCATCGAACGGACGGCAGGTAATCAGATCGCCAGCAGTACCACCTGCGAATTTCGCATTGATCAGCGCGTTATAATCGGTCGGCGGGGTCGGCGAGAAAGTCACCTTGATTTCAGGATATTCCTTGTTAAAGGCCGGAATAATCTGATCATTCCAGATATCGATATCGTCGTTACGCCAGCTCTCGATCACGAGTTCGCCGGCAGATGCCATCAACGGAACCAAGGCGACACTTGCCGCCAGGGCCGCTGCCAGGCCTTTTGCAAACACTTTATTCGACATTTATGCCTCCTCTGATCAATGTCGGCGGACTGCTATCCCTGCAGATATCAGTCCTTATACTCAAGCGCTGCCCGGAGATTTCCGTTAAACATCGCAAGAATTTCTTTGGCTTTCGCGGTCTCGTGCCCTTTGGCAATCAGGACCGCGATGCGGATATCAAACTGTGCTTTTTCAAGGGCGCTTTCGGCATTCCGCGCATCGCAACCAGCAATATGCCCCGTAATGCGGATGGCGCGATCATGCAACTTGATGTTTTCGGCACGCATGCCGACCATCAGATTATCAAAAAGTCGCCCGAGCTTGCTCATGACAAGCGATGAAAGGATATTTATGGCAGCCTTCTGCGCGGTCCCTGCCCCCATCCGGGTTGAGCCAGCGATAACTTCGGGCGCGCTATCAAGAAAAATACCGCACTCTGCCGTCGTCAAAAGTTTGCCATCAGGGTTATTGCAAAGACCAACGGTGTAAGCACCGCGCTCGCGGGCCAGTTTAACGGCGCGCAATGTATAAGGCGTAGAGCCGCTAGCAGCGACGGCGATAACCGCGTCACCTTCACCTATGCGATGTCGGGTAATTTCGTCTTCTGCGGCTTTGGTATCGTCTTCAGCGGAATTGAATACACCCGGCTCGCTTTGCAAGCCGCCTGCCAACATGACAATGGTCATGTCTCCGGGCCAGCCAAACGTTCCGCCAAGTTCCTTGGCATCCTGCCAGGCCACCGTGCCGGAAGTTCCTGCACCAACATAAACGAGACGCCCGCCGCCGCCCAGGCGACGTGCTATCCCGTTTGCGGCTGTTGCCATATCCGACAGGACCGGCCCCAGCGATGCGACCGCGCGCATCTGGCCTTCCCACAAAGCCATAAGGAAATCGGCGTCGGACCACTGATCCAACCCGGCAAAGCGCATATCAAATTCTTCAGTGCGTGATGCCATTTTCCAATCTCCCTCCATCAATTAAATACCATTATGATACCAGCAAGGCAAGGTACTTCCTGCACGTACCCCGAAATTTACTCAGATCCACCTCATGTTTCACTTATTTTCAAATAGATAATAGGTGATTTCAATTTATCACCGGCAGCGCCATCCTTATCTACATAATGCCAAAATGGGACCGAGAACAGCATTAGTGGATTTATATTGGTATTGCTTTTTAAGATACCACTCTGCTATGATCCAGCCAGTTAGGGATGGTCAAAATGCAGAAGACACAAAAAGAAAAGCTCTACCTTGGCATTGATGGTGGCGGTACGCGCTGCCGGGCGCGCATTGTCAATAGCGCGGGCGAGACCCTCGGTGAAGCCATGCGCGGCGGGGCAAATACCCGCCTTGGCATAAACCACGTCTTTGGCGAAATCATTGCCGCTGCGACCATGGCACTCAAGGAAGCAGGCCTTTCCGACAGCCGCATTTCGGATTTGCACGCAGGACTTGGACTGGCCGGTTTGCCGTTGGAGCGCGAACGCAAACTTGCCGAATCCTATAAACATCCGTTCGCCAGTGCCTGTTTTGCGACCGATGCCTACACGGCATGCCTTGGCGCACATGATGGTGCTGATGGTGCCATATTGATTGTTGGAACCGGTACCTGCGGACAGGCGATTGTCGAGGGTCGTGAATTGGCACTTGCCGGTTGGGGCTTCGAGATTTCTGATATCGGAAGCGGCGCCCGTATTGGCCGGACGGCGATTGAAACCGCCCTGCTTGCCCACGAAGGTTTGGAGGTGTCATCCGAACTGACTCGCGCCGTCATGAAACATTTTAACGACAATCCAGAAGAAATCGTCGCTTTTGCCGAGAAAGCCCGACCAGCTGATTATGGCGCATTCTGCCCAATGGTATTCGATGCCGACAGCCATGGTGACTCGACTGCTGCCGCAATCATCGATGTTGCTGTAACCGCAAATCGCAACATCCTGCACAAGCTTAAGGAATTCGGGGCGAAACGGCTGAGTTTGATGGGCGGCCTTGCTGAGCAGATGGCAAAACGCATGCCTGACGATATCCGGTCCGATCTGGTTCCGGCACAAAACGATGCCCTGCATGGGGCAATCCTGATGGCCAGGAAATATCAAAAGGTGCATGCATGATCAGTACAGCAGACGTCATCGCAAGCCTGCGTGCCCGGGACATCGAAAATATCGGTCATGGCCCGCTGTATCGCCGCCTGCAAACAGCAATCAAGGCCGTTATCGATGATGGTATCCTGAAAGTCGATGACGCCCTGCCAAGCGAACGCGATCTAGCTAATGAACTTGGTATTTCACGCGTTACCGTACGAAATGCCATGCGTGCCCTTGTAGAAGAAGGCGTCCTTGTACAGCGTCACGGCGCAGGCACATTTGTCGCCCCGCGCGTTGAACAGGCCCTTTCGCGCCTGACATCCTTTACCGAGGATATGATCACGCGTGGTATGAAGCCCGGTGCAGTCTGGATTGAAAAAACCCTCGGTCATGCCTCGCCCGAAGAAGCCATGGCGCTTAATCTTTCGCCGGGTACAGAAGTAACAAGGTTGCGGCGTTTACGTACAGCCAATGACAAACCGATGGCTCTCGAATACGCAGTCGTGCCACGCGCCTTCCTGCCAAGCCCGGATGAAGTCGAAAAGTCGCTTTATGATGCGCTGGCAAAATACGGCAAAAAGCCTGAACGCGCTCTTCAACGTCTTCGGGCTGAACTGTTTGATGGCGAAACGGCAAAAATCCTTGGCGTACCTGATGGCTGTGCCGCCCTTTATATCGAACGGCGTTCTTTCCTTGCCAACGGTACACCGGTCGAATTCACCCGCTCCTATTATCGTGGCGACAGTTACGACTTCATCGCCGAAATGCAAGTTGATGCGCGCTGAAAATGATCGCGTCGCACGTCGCCCCAAAAGTTTGAGGAAACACTCGATATGAGCACGCGCTGGACACCCAAAACCCAGATGGGTCGCGAACTGGCCGAAGCCCCGGCCATCGTTGCCAAGCAGCTTGATCACAACAAGACTGCAATTGATGCTCTGGTCGCGGACCTGCGTGCCAACCCGCCAAAATTCGTTGTGACTTGTGGGCGCGGCAGCTCTGATCATGCAACGCTTTACGCAAAATATCTGATTGAAAGCCAGCTTGGCATTCCGGTCGTATCTGCGGCCCCATCGATCGTCTCGATATATAACCGGTCTATCGCCAGCAAGGACGCCCTGTTCATTGCCGTCTCCCAGTCGGGCAAAAGCCCGGATCTGGTCAAGAATGCCGAGGCCGCCCGTGATGCCGGTGCCCGCACCGTAGCATTGGTCAATGTCGTTGATTCCCCGTTGGCCAATACGGTTGACCATGTCATTCCGCTGATGGCAGGCCCTGAAATCAGTGTTGCCGCGACCAAATCCTATATCGCAACATTGTCTGCCATCGCACAGATCGTTGGGGGATGGACCCGGGATCCGGCCTTTAACAAGGCACTTTCCACCCTGCCCGCGTCACTGGAAAAGGCACTTGGCAAGGATTGGCTTGATGCTGCCGATGCGATTGCAAAATCAAACGGTCTTTATGTGATAGGCCGTGGTCCTGCCTTTGCCATTGCACAGGAAGCCGCGCTTAAATTCAAGGAAACCAGCAGCCTACACGCCGAAGCTTTCAGCGCGGCCGAGGTAAAGCATGGCCCGATGGCACTGGTAACCAAGGACTTCCCGTTGCTGGTATTTTCCCAACAGGATGCATCGCGCGAAAGTGTCGAGGGTTTCCTTGAAGAAATGCGGGCGAAAACCAATAATCTGTTCGCCGCCGAAACCGGTCACGCTGATATCAAGGGCCATCTTCCGGTGGTCGAGGATATCCACCCGCTTCTGGCCCCCATCGCAATGATCCAGACATTCTATACGCTCGCAGAACATGTTGCGCTGGAACGTGGTTGCAATCCAGATGCGCCACCACACCTGTCCAAAGTAACGGAGACGCACTGATGACCGATTTTGCCATTACCAATGCACGTGTCTTTGACGGTACAGATTTCCATAACGGCAAAGCTGTCATTGTCCGGAACGGCAAGGTCGATGCAATTGTCGAAAGCAGCGATATTACTGAAAACATCAACGTGATTGATGCAAAAAATCAGACACTTGCGCCCGGCCTTGTCGATGTTCAGGTCAATGGTGGCGGCGGTGTGTTGCTGAATGACGAACCGGATGTCGACGGTATTCGCGCGATCATGGCTGCCCACCGTAAATATGGCACCACGGCCATGCTGCCTACCCTAATCACCGATCATCGCGACAAAATGGAAGCCGCGATTACGGCCATCACCGATGCAATCAATCAGGAGGTACCGGGCATTGTCGGCATTCATCTGGAAGGCCCGTATCTGAATGCCGAACGCAAAGGCGTGCATGACGCGAATATCATCCGCCCGATGGAAGATGACGCGATTGATCTTCTAACCCGCCTTCCCAATGGCTGTATCCTGGTGACCATGGCCCCGGAAAAGGCCGCCAAAGGCACAATTAAAAAGCTGGCTGATCGTGGCGTTCTGGTTTGTGCCGGTCATACTGCGGGCACTTATAATCACGTACAGGCTGCCATTGCCGAAGGCATGCGCGGCTTCACGCATTTGTTTAATGCCATGAGCCCGATGACCCACCGTGAACCCGGTGTTGCCGGTGCGGCGATGGCCGATGACAGCACCTGGTGCGGATTGATCGCTGATGGCTATCATGTGCATCCAGCCGTTCTGAAGGTTGCCATTCACGCCAAGGCCAAAGGCAAGATCATGCTGGTGACCGACGCCATGCCAACAGTCGGAGCTGACGAAAAACGCTTTGTTCTGGGTGGCGAGGAAATCATTGCCACCGATGGTCGCTGCGCGCTGGCTGATGGTACATTGGCCGGATCGGACCTCGACATGATCGCCGCGGTTAAGAATTGCGTCGAAATGGTGGGCATCGATCTTGGCGAAGCGCTTCGCATGGCATCCCTGTATCCGGCCGCGTTCCTGAAACTTGACGATGTCATGGGACGCATCGCACCGGGCTATCAGGCCGACATGATCCTGTTTGATGACGATTACAACGTCACATGCAGCTGGATCAAAGGCGTCGAATAATCTCAACACAACAAAGCATTAGAAACTTATCAGGAGGCACAACATGAAGCCGGTTCGTATTCTTGTCGTCGGTCTTGGCAATATGGGATTATCGCATGCCAAGGCCTATCACGCGCTTGACGGGTACGAAATCGTCGGACTGTGTACCCGTTCCGAAATCCCGGCAGAAAACCTTCCGGATGGTTTTGCCGCCTACCCGCAATTTACCGATTTTCATACTGCGCTGGCAGCAACCAAACCCGACGCGGTTTCGATCAACACATATACCGAAACCCATGCTGATTTTGCCATCGCCGCATTCGAAGCCGGGGCGCATGTCTTTATTGAAAAGCCGTTGTCAGCTACTGCCGAGGATGCCGAACGTGTGGTCAATGCAGCCAAAAAGCACGGTCGCAAACTGGTGATCGGTTATATCCTGCGCCATCATCCGTCTTGGGCAAAGTTCGTTGAAGTTGCAAAGACACTCGGCAAGCCGCTCGTCATGCGCATGAACCTGAACCAACAAACCAGCGGTGCTTTCTGGGAAACCCATAAACGGTTGCTCAACAGTGTTTCACCCATTGTCGATTGTGGTGTGCATTATCTTGACATGATGTGCCTGATGACCGGCGCAAAACCGGTATCGGTCAGCGCCATCGGCGTACGCCTGTCTGATGAAGTTGCACCTGAAATGTATAACTATGGTCAGTTGCAGGTGCGCTTTGATGACGGATCAGTTGGCTGGTACGAGGCCGGTTGGGGACCAATGATCAGCGAAACCGCCTTTTTCGTCAAAGATGTGATCGGACCGAAAGGCTGTGTTTCCATCACCGATGTTGAAGAAAAAGGTGCCGGTTCAGCCGATATCGACACCCACACAAAAACGAATGCCTTAAAGCTTCACCATGCTGCCACAGATGCTGCCGGAAAATTTACACAATCTGACGAAATCATCCGCACAGACGACGAGCCCGATCATGACGGCCTGTGTCTGCGTGAACAGCAATTTTTCCTAAAGTCTATAACGGAAAACCTTGACCTTACGCAGCATATGGAAGATGCATTGGGCTCCTTACGGATTGCCCTCGCTGCGGATCAGTCGGTACGCACGGGGGAAACAATAATACTCTGACCCCCAGGAGGAGTACCCACATGCCTTCCGTTAAACCCGGTGTTGTTACCGGTTCTGCCTATCGTGACCTTGTCGCTGCCTGCAAGCAGGACGGTTACGCCCTTCCCGCCGTCAATATCACATCGTCCAGCACGATGAATGCCGCCCTTGAAGCCGCTGCAAATGCCGGTTCTGACATCATCATTCAGCTTTCGAATGGCGGTGCACAGTTCTTTGCCGGCAAGGGCATCAAGGACGCAGCAGCGGCCCGTGTTGTAGGCGCTGTTTCGGCTGCACGCCATGCCCAGCTGATGGCTGAGTATTATGGTGTTGCTGTCGTCATGCATACCGACCACGCAAACCGGAAATTCGTTCCGTGGGTCGATGAAATGCTGAAATGGAGCGAAAAGACCTATGCCGAGACAGGCAAGGCGCTTTATAGCTCCCACATGCTGGACCTGTCCGAGGAACCGCTCGAAGACAACCTGTCGACCTGCGAAGAGTTCCTCAAACGCATGTCAAAAATCGAAATGAGCCTGGAAATCGAACTGGGCGTGACCGGCGGCGAAGAAGACGGTATCGGCCATGACCTTGATACTAGTGTCGAGGAAATTGATCCACGTCTTTATACCCGTCCCGAAGAAGTAGAAGAAGCCTATCGCCGTCTTGCTCCGCTGGGCCATTTCTCGGTCGCGGCGGCATTCGGCAACGTTCATGGCGTTTATAAACCGGGTAACGTCAAGCTTCGTCCGGAAATCCTTCTGGAATCCCAGAAATATGTTTCGGAAAAGCATAACCTTGGCGACCGTCCGCTAGACTTCGTGTTCCATGGCGGTTCGGGTTCGGAAAAAGAAAAAATCGAAGAAGCCGTCAGTTACGGCGTCTTCAAGATGAATATAGACACCGATACCCAGTTCGCCTATTCGCGCCCGGTTGGCGAATATGTCGAAGCCAATGCACGTGCTTTCAAATATCAAGTGGACCCGGATACGGACCAGCCCTACAAAAAACAGTACGACCCGCGCGTATGGGTCCGCGAAGCCGAACTTTCGATGGCGGCCCGCCTCGAAGAAGCTTTCAAGGATCTTGGCGCAACCGGCCGGTCGGTTACCAAAGGCTGATCCTGTCAGTATCTCAAAAAAACAGATCAACCCGCCGGTTTTTCCGGCGGGTTTTTTCGTGGGCAATCTTGCGCCACTGCAAAAATAAACTACTCCTGACAGATACTGACAGGAACTGTCAGGGGTGCGCTTGCGTATCAGGATTGGCTCCTCTATACCTTTCCCGAACATTACAGGAACAAAAGGCCCGACATGCTGACGAAAATTTCGGTTCGCGGTGCGAAAGAACATAATCTGCAAAATATCGATGTTGAACTGCCCCGCGATGCTCTGGTGGTCATCACTGGTCTGTCAGGGTCAGGCAAAAGTTCGCTGGCGTTCGATACGATTTATGCCGAAGGACAGCGTCGTTATGTCGAAAGCCTGTCAGCGTATGCACGTCAATTCCTTGAATTGATGCAAAAACCCGATGTGGAATATATCGATGGCCTGTCTCCTGCGATTTCCATCGAACAGAAAACAACATCGCGCAACCCGCGCTCGACTGTGGGAACGGTTACCGAAATTTATGACTATATGCGTCTTCTCTGGGCGCGCGTTGGCATCCCGTATTCCCCGGCAACCGGCCTTCCGATTGTCAGCCAGACCGTATCGCAGATGGTTGACCGCGTTATGGAAATGCCCGAAGGCACGCGGCTTTATCTGCTGGCACCGTTTGTTCGGGGGCGTAAGGGTGAATACAAAAAGGAACTGCGTGACCTTCGCACACGCGGGTTCCAGCGCGTCAAGATTGATGGCGAAATGTATGACATCGACGAAGCGCCTGAACTGAACAAAAAGCTAAAGCACGATATCTCGGTCGTTGTCGACCGTCTGATCGTCAAGGAAGGGATTGCAACCCGCCTTGCCGACAGTTTTGAAACCGCCCTTGAACTGACAGACGGTATCGTTCTGACCGAAGATGCCAAAACCGGGGAAACAACCGTGTTCTCGGCAAAGTTCGCTTGCCCGGTTTCCGGCTTTACGATAGAAGAAATCGAGCCACGCCTGTTTTCGTTCAACAACCCGTTTGGCGCCTGCCCGGCTTGCGATGGTATTGGCACCCAGATGGAATTCGACCCGGAACTGGTCGTCCCGGATGAAGGCAAAAGCCTTGACGACGGCGCTGTTGCGCCGTGGGCCAGCACCACATCGAAATATTATCTTCAAACCCTACGGGCGGTCGCCAAGCATTTCGGCTTCAAGACCAATGTCGCATGGGAAAAGCTTCCGAAAACAGCACAGGACATCATTCTGTATGGTTCAGGTGATGAAGACGTCACGGTGACCTACGATGACGGTTCGCGCAGCTACAAGGTTGCCCGACCGTTTGAAGGCGTTATTCCCAACATGTCGCGCCGCTGGCGTGAAACCGACAGCCAGTGGGCACGCGATGAACTTTCGAAATACCAGACGGTTTCAAGCTGCCCGACTTGCCATGGCCATCGCCTGAAACCCGAAGCACTGGCCGTGAAGATCGACAAATCCACGATTTCAGAGATCACCGATCTTTCGATTGGCAAGGCCGCCGACTGGTTCCAGGCGCTTGAAGGCAAACTGAACGAAAAAGAAACCGAAATCGCGCGACGCATCCTGCGCGAAATCAATGATCGCCTGCGTTTCCTGCGGGATGTCGGGCTGGATTATCTGTCGATGTCGCGTACATCTGGCACACTTTCAGGTGGCGAAAGCCAGCGTATCCGGCTGGCGTCGCAAATCGGATCCGGCCTGACCGGGGTCTTGTATGTTCTGGATGAACCTTCCATTGGCCTGCATCAGCGTGACAATGATCGCTTGCTTGAGACCCTGAAACGTCTTCGCGATCTGGGCAACACCGTGCTTGTTGTTGAACATGACGAAGACGCCATTCGTGCCGCCGATTACGTCGTTGATATGGGCCCTGGTGCTGGTATCCATGGCGGTCGTATTGTTGCCGAAGGCACACCCGAACAGATCCAGCAGAACCCGAACAGCCTGACCGGAAAGTATCTTGTCGGGGTTGAACAGATCGCCGTTCCCCAGGAACGCCGCAATGGTAATGGCAAATCGATTGCGATCAAGGGTGCCCGCGCCAACAACCTGCAAAATGTCGATGCCAAATTCCCGCTTGGCAAATTCATCTGTGTTACAGGTGTTTCGGGTGGCGGCAAGTCCAGCCTTGTCATTGAAACGCTGTATAAAGCACTTGCCAAGCGGATGCATAATGCACGCAATCACCCCGGTGCCCATGACACCATCACCGGCATCGAACATATCGACAAAATCATCGATATCGACCAAAGCCCGATTGGCCGCACCCCGCGTTCCAACCCAGTCACCTATACCGGGGCCTTCACCCCGATCCGTGACTGGTTCGCGCAATTGCCCGAAGCCAAAACACGCGGTTACAAGCCCGGCCGTTTCTCGTTCAACGTCAAGGGTGGCCGTTGTGAAGCTTGTCAGGGCGATGGCGTGATCAAGATCGAAATGCATTTCCTGCCTGATGTTTACGTTACCTGTGATCAGTGTAAGGGTAAGCGATACAACCGCGAAACGCTGGAAATATCATTTAAAGGCAAATCGATATCTGACATTCTTGATATGACAGTCGAAGAAGGTGCCGATTTCTTCAAGGCTGTTCCATCCATTCGCGACAAGATGGAAACCTTAAAACAGGTCGGGTTGAGCTACATCCATCTCGGTCAGCAGGCAACGACCCTTTCGGGTGGTGAAGCGCAACGCGTGAAGCTTGCCAAGGAACTGTCAAAGCGGGCCACTGGCCGCACGCTTTACATCCTTGATGAACCAACCACCGGGCTTCATTTCCATGATATCCGCAAGCTTCTGGAAGTGTTGCACACCATTGTCGATCAGGGCAACACGGTGGTTGTGATCGAACATAACCTTGATGTCATAAAAACTGCCGACTGGATCATTGATATCGGTCCCGAGGGTGGTGATGGCGGCGGCAAGCTGGTTGGTTGCGGCACACCAGAGGCCATCATGGCCAACGAGGAAAGCTATACCGGTAAATACCTTAAACGCCATCTCGGCCTGAAGTAATGTCTTAAAACGAAGCGGGCACCTAGCCCGCTTCGACCCGATCTTCGACCCGTTTGACAAGAGCAGAGCTTAGCCGCTCGCTAAAGCCTGACAGGAATGCCAGCACCAGCACGATGGAAATCTGTTGCCCGGCACCAGGAATCGTTCCGATCTGATCCATGTCGGAAATATTGTGCAACTGATCCAGCGGGATCGGCAGAATACCGGCACGCAGTGCCAGCAACACGATCAGGGCAAAGCAAAAACCAAGGCAGGGTCGAAACAGAAAATTGAAAAAAACCGACGCCGGTTCCATTTCCGCCCAGTCGACATCCTTACCCAACCGCATCATCATGCTGACCAGTGCCCCGATCGCACCGAAACTGCCGACAAAGAATAACAAATCATAACTGAAGCCGAACAGTTTGCCGTGCCCGGCGCTGACGATCTGGTCTACGTGTAAAAACAGCATCACCGACACGACCAGCAATATCGGCGAAAGCGCCAGTGCAATTGCTGCCACCCGAAGCGAACGGAAAAAAGCCCGCTGTGTGTTATCAAGCTGATCGCGCCCGCCCGCCAGATCAGACAGATAACCATGCACAAATCCGTCCCGCCCTTGATTGAGCGCCAGCAACATGACGATTGCATCTGACGTTTTGCGCATTTGGGCATCGGCATCGAGCCCTTCATCCTTGCGCCACCAGCGCAAAAACGACCGCATGACAAGCGATGCGCGCCATCCCTGACGGGTGGCGACAACATAATCAATCATGTTTTCAACATCACTGCTGCCAAACTTGTTGGCGCCGATATCACCAAATGGAAAGGCAATCCGTCCGATGGTAGAGGCGGCATTTTTGCGCGCTGATGTATTATCATCTCCGTCTGTCGCACCTTCACCGCCATTGCCATCAGGCAAACAATCAATCGTCGTGCTCTGTCTGGATCGCCGGATTGGAACAAGCCCCATCACTGGGCAATGGGCCGGATCGTAACCATAGGGTCGATGCGGATAGCTCATGATGCCCTCCTTGTGATGGATGTGTCTGGTATCAGCGACGCAGCAACAGGAGGTTTGTGAATAATTTACGGTCACATAAGTGATATGCAGCAGCGAAATGGCGCAATTCACTTGAAATCTGGCCTCCTGCACCGCTATGTGTGTGCCAGAAAGTTTAATTCTGTTTTTGCTGAGGAGTTCGCAACCGTGAGCACGGTCAAACCTGTTCATATCATCGGCGCCGGTCTTGCCGGTAGCGAAGCCGCATGGCAACTGGCAGAGGCCGGCATTCCGGTTATCCTGCACGAAATGCGCCCGACCCGCCCGACCGACGCACATCACACGGACAAATGTGCCGAACTGGTCTGTTCCAACTCGTTCCGGTCTGACGACAAAGAATATAACGCGGTCGGCCTGATCCATGATGAAATGCGCCGTGCCGGGTCGCTGATCATTCGCTGTGCGGACGCGCACAAGGTTCCCGCCGGTGCCGCTCTTGCGGTTGATCGCGAAGGTTTCTCGCAGGCGGTAACCGATGCGCTGATGAACCATCCTCTGATCACCATGGAGCGTGGCGAAATCGATGGCCTGCCACCGGTCGAATGGGAAAGCACAATCATCGCAACCGGCCCGCTGACCTCAAGCGCACTGGCCGAAGACATTCGCAAGGCCACCGGCGAGGAAAGCCTTGCCTTCTTCGATGCGATTGCGCCGATCGTCTATAAGGAAAGCATCGACTTTGACAAGGCATGGTTCCAGTCGCGTTACGACAAGGGCGATGGTAAGGACTATATCAATTGTCCGATGAATGAAGAGCAATACAACGCCTTCATCGACGCCCTGATCGAAGGTGATAAAACCGAATTCAAGGAATGGGAAAAAGATACTCCCTATTTCGATGGTTGCCTGCCGATTGAAGTCATGGCTGAACGTGGCCGCGAAACCCTTCGTCACGGCCCGATGAAGCCGGTTGGTCTGACCAATCCGCATGATCCGACCCGTAAGCCACGCGCCATCGTGCAACTGCGCCAAGACAATGCTTTGGGCACGCTCTACAACATGGTCGGTTTCCAGACGAAACTGAAATATGGTGCGCAAGCCGATGTGTTTCGCATGATCCCGGGGCTTGAAAATGCCGAATTCGCCCGTCTAGGCGGTATTCATCGCAACACCTTCCTGAATTCCCCACGTCTTCTGGATGGCACGCTTCGTCTGAAAGCCCGGACCGATATCCGATTTGCCGGGCAGATCACCGGCTGTGAGGGATATGTGGAAAGTGCCGCTGTAGGCCTGATGGTTGGGCGTTTTGCTGCGGCTGAAAAGCAAGGCAAAACAATCCCGACACCGCCGCTTGCAACCGCCATGGGAGCCCTTTTAAACCACATCACCGGCGGTGCTGACGAAAGCACCTTCCAGCCGATGAATGTCAATTTCGGGCTTTTCCCGGAACTTGAACTGACCAAACGGGTGAAAGGCCGCGACCGCAAGAAGCTTTATAGCGACCGCGCTATTCCCTTGTTTGACGCATGGCTTTCAGACATCAACGCCGCATGAAACAAAGGCCGCATCATCCGATGTGGCCTTTTAAATTTCAATATTTGCTCTGGCGTTTGAGCTTTCCGGTGACATCGCGGATAGGTTCGCCATTTCGGAACCGTTTGAACACGAGATCCATATTGCCATCTGCATCCAAGCTGCGTTCATAGACCTGCATTTCGTAACCACCGTCATCCGTGATGTAAAGCGCATGAACGGTCAGGGTTTTTCCGACGATACGCGCCCAGACAAACGGTTCACCCTGCAACGGGTCATTGGGAACACGTTTGCCAAACAGGCCTGTGCGCATCGCACTTCCATAAATGTCGGGCCGATCCGTGGTATAGAACTCGATACTCAGCGATACGTTTTTTTCGCGACCATCAGCCTTGTGAATTACCGTTGACCAATCAATGGTAAAGCCACGACCGGTTTCCGTGATCTTCACGTCAAGATCGCGCGCTTTAAGTTCTTCCTCGGCGTTATAGATCGATGTCCCGTGATACTCGCCAACAAACGGGCCGATATTTCCCGCATGACAAGGCGCTGGCACAACAAGCCACATGATCAAAAGCATGCCAAACAGCCCCAAAGCTTTGATCGGCGCATGCAAATTCATCATGTTGGACCTCGTTATGTTCATTTCGTCCGCCTCGTTTGCCATCAGGCCCCCAGCGTCAAATAACGCTACCACAAGACTTTACGAAAATATTGTATCCATTACATCTATTTAGATGAGATTTCGCCAATATCTAGCTTGGTGCTCAATATCGATTTAAAAATGCCTTTACCGTCAGCCGGAAACTGGCCGGGCGTGCAAGACCAAACTCGGCACTGAATGGATCAAAACCGGCCTTTTCAAGCTTGCGTAAATATCCATCAGCCAGCACCACAGGCAATGCCGCGGCCAATGCATTTGACGGCAGATATTTACGATACTTTCTGGCTTCCCTGATCCGGTTTTGCGCCAGTTCGGCAATCTCGCGCGTCAGTGCTTTGACTGTGTCTGTTTTGCGGAATTCAAAAATGTCGCCCTGCCCGACCCCATAATGTTCCATCCGATCATGAGGCAGGTAAAGCCGTTTTGCCCGGCCATGGAAAACCATGGCGCGCAGAATTCCCACCAAACCATAAGCATTCCCGGCCAGTCGGGCGGCGTGTCTGGCATCAGCATCATCCACACCAAGCAGTTCGGTCGCCATCACCGCCAGATGCCCGGACGTCTGATCGATATAGTGATCGAGTTCAGCCTGATTTGCCGGCACCTTATCGGTAAGGTCAAATTCACGCGCAGCTATCAGGGTTTCCAGATTACGCGCATCAAGCCGCCCGGACTGGATCACGACCGAGAGAGGTTCAACAACTTCATGCTTGCGGATTTTACCCTGCTCAATCTCGGCAAGGGTGTCACGCCACCATTGCAACCGGATATGGCCCAGCATGGTGTCGCTAACCATTTCGCGCGTTTTCGATACTTCCTGATTAAAGGCATAAAGCGTGAAAAGGCTTTCACGTTTGTCCGGGCTTGCGAAAAGCGAACACAAAAACCGATCCTTGTCATTTCGACGCACGTAGTCGGCACAATAGGAAAGCTTTGGGGCCTCAGTCATCGCACGTTATCCGATCTTGCGCGATGTTTCAGCGCGGTCATCATTGGTGTTATCGGTCATTTTTTCCGGCAAGGTTTCGACATAAAGCGACTGCGACGGGAAGGCAAACGCCGCATCGTTATCCTCGACAATACGTTTGAATGCAATGATATGCCGGTTGCGGATATCGCGCCATGTCACCCAATCGGTCGTGGTCGTAAAGTAATACAGATCGATATTGATCGAACTTGCCCCGAAATCAGACAAATGCACCATCTGCACCACATCGGTTTGCGCGACATCATCATCATTTTTCAGGAAGGATCGGATATCGTCGACGATCTTTTCAATCTGATCGGCTGTGGTGCGATATTCGACCCCAATCACCATCTTGATGCGGCGATGGGTCATGCGGGACCAGTTGATTACCGGGGAATCAACGATTTGCGCATTGGGCATCGTCACCAAGGCCTTGGCAAACGTGCGCACCTTGGTCGCGCGAAGGCCGACGACCTCGACCGTTCCTTCAAACTGCGGTGTTTCGATCCAGTCGCCCCGCTTGTAAAGGTTATCTGCCAGAATGGTCAGGCCGCCGAAAACATTGGCGACTGAATCCTTTGCTGCCAATGCCACGGCCATACCGGCAAGCCCAAGACCGCCCAGAAATGCAGAAACATCAATGCCCCAGTTTTCCAACAGAACGACAACGCCGATCACAACAATCAGCGTCTTGACCGCCCGAATAAAGAACTGTCGCAAATCATCACCAAGACCGCCCCCAAAACGCCATGCCAGATTGTTAAAAGACATTGCCAGCGGTTCAATCGACCTGAATAGCGCCCAGAAGACCGAGAAGGTCGCAAAAATGCCGATCAACTCAAACAGAACGGTGTCAAAGTTTTCCGGAAGATCAAGAATCTCGATGGCAAAATACACGCCCCCCAGAATCACCAGAAGCTGAATCGGTGCCTCGAAGGCGTCCAGAACATGGGCGGCTGTACTATGTTTGTGCTGATGCGCCAGCTTGCGCAGGCTACCAATGACACCAAGTGCCAGAACACGTTTCAGGACGAACACAAACAGCAGCACCGCCCCTGCGACGACATATTTGCCGATTTCTCCGCCGCCCAGCATCTCGACCCAATTGGTCATCTGATCAATGACTTCGCTGTTCAGGCTATCAATTTCGGATGTAATTTCGTCCATGACTTCACATGTAATCTGCTGTTAAGGTTTTAAATCAAACAATGACTTAACGGTTACCGCTACGGATTGTTTCTTGCGGCCCCTGTATAACAACTAAAACAGGACAGGCATATGGCATCCTTTGCTGCACCAAGACTTCATGTCATTGGCGCCGGACTTGCTGGCTCAGCACTTGCAACGCAAATGGCGCAGGATGGTGTATCCGTAACGTTGTACGATTCCGGCGAACCTTTCGCCAGCCGCTGGACACGCGGCATGAAAACTTCCCCCAAAAACCACAAGGTTGCCGAACCCGAAATTTTCTATGATCCCGAGGATCTGGTTCGGCATTTTTTCTCGCAATGGCCGGAAATTCCGCGAAAACTGATCCGACCGGCCCATGCGGTTATCGGCCTTAAACACCCCGGACGAAGCCCCGCCATCATTGATCTTGATCACGGCATTGCCGCGGCTTTGATTGCACGTCGCCCGACGATTTTCGCACGGCTGTTTACGGCATGGAATTTATGGTTCTCCCGTTACGCCAGTGAAGATCGGCGTGTCAGTCAACGAATGCGGGTCGCTGCTGATTTGGGTGAAGATATGGAAACACCGACAGCAACCTATCATCAGGGTGCACTTGCGACACTGGCCGAGGTGCTGTTTTCAATGCCAGCCCACAATTGCTCGGCCGCTTTGCTGGGGCGCGTTTTAATGCCGACATTGCGTGAAATACGCCGCCATAATGCAAGCCACGCCTTCGCGGCGATTGACCCAATCATCCTAAACGATATCGCGCTGCCCACTATGCGCGATCATTTTATCGCAGCTGGCGGCGACATCATAAGCGGTATGGAACTTGGTGATATCGACAGTACGACGGATTTCGCCACCGACCTGTTTTTCGGCGATGATCAGATCGAGGTGCGCCCGCAAGATGCCGTGGTGCTTGCACTTCATCCAAGGCCACTTTGCGATGCGGTACCTGATATCGGCATTCCGCCAGCCCCGGCGCATCGACGAACTTTTGTGTTTCAGGCCAGCAAAAGCTTTGCCGAACCATGCTGTGTCCTGGCTGATGATGATCTGGTACGTGCGATTTATTGCAACCGTCGTCACATACAGGTCAGCATGAACAGCAGTCTGATTCTGCCAAGCGACGGCACAGCGGTTCAGTTGGCAGCAACGATCTGGCAGCGCGTCACAGAGCTTTGCGATCAGCATTTAAATCTTGATCTGTCGGAAAGGACAAAAATTGAAACCGGCGATGAGCATCCGGCTTTCAGTTATGTTGACTGTGAAGCCCCTTTTCCGGAACTCAGTCCGGGGGTTGCAGCACTTCGCCACCGGATTACGCCACCTTGGCGGAACCTGTTTTTATGCGGGGATGCCTTTCCGCCGGATTATCCGCCCGGACCGGCAGCGGTTATCGCAAGTGTGATGAAGGTTCGCGCGCAGTTGCATCAATATCTGAAACTGCGCGACTTATAAGACGGGTCAAACCGAAATCAGGGCTGCGGCAACCCGACGGGCTTCCGATACCAGAACATTATAGGTGCGACACGCAGCACCGGTATCCATCGGCTCGACGACAATGCCATGCTTGCGAAGTGCAATGCGCCATTCAGCAGGCAATGGTTTCATGCCACTTCCCATTCCCAGCAGCAGGATATCGATCTCGTCGGATGCTTCAATCACCCGACCAAAGGCATCGACATCAACCTGATCAATATTCTCATACGGCCAGGAATAGACATTCTTTGGAAACAGTAGAACCGAACCCGTGACAACTTCTTCGCCAAAACGAAACAGGCCATCCCCATAGCTGGTAACGATCTTTCGGCCTTCTGCGATCAGCGGACTTACTTCCAAAGACATATCATTCCCTTTTGACGCAACCTTGAAAACTTCTCCTGGCGTTGTCTGCCTCAAAGCGCAGCCGCAGGTGCCTTTGCTTTTTTCCCGCGCCACAAAATAAACAACCCGGAAACAACAACGATACTACACCCGATCAACATAAGCATGTCGAGTTCCTCACCAAACAGGAACACGCCCAAGGCAATACCGAACAACAACCGAGTATACCTGAACGGTGTAACCGACGAAACATCACCGCTGCGCATCGCTTTCATCAGGGCGGCATAAGCAGAAATCCCCATCAGGACCGCACCGGAAAAATAGAAAAGGCTTTGGCCGTCGGGTAGCGTAAATGCTTTGCCTTCCCAAACCGAAAACAGGATACCGGCAATAATAATGGCAATAAAACCATAGAATCCCAGAATAGACGTCCCCAATGATATCGGGGCTGCCCGGCTGGCTAGATCACGACCGGCAAAACCGATTGTTCCGATCACCGCCAGCAACGACAGGACTGAAAAGCCATCGGCGCTCGGACGAAGAATGATCAAAACACCGATCAGACCAACAAAAATTGCCAACCATCTGCGCCATCCCACTTTTTCACCAAAAATGAGCGCCGCACCAAGAACCACAATAAGCGGCGTTGCCTGTAAAATGGCCGTGGTCGAAGACAAAGGTGTTAAAGCAAGCGCAAGCACATAAAACAGTCGCCCGATGACCTCGAACACGATCCTTACACACATGGGACGCGACAGAACCGCCGGGTCAAGCAGTCGCTTATTCTGGACTTTGGCAATCGCGGCAAACAAAACCGCCCCTCCGACACCAAACAGGATCAAAACCTGTCCCACTGGATGCGTCGCCGAAACGGCCTTCACAAATGCGTCTTCAACGGCGAATGCTGCCATTGCCGCCATCATCCACAGACTACCGAGCAAATTTGCCCGATGACCATCACTTGCGTCCATATTAAGCGCCACAGGCAAGAACCAGTTTTGAAAATGGTTTAATCAGTTCGCAAAAGTCATACGCCACTGCGCACTAAAGGAAAAGGCCGGGTTGTTTTCGCACAAACCCGGCCTTTCTGTAAATCCATGTCTTGCGGCTGAGGAATCAGGCACCGGCCTTCTGGGTCTCTTCGCCTTCGGGAATCTTGCGGTTAAGCCGCAGAACCATCAGCAACGGAGACGCCACACAGATTGACGAATAAGTCCCGATGACAATGCCGAAAATCAGCGCCATCGTGAAACCACGGATCGCTTCACCACCAAATACGAACAACGCAATCAGCGCCAGTAATGTGGTAAATGATGTCATGGTCGTACGTGACAGGGTAGAATTGATCGACAGATCAAGAAGATCGGGTATTTCCATCTTGCGGAATTTGCGCAGATATTCGCGAATACGGTCAAATACAACCACCGTATCGTTGATCGAATAACCGGCAACGGTCAGAACCGCTGCCAGCGTCGCCAGATCGAACTGAACACCGGTGATCACAAAGAAACCGATGGTAATCAGAACATCATGCAGAAGTGCCACAACCGATGCCACGGCAAACTGCCATTCGAACCGGAACCAGATATAGACCATGATCAGCAAAAGCGAGATGGCAACCGAATAGACACCGGCTTCCTTCAGCTCGTCACCGACCTTCGGGCCGACCAGTTCGCTACGGCGAATGGTAACATTGTCACCAAGTGCCTCGGTCACAGTAGCAAGTGCTGCCATCTGGGCTTTTTCATCACCGTCCTGGCGCTGCAACTGGATCAGGACATCATCGGGTTCGCCGAATTCCTGAATTGATACATCCCCCAGTCCAAGAGAACCAAGATTATCACGCAGCGCGCCAATATCGGCCGGACCGTCGGTTTTGATTTCAAGGAGAATACCACCCCGGAAATCGATCCCGAAATTCAGCCCCTTGGTTACAAATAAGCCAACAGATGCCAGCACCATGACCAGCGAGACAATATAAAAGATTTTCCGGAATTTGAGGAACGGGACGTTCACGTCATCCGGAACAAGATGCAATGGTTTCATAATTTTCCTGCTCCCTTCCTCAAAGTACCAGTTCCGTCGGACGACGGCGTTTAACCCACACCGAAATCAACAGTCGGGTCACCCAGATTGCCGAGAACATCGACGTGATAATGCCGATGGCAAGCGTGACGGCAAAGCCCTTGATCGGCCCGGAACCAAAGCTGAATAGCACAAGAGCCGCAATCAGCGTGGTTAGGTTGGCGTCAAGGATGGTCGACATCGCACTGCGATAACCGGCATCAATTGCGTTGATGATCGTACGGCCATTATTACGTTCTTCACGGATACGTTCGAAAATCAGTACGTTGGCGTCAACCGCCATACCGACCGTCAAAACGATACCGGCGATACCCGGCAGTGTCAGCGTTGCCTGCAATACCGACATCACTGCCAGCACGAGGATAAGGTTCATCAGAAGTGCGATATCGGCATAAATCCCGAACCGCCCATAACTGATCACCATAAAGGCAATAACGAAGACAAGACCAAGAACGGCTGCAATTTCACCGGCCTCGACAGAATCCTGTCCTAGCCCGGGGCCGACTGAACGTTCTTCAAGGATCTGCATTGGTGCGGGTAATGCACCGGCACGCAACAGCAACGAAAGATCGTTGGCCTCCTGAACACTGAACTGGCCGGTAATGATACCGTTACCACCAAGGATCGGTTCATTGATCCGCGGGGCTGAAATCACTTCGCCATCCAGAACGATAGCCAGACGACGACCGGCATTTTTCGACGTCATGTCGCCAAACCGCGCACCACCTGCCGCGTCAAAGCGGAATGAAACAACGGGGCGACCATCGTTAAAGGTGGGTTGGGAATCGATAAGGTTATCACCCGAAACAACCACACGACGGTCAATCAGATATTCGTTGATACCGGCCGCACGGTCACCGGCATCAGCCGATGGCAGGATAATGGTTCCCGGCGGCATGCCGGTGGCACGCGCCTGGGAAGCTGTTTTTTCCTCGTTCACGAGGTGGAAGTTCATTTTCGCGGTACGGCCAAGAATCGCGCGTAAACGCGACGGATCATCAAGTCCAGGTACCTGAACAACAATACGGTCTTCACCCTGGCGCTGGATCGACGGTTCGGTCGTTCCCAGTTCGTCAACACGACGGCGCACCACTTCAAGTGACTGGCTGATCGCGCGATCAACAAGTTCTTTGCGGGCCTGTTCGGTGTAGGAAACGATAATGTTGTTGCCGTCACCACTCATGACGGTATTAGGTTCGACATCACGGATCAGATCGCGGGCTTTTTCGACCTCGTCGGCATTGACGATGGTGACTTCCGCGCCGTCCAATCCGGCATCGCGCGGACGGTAACGAATGCGTTCCTCGCGCAGTGTCGAACGGATCGTATCTCCAAGCGCTTCATAACGCTCGCGGATCACGCTGTTAATGTCCACCTCAAGCAGCATGTGCGATCCGCCGCGCAGATCAAGACCAAGGCTGATCTGTTTACCCGGAAGATAGCTGGCTTCAGTCGCCAACGTGCCCTTGGGCAGGAAATTCGGTGCAGCGTATATAACGCCCAAAGCGCACACCAGCAAAACCAGTGCTGCTTTCCATTTCGTAAAATAAAGCATGTGTCCTTTAACCAGATTTGTCTGGAAAACCTTGGTCTGGTTCTATCGAACATCGGGAGAGTTACACCCCGCAGGCCACCGGCTGTAAACAAGAAGGCGGAGCATTTTGCCCCGCCTTGCAAGTCATCAAAGAGATCAGTCTTTTTTGGTCTCTTCAGCTTCTTTTTCGTCTTCGTCTTTGTCGTCGCCTTTGGCTGGCTCGGTTTTCGACAGAACTGTCGAAACCATGCCGCGTGCAACCTTGACTTTGACCCCTTCAGCAATCTCGACCGAAAGTTCATCGTCACCAATAACCTTGGCAACGGTACCGATCAGACCACCGGCGGTAACGATTTTGTCACCGCGACGAACAGCAGCGAGCATCGCTTTATGCTCTTTCTGTTTTTTCTGCTGCGGACGGATAAGCAGGAAATAAAAAACAACAAAAATCAGGATCAGCGGCAGGAAGCTGGTAAGCATATCTGCACCACCTGCGCCACCTGCGCCCTGCGCGAAAGCCGGCGAAATCAACATTAGGAACTCCTAATCCCATACAACAAAACAAATCAACTGCCGGAATATAACGGTGTGTCCCGTCAACGCAAGGAAGAACAGGATTTTTATCGGTTAAATCCCGTATTCTGTGGTTCTGTTCACGTCACCAAAAGCGCGCTAAATCATATGGCACTGTTATTGCCAGATCGCCTTGTGATAGCGTTTTGGGCATATTCGTCGCCACCACGATAAAAAGAAACATCCAAGAGGCTTTAATGACCAACGATTTCAATCAATTGCTGCCCACCCTTGAGCGCATTGCCGACGCGCTGGAACGCATGGCCCCACCTGCGCATAAAACCAATGACCTTGCCGCGGCTGATGCCTTTGTCTGGCAGGCCGAAAGCGGTTATCTGCAACCGGTGCGCAATGTGAACCGGATTGATATCGATCTTTTGCAGGGAATCGAACAGCAAAAGACGATTCTTTATAACAATACCAAACGGTTCGCCAATGGACTTCCGGCCAACAATGCGTTGCTTTGGGGCGCACGTGGCACCGGCAAAAGTTCGATCGTCAAGTCGATGCACGCCAAAATCAACACGGAAAAGGCTGGCGCATTGGCATTGGTCGAAATCCATCGCGAAGACATCCCGACCCTGCCCCATCTTCTGCATATTCTCGAAGAAAGCGGTCGCAAGACGGTTCTGTTCTGTGATGACCTCTCATTCGATTTGCAGGATGAATCCTACAAGTCGCTTAAGGCTGTGCTTGAAGGCGGCATCGAAGGCCGCCCCAACAATGTGATTTTCTATGCGACATCGAACCGTCGCCATTTGATGGCGCGCGATATGATCGAAAATGAACGATCAACCGCGATCAATCCGTCCGAGGCAGTCGAGGAAAAGGTATCCCTATCCGACCGCTTCGGCCTGTGGCTTGGCTTCCACAACATTTCACAGGATGTCTATTTCGAAATCATCGAAGGGTACGCCAAGGAATTCGGGCTTGATATTCCGATTGAAGACCTTCGTGCCCGAGCCAAGGAATGGACGGTCACACGTGGCAGTCGTTCAGGCCGCGTTGCATGGCAATTCATTCAGGAATTAGCCGGCGAAATGGGAAAAAAGCTTGGCTGACTGCCCCGGACAGCAGCGCACAAACAAAACGCCCGGAACATCAAGGTCCGGGCG
>NZ_JBEPTC010000020.1:0-28993 GCF_040549275.1 Thalassospira sp. MBR-102
TGTCGCCGTCATGCGTAAAATGATCGTAAGGGCAAATGCAAGAATGCGCCAATATCATGCAGCGGTGCTTGACACATAACACCGCTGCTTTTTTAATGTCTGGTAGGTGGGAGCAGTCATTTTGAGCCTCTTGTTCAAACCAAGCAAAGCATCGCTTTGCGCCGGTTCAGCGTAGCGCAATGCGCGTAGCTAAATCCTCTCCTCGCAACCACTTCTGTTATAAATCGCTTCTGTGCGAGATATAACAGAGCTCTAGATAAAACACCCCGTCCGGCTTTTGCTGAGCGGGGTGTTTGAGTTTAAAGACAATTTTTGTCAGACAGTTCTGATCCGTCTGATTGTCAGTCGCGTGACGCATGAAAACGTGCGACGAACGATGCCCCCAAAACGACCATTGCGATGCGGCTGATGTGACATAGTGTGACAAATGAAACTTCCAGATTGAGAGCCAAAGCAACCAGGCTCATTTCGGCCAGGCCGCCTGGGGAGAAGGCAAGGAAGATTCCTTCTATTGGTATGTCCAAGACATATTGCAGGGCAAAAGCCATGCAAAGCGCAACCACCAGCAATATAAATGTCGAGCCGGCCGAGGTCAGCAATATGCGTAGAATATAGCGTGGTGCGGTCCCGACAAAGCGGCAGCCAATAGTTGTTCCCAGTACGATCTGCACGACAGCGATTACCGCCGACGGAACGATGAATGTTGTTATACTCATCCAATGGAGAATGGCGCTGGCAAGCATCGGACCGATAAGATAAGGGGCGGGCAGACGTATCAGTCGGCCAAGAAGTACTCCTGCAGCTATTGCAAAAACAAACCATGCCGCATCTATTGCGATAAGATCATCAAGCGGACGATATGCTGCAGCGCGTGTATCGGCATCAATGCCGGTTACAAGTGAGAGAAGAGGCGGCAGGCTGAAAACCACCAGAAAAATTCGGGAGGAATGCATCAATGCAATGGTGTGTTCATTCCCGCCACGTTCGGCACCAAGCAAGACCATATCAATCAATCCGCCGGGCATAGCGGAAAAGTACCCTGTTACCGGGTCAAGTTTTACGATCCGCACAAGGTAAAAATAGCAAAGTGTTGCTGCAATCAGCAGATAGATGGCCAGTCCGATTAGTGCGGGCCACCAATGCACAATTCCCGCCACGGCATCCGGTCCAAACTGGGTACCCAGCATGGCGCCAATGATTGCAGACATTGGGGGCCTTGCACGTTTGGAGCCTGCGATCGGTAATCGCAGTATTGCCGCAAGTCCACACGCTGTCATGGAGCCAAGCATCCATGACAGCGGTAATCCGAGCCAGGTGAAAAGGCCGCCTCCTATGGTCCCGATTATAAGGGCAAATGCGAACGTGCTGTTGCTTTGCCATAGGGTTTTCGGGCTCATGCGGCCTCGTCATTCAAATGACAGGCGGAATAGTGATGCGGTGCAATTTCCTTTCGTTTTGGGATCTCGGTACGGCAACGTTCCGTTGCAAAGGGACAGCGAGGATGAAAATGACATCCCGGTGGAGGATTGATCGGACTTGGCAATTCGCCCTTGATTGCCTCGAATTTCCGTTTTCCGGGTCTGATGCGTGGGACTTCAGCCAGAAGTGCCTGTGTATAAGGATGATTTGGTTTTGCGAAAACCTCTTCAACCGGCGCTTCTTCAACCACACGTCCGAGATACATGATGGCGACCCGATCTGAAATATGCTCGACAACACCAAGGTCATGGCTGACAAACAGATATGTCAAATCAAGCTGTTCCCGAAGATCCATAAACAGGTTTAGAATTTGCGCCTGAATGGATACGTCGAGTGCCGCCACGCTTTCGTCGCATACAAGAAAGTCGGGGCGTACGGCAAGTGCGCGGGCAATATTGACCCTAGCGCGCTGTCCGCCGGAAAACTGGTGAGGCAGGCGTCGTTTCATGTCCGGATCGAAGCCTGCTTTTTGCAGGTATTCGTCAACATAGGCGGCCCGGCTGCCTTTGATCATACCATGAATGGCCGGCGCTTCTGATACCAGCGTTTCGATATTCATGCGCGGGTTAAGCGCGGCCATCGGGTTTTGGAAAATCATTTGTGCCGCCAGATCCGCGTCACGCAATGCACGACCATTTAACTTTGATCGGTCGGTTCCTTTCCAAAGTACGGTTCCAGATGACGGTTGAAGAATGTTGGCAGCAATCCGTCCGAGCGTGGACTTTCCGCAGCCGCTTTCACCAACCAGACCCAGAACCTCGCCACGGCGAATGACCAAATCGACTTCGTCAAGAGCGTGAACTACGGGTGGCGGTTTTGCCGCGCCCAGAGCAATCGATATTCTTGTGGCGATATCCGGTTTTGAACCGAAATGGCGTGAAACCTTGCGGATTTCGAGAAGGGGAGACTCGTTTTGAGGGCGATTGGGGAGGCTCATGCGAGTTTTTCCTCGAACGGATGGAAGCAGCGATGATAGTCCAGCTCATTACCAAATTGTCCCGGACGGACCCGGCAGGCGTCGGTTGCACGTTCGCAACGGGTGCGAAATGTGCATCCTTCGGGCATGCGTGCGAGGCTTGGCGTGACGCCGGGAATCTGCGCAAGGCGAGTGCCTCGGCTGTTTTCGGATGGTACTGAACGTATCAAGCCGCGGGTATATGGGTGATGCGGTGCTTCAAGGACTGTGGTGATGTCACCAGATTCGACAATCCGGCCGCCATACATGACGGCAATCCGGTCAGCCAGACCCGATACGATAGCCAGGTCGTGGGTGATCCAGATGACTGCAGTTCCCTGTTCTTCCGTCAATTTCTGAAACTCGGAAATGATCTGGGCCTGAATCGTTACGTCAAGTGCGGTTGTTGGTTCGTCGGCAATGATCAGATCCGGGCGATGCAAAAGGGCAATCGCAATGGCGACACGTTGTCGCATCCCGCCGGAAAATTCGTGCGGGTAGGCATCGAGACGTTCTTCGGGGCTAGGAATGCCCACCATCCCCAACGCATCGCGGGCGCGTATCCGGGCCTGCGATGGAGAGACTTTCTCGTGCGCATGGATCGCTTCGGTCATTTGTGTGCCAATCCGCAACACCGGATTTAGCGTCATCATCGGATCCTGAAACACCATGGCAATTCTGCGTCCCCGCAGGCTGCGCATCTGTTCATAGGATTGTGTGGCCAAGTCTTCGCCGTCAAAAAGAATCTGACCTGAGCTTACCTTGCCGGGCTTGTCTACCAGCCCCATGATCGAGAAGCCTGTAACGCTTTTCCCGGAGCCGCTTTCGCCCACCAATCCAAGGACTTCTCCGCGGTTTAGCTTAAAAGAGACTTCGTCAACTGCGCGCAGACCCTGATTTCCACCAATGGGAAACTCGGTGACCAGATCGCGAACATCAAGTAATGGTTTCATCGGGCATTCCTCGGATTGAGAACATCGCGCAGACGGTCACCAACAAGGTTGATGGAAACGATTGTGATCAGCAGCGCAATACCTGGGAAAAAGCTGATCCAGTACAGACCGGAAAGAAGATACTGATAGCCGTTCGAGATCAGCATTCCGAGCGAGGGTTGGGTGACGGATGCCCCAAGTCCAAGGAACGAAAGGGTTGCTTCCAGACCAATGGCGCGTGCAACCTGCATCGTTGCAATCACAATGATCGGTGCTAGACAATTTGGCAGAAGGTGACGCAGCAAAATGCGGTAGCCCGGAATCCTCAGGCAGCGCGCGGCTTCGATGAATTCCTTTTCACGCTCCACCAAGGCGGTGCCACGTGCCGTGCGTGCGTACGTTGCCCATTCGGCAATGATTATCGCAATGACGACGTTGTTTACCCCGTTCCCAAGGATGGCAAGGATCATCAGGGCCATCAGGATAGTTGGAAATGATAGCTGCAAATCCACCAGACGCATCGTCAGCGTTTCTATGCGTCCACCAGAATAGGCGGCGAGCAAACCAGCGGTCGTGCCGATAATTGCAGCGACCAGTGCGGACGCAATTCCGACAATAAGCGACGTGCGCAAGCCATACATGATACCCGACAGGATGTCGCGGCCCTGGCCGTCTGTGCCAAGGTAATACGGTACACCTGAAAAACTTTCGGAACCTGGCGCCAGACGACTGTCAAGAATGTCGAGCTGCATAAGGTCGTAGGGATTCTGCGGAGATAAAAGAGGTGCAAAAACCGCTACGAAAACAACAGTAATCAGACCAACCGTTCCGATCAACGCAGTGGGAGACGAAAGGAAGCGGATAATGGCAGGGCCTATCTTTCTGGGAGGTGGTGCATCGGCGAGCAATGCCGGGTTGTCAACGCCTGTGGTGTCGGCAAGTTTGGCATCCATCACGGATTATCCTTTTCCTTCGAGCCGGACGCGAGGGTCCAGCAGCGTATAGCAGATGTCGATAATGAAGTTCAGCGTCACAAACAGGATCACCATCATCATCAGGTAAGCGACGATCACGGGGCGATCGAGAAGATTGATGCTGTCTATGATCAGCTTGCCCATTCCCGGCCAGCCATAAATGCTTTCTGTCACGACAGAGAATGCAATTAGTGACCCGAATTCCAGACCAATGATTGTCACGACCGGGATCATCAGATTCTTGAGGATATGCACAAGAATGATCCGGGATTCACTCAGGCCCTTGGCGCGCGCGAATTTGACAAAATCCTGCATGATGACTTCCTGCACGCCGGCGCGTGTAAGGCGAAGGATGAGGGAGGTCTTGAATAGCGCCAGATTCAATGCCGGAAGAAGCAGGTGCGAAATACCGTCGGAAGTCAGGAATGACCATGGCGTGCCAAACAGCATTGCAGTTTCCCCGCGCCCATTTGAAGGGAGCCATCCGAGTTGAACTGCAAATAGCAATATAAACATCAGGCCGACCCAGAATGTCGGGAGCGAAAAGCCCAGAATTGAACCCGTCATGATAAGGCGCGACGAAATCCGTTCTGGATAAAGCCCTGCATAAAGTCCGAGAGGTAGACCAACAACAATGGCAATGACCATTGCGCAAAGTGCCAGTTCAAGCGTTGCGGGCAGTCGTTCAAGAATGACCTCCAGCGCGGGACGCTTGTAGACAAAGCTGTCGCCAAAATCTCCCTGCATCAGCCCCTTTATGAAGCTCAGATACTGGCTCCATAAAGGCTGGTCGAGACCCAGATGCTTGATGACCAGTGCTCTTTCTGCCTGGTTGAGATCCGGGTTGATAAGGATATCGACCGGATTGCCGATTACGTTGACACCAATAAAAACAATCAGCGTCATCGCGAAGATGACAAAGGCTGCCTGTATCATGCGCCGGATTAAGGAGGTGACCATATCCTAGCTCCTTTTTGGGGCTTTAATGCTGATCGCCATTCCATCACGCTGCGGATCTGCTGCACCAGCCGATTGCCCATCCTTCACCTGAATGCCGTGTAATGCTGCAAAAGCATAAGCCTGTGGAGAACGTACAACGGTATAGCCGTCATTGCGCAGGTCGCTTGCGACCGAATGTCGAGTTCTGTTGGATATGTCTATCGAATTGGAGACACCGACGATACGGGGAGCCGAGACGGCTTCATGAATATCCATTTTGAAATCGATCATGTTCATGATGCCCTGGGCGACGCTTGGGGCGATATAACTGCCGCCAGGGGCGCCAATTACAATCGACGGGCTTTCGCCATCAAAGACAATTGTTGGTGCCGCGGAACTTGCGCGACGTTTGCGCGGTGCAATCGAAGCTGCTCGGCCCGGGCGCGGGTCAAAGCGCCCCATCAATCCATTATACATGAAACCCAGCCCATCCGTGATTGCACCGGAAGGACTGCCAAGGGAATGGGTCATGGCAACAGCGTTGCCTTCTGCGTCGATAACGGAGATGTGGGTTGTGTCTCGCTGCGACAGGTCCAGGCGCTCGACATTGGCCCGTTCGCCGCGGCGAATGGATTCCGCCAGTTTTGCCGCATGCTCCTTTGACAGAAGCTGTTTGACGGGAACATGAACATATTCGGGATCGCCCATATGCATGTCCTTGTCGATTGTCATTCGCTTCATCGCCTCGAAGAGCGTGCGGATATGCTCTGTCGAACCGTGCGTCATGGCGCCAACGTCGAAGTTCTCCATAATATGGAGCAACTCGATCATCGGAAAACCGGACCCGGGGGGCGGGCTTGATGCAATCCTGTGGCCGCGATAGCTACCCCATACGGGGGCTGCTTTTGAGACGGAATATTGTGCGAGATCATCCAGACCTATCAGTCCGCCATTTCGAGCGAAATCCGATGCAATCTGTTCTGCGATTTCACCATGATAGAAAATGTCCGAGTTGCCGCTTTCGGCAATTCTGCGCAATGTCTGCCCGAGATCCGGGTTACGCAGAATGTCTCCTACACCACGTACACTGCCATCATCGTGGAAATAGATGCGCCGGCCTGTTTCGGAAAAGCGAAGCTTGTCAAGTGTGTTGACCTGCCCGTCACTGGTTTGATCCTTCGTCCAGTACCAGTGCATGTGAGGGCGGATCATAAAACCTTCTTCTGCATGGCGGATCGCAGGCTTGATCAGATCGCCCCATTCCCAGGTGCCGTAGTCACGCAATGCTGTTTCATAGCCCTTGAGTGAACCGGGAGTACAACAGGCAAGGTATCCAATCTCAGAAATATTGTCCTCGAGTATGAACCCGAACCCGTCGCGACTTTGGCCCAGCAGCTTGTTCAGCCACATATCCGGTGTGGATGCTGCGGGGGCAAGGGCATAGAATTCCAGCATTTCATGAATGCCGCGTTTGGGCATGTAAACCTGCATGGAACCAAAGCCACCAATCCCGGACATCTGTGGGTCGACGACGCCCTGAACGAAAGCACAGGCAAGGGCAGCATCAATCGCGTTCCCGCCGCGTTCGAGAACTTCTGCTCCGGCTTCTACGGCTTCGGGTTGTGGCGCGACAATTGTGGCATTGCGGCTCATGCACGTTTCTCCTTGAGGCGTTCGGCAAGAAAGGCCTTCACATGACCCAGTACTTTTAATCGGTCATGGGCAACGCCGGGAACTTCATCAAACGTTACATTAACCCCGGCGCTCTCAAACGAAGCCTTCAGGCTGCGAAGGCGTTCCGGACGGGTGTTTCCGGCATCGTTTGCGCCTTCCATCCAGTATTTCGATCCTGGCTCGTGCATGATTTCCCAGTTTTCAAGATCGACACTGCCGACAACCATTTGCACCGGTACGCGTGCAAGTGCTTCGGCGTCAAACGGTCGACCGAATTTTTCCTGAAGGTCTC
Source organism: Thalassospira sp. MBR-102 (assembly GCF_040549275.1). Lineage (NCBI taxonomy): Bacteria > Pseudomonadati > Pseudomonadota > Alphaproteobacteria > Rhodospirillales > Thalassospiraceae > Thalassospira > Thalassospira sp. MBR-102. Next base: position 7,246 of record NZ_JBEPTC010000020.1, read on the forward strand.
GCACGCCAACCCACCAGTCGCGATCGGGATCAAGCAGCGTGACGGAACCGGGGGCACCGATACAGGCTGCCCAAAGGTTTTCGGGGCGCAAGATGGCGAAGCGATGAGTGAAATGACCGCCGCCGGAGAAGCCAAACATGGCAAAACGCGACCAGTCCTGCTGGTACTTCTCAGCCATTTCTGCGACCATCGAGAGAATGATCTCGTCATAACGGATATCGCCTTCGATCATGTATTTGTAACCTGATCGTGCACCATCGCCACGAACATTCATCGGAAAGATCGGGCACAGAATGGCGCAATCATGATACAGGCCGAATTCGGCAAATCCGTCCCGGAATTCAATGGCTGACGTGCGACCTGTGCCATGAACGGCTACCAGAAGGTCAACTTTACGACCATCGGCAGCAGCAGGCGGAACATAAAGCAGCATATGAAAACGGGGATCGGCTTTAGAGGCAAAAATAGCCGTTTCACCATAGTCATATACAGCGCGCGCGCGTGCAGCGGCACCGCTCGTTCCAAGTTCTTGCATTTTTGTCTCCGTGGGGAAATCGTCTTCGGGACATCGGGGGTGCAAGGGCACCCCCGGGGTCTCGCTTTATTCCGTTTTTGCGGAATTGTGGACTTCATAGGCCAGCGTGTATTTATCGCCACGCGGCTTGTAGCTGATATTGGATTTAGCGCCCATGACCACGTTTTCGTAGTGCATCGGAAGCAACCAGTTATCGTTGAAAACCAGTTTTGACACTTCCTTCAAAAGCGGCTCGCGTGCTGCTTCTTCCAAAGTTGATGTGGCTTCATCAAGCAAAGCATTAACTTCCGGGATATTGATACCGCTGCCGTTATAACGCCCGGTACCTTTTTCGGCATCGCGACCGGCAACGATGGCGAGAGCCGGATTAGATACTTCGCCCGTATTTACACCCCATGAACCCAGGAACAGCGAATATTCACCGTCCGAGTATTTGTTGGAATAAACCGACCACGGCAGGACTTCGACCTTGGTGTCAATGCCGATGCGCGAGAACATCTGGCCGGCTGCCTGCAGGACTTCGCTGTCATTGACATAGCGGCCAGACGGGCCGTGGATGGTCATGGCAAAGCCGTCCGGATAGCCCGCATCGGCCAGCAATTTGCGTGCGCCTTCCGGGTCATAGGCAACTTTTTCAACTTCTTCAGAATGACCGAAAAAGCCTTTGGCAACAAACTGATCTGCAACCGTTCCGTTTTTGCGCATTACGCGATCAACAATCGCATCACGATTGATCGCCATAAGAAGCGCTTTGCGAACGCGCTCGTCCTTGAACGGATTGGTGCCCAGTGCCGAGCCATCTTTCGCTGTCACGAACGGTGTCTGATCGCGAGCGACGTCCATGCCAAGATATACAAGACGGGTTGATTGTCCGCGAATGATGTGCATGCCATCACTGCTTTCTACACGATCAACGCCTTCCGCGGGCAAAGCTTCAATCAGGTCCAGGTCACCGGCAAGCAAAGATGCCAGACGACCGCCATTGTCGGGAACCATCCGGATGGTGACATGCGACCATTCTGAAGGGCCCGCAAAATAGTCGTCATTGCGGTCCAGCTCGATCCGATCCCCAGGGGTATAAGAAACAAACTTGAAGGGGCCGGTGCCTGTTGCCGCTTTTCCGTTTTCGAAATCGGCGACACTGGCATCTGCATAGTCAGAGCTGATGATGCGGATACGGCTTAGCGAGTTCAGGATCATCGGATCTGCAACAGTGGTCTCGACGATGACAGCATTTGGGCCATCTGCTGTCACTTCTGCAATATTGCGGGTGTAGGAGGCAAAGGCCTTGCTTTCCTTGTCTCGGGCACGGAGCAATGAAGCCACAACGTCTTCGGAGTCAAATGTTGAACCGTCATGGAATTTGACGCCTTCACGAAGTGTGAAGCGCCAGTGGGTACTGTCAAGCACCTCCCATGAGGTTGCAAGCTGCGGTTTGTTTTCGGCCGATCCGCCGCGATTGATAAGGCTGTCAAAGATATTGCGGCTTGTGGCGTTGTTGGGGGAGTTTGAATCTTCGTGTGGATCAAGCGAGGTGATGACGGCGGCCATCCCGATAGACAGGGTGGTATCTTCTTGTGCAATGGCTGGAACAGCCGAAGTTGCAAAAAGTAAAATTGCCGAGCCCGTTAAGGCACGTCGTGTCAGTGAATAAAGCACTAGGTGGCTCCCTGATTGGCTGGAGTTCGATGGGTATTTTATTTTTATTTGCGATACGTTCGAGAGCGGATCTCGTGGAGGCATGATGAGAAACGGATTTGTATTGTGTCAAATTTATTTTCTTAGTGTTTCACTCAATGATACATAAAATATAACGTTGAATTTCGAAGGGAGCTGAGCGATGGGGGATGATAATTATCATGTAGAATCAGTTAGTAAGGCGTTCGATCTTTTGATGGCCGTTGCTCGATATCCACATTCTGGTGTGACCGAACTAGCTAAAAAAACTAACTTAACAAAGTCGAGAGCATTCCGTTTGTTGCATACAATGGAACAGCGCCAAGTGGTAATTCGGGATAAGGAGAACGGTTATCGGCTTGGAAATTCGATGTTGGTACTCGGAATCACGGCAAGTTCGCAAATCGATCTGGTTAAACTGGCGAACCCCATTCTGGAGGAATTATGCCAGCGGGTGAACGAGACCGTGCAGCTAAGAATACTTGATGGCAACGAAGCCCTTTGTATTGCGAAGTGCGAACCGTCCCGCGATCTGCGTGTACATGCGGTGGTTGGCCGTCGCCGTCCACTTTATGCCGGGTCGCCAAAGGCTCTCTTGGCCTTTCAATCCCGGGAAACGATTGAAAGATGTGTGCCGGCAAAACCGGAGAAATTCACAACCAACTCTTTGGGAACTCGTGGTGCTATCCTTGCCGAATTATCGAAAATTCAACAGCAGCGTTATTGCCTCAGCAGAGGCGAGGTCAGCGATCAACTGGTCTCGATCGCAGCGCCTGTATTCGCTATGGACGGATCGGCGATTGCAGCCCTGAACGTTGCGGCACCTGCGTTCCGAACGCATGATTCCGAACTTGAACATATAATCCGTCTGGTAACGTCTTCGGCAGAGCGACTGTCGGTCGGCTTGGGGTGGCAGAAGGGGCGGATTTAAGGTGAGGTTCTTGGCGGGGTGTTAAGAGGTAGATGATAACTTTACGAAAGTAGTCTTCCCAAAATGAACCCTGTTTTCGAAAAATCCTCTGTCGCGTTCAAACCGCGTTATGATTGTTGCTGGCAGGCTTTTATGAGCGGATAGGCCTTGCGGAAGTTTTGATAGGCAGCGTCGAATGCAGATCGCGAACTTTCATTCGGATCAATGGTTTCATGCACTTCCGGGATGGATATAATCCTGTCAGCAGCGGCACCGGTTGCGGCAGCGATGCCAAGCCTTGCGGCACCCAGAGCCGCACCAAATTCGCCACTTTTCGGAAGAGCCAGGGGAACGCCGAGGACGGTGGCTATCAGCTCTATCCAGTATCGGGAGGCCGACCCACCGCCAATAGCGATCAAACGATCCAGTTTAGCGTTGGTTGCGGCCAATGCCTCAAAGCTGTCTCGCAAACCAAACGCAACACCTTCAAGCACGGCACGCGTAAGATCTTCGCGGCTCGTTTCGGTCGCCAGTCCTGTGAAGCTGCCACGGATCTCTGCATCGTTGTGCGGCGTTCTTTCCCCCGCTAGATAAGGGAGATAGCGGACAGTGCCGGGTTTTTTCAGGTTGCCATCAAGCTTTGAAGTTAGCTCTGTCGGGTTTTGACCGGTGATGCGCGCAAGCCAGTTCAGACTGTCTGTTGCCGAGAGCATAACGCCCATCTGGTACCATCTTCCCGGGATGGCATGACAGAATGTATGCAACGCGGTTTCTGGTGCCGGATGATAGCCGTCGCGTGCTGATAGCAACACACCAGATGTGCCAAGCGAGACAAATCCCTGTCCTTCATTCTGTGCGCCAATGCCACAGGCCGCTGCTGCATTATCACCCGCACCACCGGCAACCGAAACCGGACCACCAAGACCCCATTTGTCCAAAAGAGCGGGACGCAGGCGACCGGCTTCGTCCGTACCTTCGACAAGGCGGGGCATCTGATCTTGGCGCATGTTTCCGGCAGACAGCAACGTGTTCGACCATGTTCGATTACCCACATCAAGCCATGAGGTGCCCGCGCTATCCGACATGTCCGCAACATATTCCCCGGTCAGGTAATAGTTAAGATAAGCGGCGGGCAGAAGAACCTTTGCGGTTTTTGCAAAAATATCGGGTTCGTTTTCCCGCACCCATTCAAGTTTCGGGGCGGTAAATCCCGGAAAGACGATATTGCCTGAAATGGCACGAAACGGTTTTTTCGCATCAAGGTGCGCGGCCTGCGTATGAGAGCGCGTGTCATTCCACAGAATACAGGGGCGCAAGACCCGTCCGCTGTTATCCAGAAGTGTCGCTCCATGCATATGGCCGGCTACGCCAATACCCCGCAGCGCGGCAAACTGCGGATAATTATCACGCAGCTCGGCAATGGAATCTTCCAGTGCCGCAATCCAGTCCGAAGGATTTTGCTCAGACCAGCCCGGGTGCGGATGACTGGCGTGATAGCTGCGTTCCGCTGAGCCTATCGGCACACCACCGTCGTCAATCAGCAGTAGGCGGATACCGGAGGTTCCCAGATCAATTCCAAGAAAAGTCATCCCAAAGCCTTCTGTGGAAATTCAAGCTGCCATATCTTGAGCGATGGCATGCAAATGTGTTGATGTTACGCAGGCTTGTGCAGAATTGCATCTCCAACGTCCAGAAGGCATTCAAAGATTTCTGACGCACCGGCGGATTTAAGCAGTTGGGTTTGATGTGAGCGAATATCATGTAAATGCGTTCCACCTACAAAACCTATAGCTCTCATCCCGGCTGAGATAGCGCCTTTTACGCCATGCGGAGAGTCTTCAATAACAACACAATCTTTGGGATCGGTTGCAATACCCTCTGCGGCAAGCAGGAATAAGTCAGGCGCGGGTTTGCCATTGGCGACCTGCTCGGCACTGTATGCGGTGCCCGGGAAATGCGCGGCAAGACCCGATATCTCGAGAGTTGCTGTCATTCGCCGCAGGGAGCTGCCGGTTGCCAGTGCCGTTTTGATCCCTGCATTGGAAAGCCGATCTAACAACATTTCCGCATTCTCAATCTGTTGGAGGCGCGTTTGATACTCTGTTAGCAGGCGCGTTTCGACCCGGTCGATAAAATCGTCCGGGCAGGCCTGGCCGAGACGTTCGGAGACATGTCTGCAAATGTCTTGGATCGAAACCCCGAGAAACCGGTCACGGATATCATTAACCGTAATGCCATCAATTCCGAGGCGGTGCATTTCGGTTGCCAAAACCTCAAGTGACAAGGGTTCGCTGTCGACCAGACAACCGTCAAGGTCGAAAATTACTGCGGCAGGTGAATTCATCGGGCTCCCCTATATCCGCAGTTCGGTATCGCGGTCGAACAGATGCACGTTGACCGGATCAATCACATAATGAAGTTCAGAACCGGGGCGTGCAGAGATACGCTGTTTGACCAGGGCGTCAATGAGGTCACCGTTTGATTTCGCAACGATCTGGGTTTCAGAACCTGTTGGTTCAACGACCACGACATTCATTGCAATCCCCTTATCGCCAATGTCGATATGTTCGGGACGAATGCCGTAGGTCACTGATTTTCCCGTTGGTGTTGTGGTCGGTGGTATTGGCAGGATCAGGCCGTTATCGGACTCAAAGTGCTTCGTGCCATTGTGTTCGGTTATCTTGCCATGAACGAAATTCATCGAAGGTGAGCCGATGAAGCCAGCAACAAAAACGTTTATCGGATTGTCATACAGATCCAGCGGAGAACCAATCTGCTCGACCCGGCCATCACGCATGACGACGATTTTGTCCGCCATGGTCATTGCTTCGATCTGATCATGGGTGACATAGACAATCGTTGTGCCAAGACGCTGATGCAGTTCCTTGATCTCAACGCGCATGGTCACGCGCAGTTTGGCATCCAGGTTTGAAAGCGGCTCGTCAAACAAGAATACTTGCGGATCTCGCACGATGGCGCGGCCCATGGCGACACGTTGACGCTGGCCGCCGGAAAGCTGCTTGGGATAGCGGTCAAGAAGATGGGCAAGATCGAGAATTTCGGCGGCGTCGGTAACCTTCTGCTTTATCTCGCTTTCCGGTCGTTTTGCCATCTTGAGCGGGAAGCCGATATTTTCATACACCGTTTTGTGGGGATAAAGTGCATAGCTTTGGAACACCATCGCGATATCGCGTTCTTTCGGCAGAACATCATTCACGATCCGTCCGCCAATCGAGATGGTGCCTTCGCTGATTTCCTCTAGCCCGGCAAGCATGCGCAACAGTGTTGATTTGCCACAGCCAGACGGCCCCACCAGGACGACAAACTCGCCATCCTTGATGTCGACATTCACCCCGTGCATGACCTGAATATTGGCGTAGCGCTTGATTACGTTTTCTATTTTTACGTCGGCCATAAGGCTTCTCCCTATTGCGGCAATTCGATCTGCAATTTGACGTCCGCCGGTGGGGCGGATGCTGCGATCTCGAATGCGCGCACGCTGTCTTCGAATGCGAATGTTCTGGTGATCAGGGGTTTTACGTCGATTGCGCCGGAACTCAGCATGGCAATACAACGCGGAAAGACATGGGCATAACGGAAAATATTCTCGATCCGGGCTTCCCGGATCATCGCTGCCCCTGCGTCATAGCTGATCGGATCAGGCTGACCGCCAATCATGACGACACACCCACCTGGGCAAAGGGGTTCAAAAATCCCGGCGGCAGCCTTGGGCGAGCCGGTGGCTTCAAACACGATATCGGCCCCCCAGCCATCGGTGTCGCGTTTGATCACCTCGGGGATGTTTTGGGATTTGACATCAATTGGGATGATCGCCGCACTCAGGGATGCTGCTATTTCAAGCTTTTTTTCGGCAAGGTCGGCGACATACACCCGGGCACAGCCACCGGCCAATGCCGACAATGCGGTGACCAGTCCGATGGGGCCAGCCCCGATGACCACTGCGATATCGCCCGGTTTGATCCGGGCTTTGGTGGCGGCGTGGACACCCACTGCAAGCGGTTCGACCATTGCGGCCTCGGCAAAGGATACATTGTCGGGAAGCTTGAAGGTAAAGGCTTCGGGGTGCACACAGGTCGGGCGCAAAATCCCGTGTACCGGCGGGGTTGCCCAAAAGCGTACGGCCGGATCAACATTATACATGCCAAGGCGGGTTGCCTTGCTGTTGGGGTCGGGGATGCCCGGCTCCATACAGACCCGGTCACCAACGGACAGCTTTGTGACATCGCATCCGGTTTCGATCACGGTGCCGGATGCTTCGTGCCCCAGGATCATTGGCGCATTGACCACAAATGGACCAATCCGGCCATGGGTGTAGTAATGCACATCCGAACCGCAAATGCCGACGGTATGCATCTTGATGCGCACGTCGCGTGGGCCAAGGACCTCTTCCTCGCGGTCAATGGCAGGAAAATCGCGCAGGGTGATGTCGTCTTTTTTTTCCAGAACCAACGATTTCATGGCGTTATCCTTTCCTGACGATAAAGACAGCAAGAGCAAGGGCAATGGCATTCGAAATCCAGATGGACAGACCCATTGGCTCCAGGAAGCGGAACCAGAACAGAGACAATGCCACCCAGATCACGACCGAGATAAAGCACCGGTCAAAGGCATTGGTTTCGATTGGCAGAAAGCCGTGCCGTTCTTCCGGGGCCTTGGTTTTTTCGGTGTCGTCTTCAGTCAGCGAGGCTGTATCAAGCTGTGTCGTATTGTGTCTGGTCATGGTGTTATCCTTTCACCGCGCCAAAGGTCAGACCGGCAACAATATGTTTTTGAACCAGTCCGAACACGATCAGGGCAGGGATCAGGGTGAAGACTGAAATCGTGGCCATGATTCCCCACTCGGTCCCGGTGGTCGTGACATATTCCGAAAGGCCGGTGGTGAGGGTGCGGGCATCGAAATTGGTAAGTGTTGCGGCCAGCAGATACTCGTTCCAGGCAAACACCCAGGTCAGGATCAGGGTCACAGCAAGCCCGGGCCGACAAAGCGGAAAAACGATTTCGGTAATAACTTTCCATGGGCTTGCACCATCGACATAGGCGGCTTCATCCAGTTCACGCGGGATGGCGTCAATCGTCGGGCGCAGGGTCCAGATCGCAAACGGCAGGTTAAAGGTGCAATAGACCAGAATCATGCCAATCCGGGTATCAAGCAGCGTGAAATCGCCAATCCGGTAAACCTGCGTCATCAACAGGAAAAGCGGCAACAGGAACACCGCGGGCGGTGCCATACGGTTGGTGATCGTCCAGAAAAAGATGGATTCCTTGCCGCGGAGATTGAAACGCGATAGCGCATAGCAGGTAAAGAAACCAAGCACTGTGCACAGCACGGCATTCCCGGTCGAAATCACCAGTGAATTGACCATGTAGCTTCGGATCAACCGATTGCCGAGAACCTCGACATAGTTCCCCCAATAGGGATTGCTGACAAGGATGTCCGGTGTGCTGAAAAGCTGAACCGCGGGTTTGACCGAAATGACAAACAGCCAATAGATCGGAAACAGGGTCAGAAGGCTGATCAATATCCAGAAAAGCGTTGTCAGTAGCGGATTGCGCTTTTTCATCGTCTTATCCCTTCCGGTTCTTGCGCGGTGCGAGCATGCTGACATAGAGCAGCCAGCAAACCACGATGGTCAGATACAGCACGATCACCGAAATGGTAGAGCCATAGCCGTAATTGGTCTTGGGGAAGACTTCCTTGAAGATATGCACGCCAAGGAAACGGGTGGACGATCCCGGACCACCCCCGGTTAGCATCCAGACTTCATCGACCGTGCGCAGGGCATCCATCAGGCGAATGAAAACGGTTGCGACCAGAGCCGGTGTGATCATCGGAAGGGTGATGTGCCAGAATGTCTGAGCTTTGTTCGCCCCGTCGATCTGGGCCTGTTCAAACGGATCGCGTGGCAGCGACACCAGTGCCGCGATCAGGGTCAGGGTGACAAGCGGCGTCCAGTGCCAGATATCCATGATGACGATGGTCAGGAAAGCCGCGGGGGCGGATGTCCCGATATTCATCGTGATCCCGAACCATTCATCCAGATAATGGGGGATGATCCCGATGGATGGTGTGGTCATCAGCTTCCAGACCGACCCGACAATGATCGGTGCCATAATCAGTGGCAGAGTATGGATCGTGCGAAAGATCGATTTCCCGGGAAATTCCCGCATGAAGGCCTGGGCCAGCAAATAACCGATCACCAGTTCGGAGAGAACGGCAAAGATGACAAAGGCAACTGTCACGCCCAGCGAATTCAGGAATGCGCTGTCAAAGACGATGCGCCGGAAATTCTCCGCGCCGTTGAAAATCATTTCGGGGGATGCCGCAAATGGATTCCATTGATGGAACGAGACGAAAACGACATACAGGAACGGCAAAACGCCAAAGAAAAACAGGATCACCAGCGTAGGGGCCAGGAGGATCCAACCAAGCTTGTTGGATTGCATCGTCAACTCCCTGGAAAAAGATGCAGTGTGGCGGTCACGCCGCCAAAGCGGGGATCATGCCGGGATCTGGTCGCTGCCCATGGGGCAGCGACCATGAAAGGTAAGTTGGGAAAAGGCCTTACTTGCGATAGCCAAGATCGGTCAGCTCGGCCTCGGCCTTTGCTGCCATCTGATCAAGTCCCTCGTCCGGGCCAAGGTCGCCCGTCAGGATTTGATACAGGATCGGTGCAGTAGCTTCGCGAACCTGTGCATGGAACGGATATGCCGGGGCGCCGGCAAACAGATATCCCTTGTCACGCAGAAGATCATAATAACCGCCAAGTTCTTTGTTCATGGCCTGGACTTTAGGATCGTCATAGGTCGATTTGTTGGTCACACGTGGTGCGGCAACAGCCCAGTCCGGCTGAACTTCGTCCTGACCGATATATTGCAGGAACAGCATCGCGGCTTTCTGGTTTTTTGACGTTGCTGGAATGCCAAAGGCACCCCCATCGTAATAACCGATATAACCTGTGCCGCCTTCGACTTCCTCAAGGATGCCGTCTTCCATCGGGGGCAGGGCGACACCCACTTTGCCAACTACAAGCGATTTGGATTCATCGGCTGCGATCCAGCCGGCGTTTTCACCATAGACCAGACCTTGGGCAACACGACCCGCACCGAATGTGGTGCCGACTTCCGTCCAGGTCGAAGCATTGCTTTCAGGCGGGGCAATGTCGCGCATGCTCAGCCACCACTTCATGGCTTCCTTGGCTTCGGGGCTGTTCATCGAACCCCCATTGGCAACGGATGCGGCATAGTTGTTGTCCGCATCAATGCCCCAGTTATAGACGCCATAAGTCGGGGCAATGGTTTCAAAGAACTCGTACCAGGATGCCGGATGGCCGGTATGGGCCTGTGCGGTGGTGCCCCACAGATCCAGATCGTGATCTTCGCCCCACTTGGTGAAGAAGCGGGCGATCTCGCCATATTCTTCATGCGTGGTGGCCGGTTTCAGTTCGTGGCCGGTTTCTGCCTTGAAGGCTTCCTTGATTTCCGGATCGTTGAACAGGTCGGTACGATAGAGATAGATCTTGATGAAAGCTTCCATAGGTACGCCATACAGGTGACCGTTTTCACCACGGAAGTAATCGGCAAAGGTGGTGAAGTTGTTCTCGCTGTAAGTCGGTGCCTTAAGGGACGGATTGTCGGCCAGAAGTTTGGTCGTGTCTGTCAGGAAGTCGCGCGCCAGATAGGAATAGACAATGTCCTGTTCGATAAAGACCATGTCATAGATGCCGGTTCCAGCTTCCATGTCCTTGATGGCCTTGTCATACATCTGATCCCAGGACGTGGTCTCGATATCAACCCGAATACCGGTCAGTTCCTCGAATTGTGGGGCGAGGACTTCGCGAATGTAATTGGATGGCGGTGTGGATTCCGTCACGCCATGCAGTGTGACACCCTGATAGGGGGCGGCTGCTTCTTTCCAGAATGCATCATCAGCATAAGCAGTGCTTGAGGCGACAGCCATGGCGAAGGCTGAGACGCCCACTTTGAGTGCAAAATTCATTGGATATTCCTCCCGTTGATTGATGGGGGATCGCATTTGGCAGTCTTGCGCTGCATTGGATTTGCGATTCCGGTCGCCGGAAGAATGCATATGTAATATATTTGATGCAAGTGAAAATTTTCATTTGTAATTTTTGAATTACATTTGTTAGTTTGCGTGACATGACAATTGCACAGGGCCAATGTGCAGGGCGACAAGAGGAAATAATTCATGCCAAGAGAACCACTTGAGGATAGCGAAGGTTTCGTGACCGAGGTCTGTTGGCGCTATTACGTGAACGGCCAGACACAGGCGGAAGTCGCGCGTGATATGGGGGTAACCCGCCTGCGTGTTAATCAGGCCATTCAGAAAGCAAAGTCGCTGGGGTTGGTGAAAATCCAGATCGAGTCGCCTTTTGTAACCCGGCTTGAAGCACAAAAACGTTTGGAACAGGCGGGTGTTGGCAAAGCGCTGGTCGTGCCGGTAGATCATAACAATTATGACTATCACGCCCCTGTTGGCGCGGCACTTGCCCACTATCTGACGGCGACCCTTAAGACAGAGCCGTGGAAAAGGATCGGGGTTTCCTGGGGGGTAACATTGCAGCGCGCGATGGAGCGTTTGCCGCTTCATTCCCTGCCGGATCTGGAAATTCTTGCCTTGATGGGCGGGACGGCGGCCGGATCATCCTTTAATGCCTTTAGCATTGCTTCAGGCTTTGCCGAGCGGTTTGACGCCAACTATTCACATCTGGTTGCACCGATTTATCTGCCCGATGATGTCGATAAAGACGTCTTCTTAAGCCAGGAAATCTATGCATCCCATATCGAGCGGTGCCTTTCTGCTGATGCCGCCCTTCTGGTCGTGGGGGATGTGTCCGATCTTTCATTTATGGTGAAATATGGTTTGCCAGCGGATCTGACCATGCAGGAATTGCGTGACGCGGGTGCGGTCGGGGATGTTCTGGGCCGTTTTCTTGATGCTGATGGGAACGAGATTGACCATCCGCTAAACGAGCGAACGGTCGGGGTCGACCTAAACGCGCTAGCAGATATTCCCAACAAGATCCTGACGGCGGCGGGCAAACACAAGGTCCCAATCATTCATGCAGCGATCAAGCGCGGGTTGGTGGACACACTTGTTACAGATGATCTGACCGCAGATATTCTGCTGGAACGCATGACTTAATCCGTAACGCAGTGCATCGCAAAACGAGAAAAGCAGCGGCAAACAATAAGCCGGCCATGGTGCAAATCGCGTAATCATTATCAGGGAAACGTCGCTTCATGACCGATACATTCAATGGAAAAACAGTCGTGATCACAGGGGCTGGCAAAGGCATCGGTCGTGCCTGCGCCCATCTTCTGGCTGAACGCGGTGCCTCCGTCATCGCCATGGCCAGAACACAAGGTGATCTTGATGCGCTGAGCGCCCAGATCGGGGCGCGCACGATTCAGGTGGATTTGTCCGACAGTAGGGCGGCACGCAATGCCATGCAGACAGCAGGGACGGCAGATTTTCTGATCAATTGTGCCGGGACCAATGTCCTTGAAAGTGTGCTTGAGATGACCGATGCGGGGTATGAAACCGTGATGGGCATCAACCTTCGGGCGGCTTTGATTTGTGCGCAGGAATTTGCACGTGCCCGGGTGAGAGCAGGTGGTGGCGGGGCGATTGTTAATGTGACATCCATCGCCGGGCATCGCGGGTTTGAGGAGCATATGTGCTATGCCGCCTCCAAGGCCGGACTGGAAGGCGCGACCCGCGTCATGGCCAAGGAGCTTGGACCGTACGGTATTCGGGTCAATGCTATTGCCCCCACTATTACCATGACCGAACTTGCCGCGACGACATGGTCGGAGCCGGCCAAAGCCGATCCGATGATGGTTCGTCACCCCCAAGGGCGCTTTGCCGAGGTAGATGACGTTGCCCGTTCGATCATCATGTTGTTGAGCGACGATGCGTCCTTCGTCAGTGGGGCTGTCTTGCCTGTGGATGGCGGTTTTCTGGCTGTCTGATCTCAATCATTTTTATCGGAGACGAATTATGGCTCAATCCCTTCAGGGCAAAGTTGCTGTTGTCACTGGCGCTGCTTCGGGCATCGGTCTTGCTACTACGCGCGCGCTTCTTGAAGCTGGCGCAAAGGTTGTGATGGTTGACTACAATAAGGATGCCCTTTCTCAGTTGGCGACTGAATTGGGGGCGAATGCTATTGCGCAACATACCAATCTGCTTGATGCAGATAGCTGTGCTGCGATGGTTCCCGAAATCCTACAAAAGGTCGACCATATCGACATTCTGCATTGCAATGCAGGTTCCTATATCGGTGGTGACTTGACCGAAACAGACACCGCAACGATTGACCGGATGCTGAACCTGAACGTCAATGCCGTGATGAAGAATGTTCGTGATGTGATCCCGCACATGCAGGAACGCAAAACCGGTGACATCATTGTGACGGCTTCCGTTGCAGGTCATATGCCGATCCAGTGGGAGCCGGTTTACTCCGGATCAAAATGGGCAATCACATGTTTTGTGCAAACAATGCGTCGCCAGCTAAACAAACACGGCATTCGTGTCGCACAAGTTTCGCCGGGGCCGGTCGTTTCGGCCCTTTTGGCAGACTGGCCTGAAGAGAACCTGCGTAAAGCCAAGGAAAATGGCGCGCTGCTTGATCCCGAGGAAGTATCCGATGCGGTGATTTACATGCTGTCGCGCCCGCGTACGGTGACGATCCGGGACATGATCGTATTGCCCACCAACTTTGATATCTAACTTTACGGTTTTGGCACAGGCATCTTGAAATTTCTCGATGTGCCTGTGCCAAAGATCAACATTTGCGTTGCGGCTAGGTTGTTAAACTTACCGCGAATTGAAAGATGCTATAGCAGGTTGCTATTGGGCAGCAGATACCACGACTTCGATCAGGGTATTTGCGCCAAGTTCATTGACGCCGATTGTTGCGCGAGTTGGCAGAATTTCGCTGGGGAGCCATTCAAGCCAGCGGTTACCAAGCTTTTTATTGATTGCAGTCAAAAAAGAAGGCCCCCGCTTTCGCGGGAGCCAGTTCCAGCAGTGCCGGTTCGTGTGTTTCTGGATTAATCGTTATCGTGATGATCCGCGGTGCCGACTTGGCCGTCTTCGCTGACTTTGATCCAGGTGCTGCCGAGGTGGTTGCGCATCAGGTCATTCAGTTTGACGGCATCACGACTTTCAATGGCTTTCAGAATTTCCTCATGCTCGCTAATCGCGGTTGGCCATTTTGTATTGCGCATGTTGGATCGATAACGGATGCGATAAAGTCGCGCATTCATGCGTTCATGGGTTTCAATCAGCAATGGATTTCCCGATGCCATTACAAGGGCGCGGTGAATCCGCTGGTTGAGTTTGAAATAGGCGAGGCGGTCCTTGCGGGCAAAGGCGGCAAGCATTTCGTAATGCAGGGCACGGATTTCGTCGATTTCTTCGTCGGTCGCGCGTTTGCAGGCTAGTTCCCCGGCAAGACCTTCGATCCCGCCAAGAAATTCAAGCATGTGCTTGACGTCTTCGGGGCTTGGATTTGCCGCAATCGCACCGCGTGAAGGCAGAAGTTCGACAAGGCCGTCAACGGCCAGAATCCGCAAGGCTTCGCGCAGGGGGGTGCGTGATATATTAAGCTGTTGAGCCAATGTGCGTTCGCGGATCGGTTTGCCCGGCGGAATGATGTCTTGCACGATCATGTCGCGCAGGACATTTGCTGCCTGTTGGGCCAGCGGCAGGTCGCTGTTCTCCGAGATGGTTGCGAGTGGTGCATCGACAATCGGCTCGTAGGTGTCGAGGTCGGATTCTGATCCGGCGTTTAGCGTGATGTTACTCAAACCATTCTTCCCTGCGTGTCGTCATTGCGCAAACTATAGGATGCGTAATGAATAAGAGCAAGGCAAAAATGGTATACCAAAAAATATGGTATACCATTTGGGGGTGGAGGAAGGTGGATCTTGCCAATGATGATTGATCCTAAGTTTTTGTTTTTTATCAAATTTTGTGATTTTCTGTCAATGAAGTCGGACCTAAGGTGATTTTTTGTTGACTCTCGGTATCTTCAATATGGTATACCAAAATCAAGCACGGCAAAGATCGTGCGTTCCCAGCTACCGGTGAACAGCGAAATAGATATAAATCGGGAGGAATACATGACCCACACAGGTCGTATCCGTAAATTTGTCGCTGCCGTAACATTTGGCAGCATCACGTCCATTTCCGCACTCGCAACTGCAAATGCTGCAGACGAGATCGTATTTGCCATCAGTGCCGAGCATGGTTCGCTTCAGGCGAATACTGCGGCTGAGTTTACCCGTCTTGCCAATGAGCGACTTGGTGACAAGGCAACGGTGAAGCTTTTTGACTCTGCCCAGCTGGGCAAGGACAAAGAGCTGATGCAGCGCCTGAAGCTTGGGACGGTGCAGATTACTTTGCCGTCATCGACCATGCCGACCATTGCAGACAAATTTGCCCTTTTTGATTTGCCGTTCCTTGTGAAGGATCGTGATCAATTGGCAAAAATCGAAGAGTCTGTTTTCTGGCCGACCGTCGCCCCGCAGGCTGAAGAGGCCGGTTACAAAATCCTTGCTCTTTGGGAGAACGGTTTCCGTCAGATCACCAACAATGCGCGTCCGATCAATGTTCCGGCCGATCTTGATGGTATCAAGTTACGCACGCCGCAATCTGAATGGCGGGTTGCCATGTTCTCGAATTATGGTGCGAACCCGACGCCGATGGCCTTTTCCGAAGTCTTTGTCGGTCTTCAGACCGGCGTCATTGATGGTCAGGAAAATCCGCTGACCAACATCGAGGCTGCCAAGCTTAACGAAGTGCAGAAATACCTGACGCTTTCGGGGCATATCTATTCGCCGTCTTATCCGACCATGTCGGTTACGGTCTATAACGACCTTGATCCGGAAGTTCGCGACATTCTGGTCAATACCGCGCGCGAAGTGGCCCTTTGGTCGCGTGATGCCGGTGCGAAGGCTGACAAAGCGCTGCTTGATGAGCTGACGGCAGGCGGTATGGAAGTCAATACGGCTGATCGTGCCGCCTTTGTTGAAGCTTCCAAGCCGATCTATGACAAGTTCGCATCCGAAATTGATGGCGGCAAGGCACTGGTTGATGCCGCCCTTGCGACTGCAGACTAAATCGGGCGGGGGCAACCATCCGTCCGGTTGCCCCGCATTTTCTTCCTTCGTTTTCCTTAGGAGAGAACGCGATGCAGTTCGCAGCAGTTCTGTTCCGGCGTACACTGGAAGTCTTTACCATGACATTGATCACGTTTCTGGCGTTGATCGTGATCCTGGCAGTGATCTTCCGCTATAGCGGTTATTCCCTGGTCTGGTATGACGAAGTGGCTTCGGTGATGCTGGCCTGGATTACCTATTACGGCGCCGCTCTTGCCGCTGTGCGCCGATCCCACCTCAGTTTCTCGGGTGTTCTTCTTGCCCTGCCTCTGACCCTGCGCAAGATCGTCTTTCTGATGGGCGAGGCCATCGTCATTGCGATGTTTGCTGCAATGGCGTGGGCTGGCTGGTTTGTTCTTCAGATCATGGGGGGCGAAACCCTGATTTCGTTGCCCTGGGTTGGCTTGCAATTCACTCAATCTGTCATTCCGGTCGGCTGTGCGCTGTTCGTGATGGGTCAATTACTGAGTTTGCCGGAAGCATGGCAGCGCATGGTGACGGCACTTGATGTCGAAACCGAAGAAATGAACCACGAAATTGCCAAGGCGCAGAAAAGCGATGTGCCGTTCAATGAAAGGGCAGCATGATGGCCGTTTCAGTCATTCTTCCTTTGATGTTTTTCCTGGTCTTTATGGGGGTTCCGATTGCGGTATCCATCGGTGCGGCTGCACTGGTGGGGGTTTATTCCCTGCATGGAGTTCCGGGTTTCTACAATGCCGCACTTGCCCTGTTTGATGGTGCGACCAGCTTTCCCCTGATTGCGATCCCGCTCTTTATTCTGGCGGGCGCATTGATGAACACCTCATCGATTTCGCGTCGGCTGATCGACTTCGTTTCGGCCCTGATCGGGTTCATGCGCGGCGGTCTGGCGATGGTCAATATCGGGGTGTCGTTATTCTTTGCCGAAATTTCGGGTTCTGCGGTGGCGGATGTTGCCGCGACCGGTTCGGTCCTGATCCCTGGCATGAAGCGCAAGGGATATAAAGGCACCTTTGCGGCTGCGATAACGTCGTCTTCGGCATCCCTTGCGATCATTATCCCGCCGTCAATTCCCATGATCCTTTATGGGGCGCTTTCGGATACCTCGATTGTGCAACTGTTTGTTGCCGGTGTCGTGCCGGGCCTTCTGGGGGCATTCGGGTTGATGTGTGTCAGCTATTACTTTGCGGTAAAATATGACATTCCGCGTGATGAACGTTTTGATCTGGCGCGCGTTCGCAAAACCTTCCGTGAAGCGGCCTGGGCACTGACCCTGCCATTCATCATTCTGGGCGGTATTTTCGGCGGGTTGGTAACAGCGACCGAAGGAGCTGGCCTGGCGGTGGTTGCCGCGGTTGTTATCGGGGCCTTCATCTATCGGGAACTTGATTTTTCGATGTTCCTTGATGCCCTGCGCGAAGGGATCAACCAGACAGCAACCGTGATGCTGCTGGTCGCGACCTCTGCTGTGCTGGGTCTTTATCTGACCGAGGAAGGTCTGCCTCAGATGCTGGCTGCGGCGATCACCGGATTTACCAATGATCCGTTCGTCGTGCTGATGCTGCTTAATGTGCTTTTGCTTGTTCTTGGCTGCATATTGCACGGTGCTGCTGCGATCATTCTGGTGGTGCCGATTGTCTTGCCGCTGATCCAGCAGGTCGGGATTGATCCCGTGCATTTTGGCATCATTCTTACCCTTAATCTTGCCATTGGTCAGCAGACCCCGCCTGTCGCCAGTGTGCTGGTGACATCCTGTTCGATTGCCAAAACCGATATCTGGGAAACGACCAAGGTTAATGTGCCTTTCATCGGCGTGCTGTTCGCTGTGCTGATGGCGGTCACCTACCTGCCCTTCATTCCCATGACGCTTGTGGAGTTCTTTTATAGATGACTGTTAATGTGAAACCGCGTTTGGCGGTAATCCCCGGCGACGCCAACGGTATTGGTCCGGAATTGCTTCTGCGTCTTCTGTCGCGCAGTGATATTCGCGAGAAGGCGGATGTGGTGGTGATTGGCGACAAATGCCTGATTGAACGCGGCCGCAAGGATTCCGGTCTGGATATCAATCTGGCAGCAGTTAAGGATCTCCCGGCAAGCTGGCCAAAAGATGCCTATCCCTATATCGAAACATCATTTTTCAATCCGGATCAGATCAAACCCGGTGTGGTCGATGCCAAATCCGGTGCAGCAAGTCTGCGCACGCTTGACGTCGCCCTTGACCTTGCACGTGACGAAAAAGTTGATGGCATTTTGTTCATGCCGTTCAACAAGGAAGCCATGATCCGTGGTGGCATGGGCCATGAGGACGAGCTGCATTATATGGCCGAGCATATTGGTCATGATGGTCCGATCTGTGAGTTCAACACGATGGAAGGCATGTGGACCAGCCGCGTGACCAGCCATATTGCACTGGCACGTGTCGTGGAAAACATTTCGGTCGACCGGATTGTTGATGCGGTTCGACTGATTACCGATGCTCTTGTCGCCAACGGGATCGATAAGCCACGGGTTGGTGTTGCTGCTCTTAACCCGCATGCGGGCGATGGCGGGAATTTTGGTCGCGAGGAAATCGACATTATCGCGCCAGCGGTAGAGAAGGCCAAAAGCCTTGGACTTCCGGCGGATGGGCCATGGCCGGCCGACACCATTTTCCTAAAGGCGCAAGCCGGGGAACTTGATGCGATTGTCACCATGTATCACGACCAGGGGCAGATCGCGATAAAGCTTCTGGGCTTTGATCGTGGTGTGACCGTGCAGGGGGGGCTTCCGATCCCGGTTGCAACCCCTGCGCATGGTACGGCTTACGACATCTCCGGCCTTGGCAAAGCCAATGTCGGGGCGACCTTGGCAGCATTTGAAATTGTCGCAAGAATGGCGGGAAGCCGACGTCAGGCCCGATTGGCCGCCTGACGATCAGTACCTGATTGTTTTTGCCGTCGGACGGGTTGCGTTCTCCCTGCGCACCCGGCCCGTGGCAAGGTTCTTATCATAAATTCTGGTTCGATCCGGAGACCGCCCAGGACATGTGTCTTGTGTGAACGTCACCGCTTTGTTCGAAAGCCCGATTAGCGGGCACTCCATCTGAAAGGATGATTGCGATGAAAATCAAAAGTATCCGCACACGTGTGTTGCGCTGGAACGGTAAAACCGTCGCCCCGCAGGCCAATTTCTGTACCAACGCATCCGATGCACTTTTTGAGCGCGGCGACAGCATGGGATCCTTCCGGTTCCATGAATGGCTGATCTGTGAAGTTGAAACCGATAACGGTATTGTCGGTATTGGTAACGCGGCACTCGCACCGACGATCACCAAGCAAATCATTGATACCTATCTTGCGCCGCTGGTGATTGGCGAAGACCCGTTCGACAATGAATATCTGTGGCAGAAAATGTATCGCCGTACCCATGCGTGGGGCCGTAAAGGCGTTGGTATGGTGGCAATTTCGGCGATTGATATCGCGATCTGGGACATCATGGGCAAGGCAACCGGCAAACCGGTATTCAAGTTGCTTGGTGGTAGAACCAAGGAGCAGATTCCTGTCTATGCGTCCAAGCTTTATGGTCAGTCGATTGATGCGCTTGCCAAAGAGGCCCAGAGTTATGTCGATCAGGGTTTTGATATGGTCAAGATGCGCTTTGGCTGGGGGCCGAAAGATGGTCCCGCAGGGATGCGCAAAAACCTTGATCTGGTCAAAACCGTACGCGAAGTCATCGGTCCGGATCGTGATCTGATGCTGGAGTGTTACATGGGCTGGAACCTTGAATATACCAAGCGCATGTTGCCTAAACTGGCAGAATTCGAGCCGCGTTGGCTTGAAGAACCGGTGATTGCCGATGATCTTGCAGGCTATGCCGAACTGAACAACATGAACATCGTGCCGATTTCCGGCGGTGAGCATGAATTCACGAATTTCGGATTCAAGACGCTGTTGGATATGAATGCACTTAGTGTCATTCAATATGACACCAACCGTGTTGGCGGTATTACCGCCGCCCAAAAAATCAATGCACTGGCGGAAGCCTATCAGGTGCCGGTCATTCCGCATGCCGGTCAGATGCATAACTATCACCTGACGATGGCGAACCTGAACTGCCCGATATCGGAATTCTTCCCGGTCTTTGATGTCGAGGTCGGAAACGAACTGTTCTACTACGTCTTCAAAGGCGACCCGGTGCCAAAGAACGGTTTCATTGATCTTGATGATGATCTGCCCGGTCTGGGGCTTGAAATCGCCGAGGATGCGCTTGGTGAATTCGAGATCATCGAATAGGGGCCATGATCATGCGTTTGGTTCAATTCATTGCCGAAAACGGCAAGCGCCGGGTTGGCGTTGTTGATGGTGACAAAGTCGCCCCGTTGGCCGGGGTAGATACGGTTCGCGATCTGGCAGCAATTGCCATCGACCGGGGCATGACCATGATCGAAGCGGTGGAGTGCCGCTTCGATGAGGCCCGCGAAAGCTATGATGTGATTGCATCTGCAGGGCGGTTGCTGTCGCCGATTGATCATCCCGATCCTGCGCATCTTCTGGTGACGGGAACCGGTTTGACCCATTTGGGATCGGCATCGGCACGGGCAAATATGCATCAGGCTGCCAGTAAGGCCGCAGATGAAACAGACTCAATGAAGATGTTCCGAATGGGGCTTGAGGGTGGAAAACCGCCTTCGGGTGAAAAGGGAATTCAGCCCGAATGGTTTTACAAAGGCGATGGTTCGATCATTGCGGCACCTGGCGATGATATCCCAAGTCCGTCTTTTGCCCTTGATGGCAGCGAGGAGCCCGAAATTGCCGGGGTCTATATCAATGATCCTGATGGCTTTCCGGTGCGCATCGGTTTTGTGATCGGGAATGAATTTTCCGATCATGTGATGGAGCGGCAGAACTATCTGTATCTTGCTCATTCCAAGCTTCGTGCCTGTGCCATTGGGCCTGAATTATTGCTTGGTGACCTGCCGGGGCATGTCGAAGGGGTTTCACGTGTATATCGTGACGGTGGCATTCTGTGGGAGAAGCCGTTTGTCAGTGGGGAAGAGAACATGTCTCATTCCATCGACAATCTGGAATATCACCATTTCAAATATGATCTTTTCCGGCGCCCCGGGGACATCCATCTGCATTTCTTTGGAACGGCGACGCTCAGTTTTGCCGATGGCATTCAAACCCGCGACGGGGATGAATTCGAAATCGAGGCAAAGCCTTTCGGGCGCCCGTTGCGCAACCGCCTTGCGGTCCAGCCAGAAGAGCTGGTTAAAGTCCGCGTGATCTGATCAAGCAAACGGAGAATTTGATGTCCTATAACCTGACAGGAAAACATCTGATTGCTGGCGAATGGGTCGCAGGCGAGCAGACCTTCCAGTCCGAACCGGCCCATGGCCCGGCCAATACCTTCCCGGTCGGCACCCCGGCCCTGGTCGATCAGGCTGCCAGGGCCGCCGAGGA
>NZ_JBEPTC010000021.1:0-20397 GCF_040549275.1 Thalassospira sp. MBR-102
CCACCTGATCCCATCCCGAACTCAGAAGTGAAACCTGCCTGCGCCGATGGTACTTTGTCTTAAGGCACGGGAGAGTAGGTCACCGCCGGGCCTTCCAAACACAGCAAATATTCCCTGTCATCACCCAAACATCCAACGCCGCCTCATCCCTGATGCGGCGTTATCTGTTTAACCCACCGGTTAATACACCCTGACGCGGGGTGGAGCAGCCCGGTAGCTCGTCAGGCTCATAACCTGAAGGCCGCAGGTTCAAATCCTGCCCCCGCAACCACTTCTGTTATAACTCGCTCCTGTGCGAGATATAGCAGTGCTCTAGATCAAAACACCCTGCTCGGTGAAAGTCGAGCGGGGTGTTTTGTTTCATAGGTTACGGTTTACGAGTTGCGAATTTTATTTGCTTTAGGGATGGTTGCCTCAATTCGGGGCTATATTGATCGGTAGCTCTACTGTTCACGTAACGAAATTGATCGTAAAGATAGAGATGCGCTCTCGCTTTGAGATATAGCGACCGTCTTTAGCCTGAACTTGCAGATGTCCCAAACGTCTTTCCTTTAACGCGTTATCATCAAAGGAAAGATAAATGTTCAAGCAACGCGAACCGTCAATTGATGCACTTCGTGCGTTTGCCCTGTTTGGGATACTCGTGGTCAATCTGCCATTTTTTGCCATCACGTATGGCTTTGCCGGTGGGGCATGGCAGGATGCAACGCCACTTTGGGCGAATGCAATCGCTGCTGGTGTGATTCAGGGGCTATTTGAAAGCAAGTTTATCCTAATCTTTTCTGCGCTGTTTGGTTTTGCTGCCTTTCAACAGTTTCAGCGTTACGGTCTGTCATTCTACATTCGACGTCTCGTGGTCTTGGCATTGTTTGGCGTGGTGAACCTGACGCTGCTGTTTGAGGCAGATATTCTTTTACCCTATGCGGTCATTGGCCTGTTGTTGGTCTTTGTGCGCAATCATTCGGTACGTTCTCTTCTGACCTATGCCATCGGACTATGGGCTTGGGCTGTTATTGGCAATGCCTTGTTTGGTGTAAACATGACGGTAAACCCTGTACCTTATGTTGCGCCGGACATACCGGTTTCCGAAGTGCTGGCGTCGGGGAGTTTTGTCGATGTCATGGCTATCCGGCTCGATAGCTGGAGCGGGTTCCAGCTTTATTGTCTTTGGAGCAATTATCTGTTGGTGGCGGCAGCGATGTGCGGCGGGTTGGCAGCAGCGCGATATTGTGATGCGCTTGGATTTGATCTTCTGATTGTCAGGTTGCGCCTGATTGCATCGTTTGCAGTCATCCCTGCAATTCTGGGTAGCGTGGTTTATGGCGTGTTGGCCGCCTTGCCGGCATCAGCAGAGCCAGAACGCTTCTTTATGATGACCCTGATTTTGCGTCCGTTGTTCGCTGTGCCGCTGTCTCTTGTTCTGGTGTCAGTAGCGATGGGGGGCTTCATGTCGAGATCATGTATCTGTTTGACATCATTTATTGCGCCAGCAGGACGCATGTCACTGACCATCTACCTTGGCATGTCGTTGATCATGGGGTTTGTATTTTTTGGATATGGTGCCGGATTGCACAATCAGGTCAGTTTGATCGACTGTTTGTGGATTTCATTGATGATGTATCTGGGATGGGTTGTATTTGCACAAGTCTGGTTCAGGGTGGCATCGCGCGGCCCGCTTGAATGGATATTGGCGTTGTTGACTCGACCCGGATCGCGACGGATTGAGGTTTCGGTGAGCAGCAGTTAGTTCTGTCTGTTTGGCAAAGAACGAAAAGGGCGCCGTCTGGGCACCCTTTGCTTTTGGTCGTTCCGGAAAGCCTGCGTCTACCGTTTCAGACCGACGGCAATTGCCTGTTTGAGGTCGGCAAGCAGGTGTTCGGGGTTCTCAAGCCCGCCATAGATGCGGACAAGTTGGGGGTTGAGTTTGAAGTGACGGAACGCGCTGACATCGTATTTCTGATGAAGTACCGCAGCCGCAGGCACGACAAGGCTTTCAGGGCCGCCCCAACTGACACCCAGGCGAAATATTCGAAGTGCGTTGCTAAAAGCCCGGATATCAACGGCGTCATCAAGAATGATCGAAAACAGGCTGGAATGACCGTGCAGGGTTTTACTTCCGGGGTGGTCACTGAAACCGGAATAAAGCACGGATGAAACCTGTGGATGCACGGCAAGATTTCTGGCCAGATATTCTCCGTTCAGGGCGTGCCTTTGCATGCGCAATTCGAGGGTATCAAGCCCACGCAGAAGAAGCCATGCTTCAAACGGGCCAAGCTTTCCACCAAGATAGGGGAAGGTCGATGCATTGATACGGTCGATCAATGATTGACGCCCTGTAACAACGCCTGCCACGGTATCGCTATGCCCTGACAGGAATTTTGATGCGGCATGAATGACAAGGTCAATGCCGTGATCCGCAGGTTTTTGAAAAACAGGTGTCGCCCAAGAATTATCAATGACCGTAATGACATCGTTTGCCCTGGCAGCAGTGGCGAGTTTTTCAAGGTCCTGTAACTCGAAGGTCAGCGATGTCGGGCTTTCCAGAAACAGTAACCTTGCATCCGTAATAGCGGCAATAACGGCATCGGTATCTTTGCCATCGACATAGTCAATCTTGCCCCCCATTGGCCTGAGAATCGTTTCAAAAAGGCGATAGGCATCCGAATAGACATTATGGACAGTCACAATTCGATCACCTGGCGCAACAAGAGCCATGACCGTTGCGCTGATAGCACCCATCCCACTGGCAAACGCCCGGGAGGCTTCGGTATTCTCCCGCCGGGCGATTTCGCGCTCGAACGCCATGACAGTCGGGTTGTCGCCACGGGCATAGATCGGTCCCCCCGGATTCCCGGCATAGGCATTTGCCATGTCGTCAAAATCACGAAATGCGAAAAGGGATGTTTGATAAATCGGTTGAGAAACAGCACGGAAATGTCGTTCATAATTTGGGTCATGCGCACCCAAATGCCGTGTTTCGCCCTGATGTATACGCAATGGTTTTGAGGGCAGTTCATTCATGATGAAAGCTCCTTGATGGGAAGTGATCTGATCCCCGAAAAGGTAAGGAAACCCGCAAGCAGGGTCGTCAGCACAGCGGCAAGTGCCGGTGCCATCACAATTCCATCAAACCCGACGGCCATTGGTAAAAGGATGGCGAGCGGGATCTGGATGTAACCTTGTGGGGCCATGCTTACCATCGCGGCGTGCCGGGCATTGTTGGCGGCCTGAAACCGCGACACCATTGGTTGGTAAATCCCGATGCAGGCGATCTGGATGGCGAGAACATCAAGCAGATGCCCTCCAAATTCGACAAGCTCTGCACGATCAACAAATGCCGTGATCAGTAGATCACCAAACAGAAATGCAATAAGGGCACAGCTTAACGAAAAACCAGTGCAATAAAGAACGATCCCTTTGAAAACGGCATCAAAGCGATTTTGATTATGGGCCCCGGCCGCATAACTCAGGATCGGTTGTGCTCCAAGGCAAAAGCCGATGATTGGCAGGATTGCCAGCAGCACGATGCGAAGAGAAATGGCCAGTCCGGCCAGTTCATCCTCGGTTCCATGAACGTTTGCCGCCTGCATCAAAATGGCAAAGCAAACGGATGCAAGTACAGTCGTCGAGCTTGCCGGTATGCCGAGCTTTGCGAAAGGATAAAGGGCAGGCCGCCATTTCAGTTGACGAAGAGCCGATAACGCTGGGTGCACACGGCCCAGACGTTTCCGGAAGTAATAGAGATATGCCCCAAGGGCAGCGACCTGCGAGATAACGGTTGCCCAGGCTGCACCGGCAACGCCCATGTCAAAACCGAAAATCAGGATCGGATCCAGGGTCATGTTCAGACCAAATGATCCGATCAGGGTGTACATGGAGAACCGGCTGTTACCTTCGCCGATTGCAATGAAATCACATACGATCTGCAAAAGTACAAGGACGGCACAGGCACCAAGGATGCGCATATAGATAGCAGCTTCACCAAAGACATTGCCGCTTGCACCAAGGATATGCAGGATCGGAACATGAAAGAGGAAGATCAGGGCCGCAACGACAATCCCGAATATGATCGCCAGCGCCAACGCGAGTGAAGCCGCACGGGTTGCATTATTTGCATTTCCGTGACCAAGCGCCCGACCAATTTCGGTTGAGGCCGTGATACCCAATCCATGGCCAATGGCACCGACAAGCATGAAGCACGGGATCGAGAGCGTTACACCGGCCATGGCACTGAGCGCATAATGCGAGACGAAAAAAGCGTCGACAACCTGATTTATCGCATTGATCGAAAGCCCCGCCACAGAAGGCAAGGCCAGTCGCAGGATCAAACGCATGATCGCAGGATCATTCAGGTCCGGAAGTTCACGTTTGCGCATCAGGATATATCCTCGTTACGAACAAAGTCCGGAACATAAAGGCGGTCATCAAAGAACCGTTCACGCAGCAGCATCACCAGAAGAGATGTCTTGTGCGGGAAGCGAACCTGTTTGAGACCGGCAAAGCCTGAACGTAAAAGATTGCGGATTTGCTGATCATGACCAGCGTCGGGCTCGCCGACGATCCGCTGGGTGCGAGGATCATCAAGGAACATATAGTGCATCAGTGATGGCAACCATGCTGTAAGGTATTCCTTGCCGCGAAAAGCTTCCTCACCGATTGCAACATGCCAGCCACGATCAAAATCCTCGGCCGTGTAGTGTTCGCCCAGCCGGTCCTCCTGGGCCCAATAGAGTTCGAAATACCCGAAAGGTGCATCATCAAAAAATCCGATAAGCGGTTCTGTCCGGGGATCATTCAGCCGGTTTTCAAGGAAGGCCTGATGCTTCGCTTCCGTGCCAGATTCTTCCCAGAAAACATCTACGCGTGGGTCATTCATCCATTTATGGAAATACCCAAGGTGGCGCGTTGGATCAGCCCGTTCAAAACGGATCGTTTTATTGATCCATGGAATGTAGCGGGAATAGAGCGTCTGGTGCGCGCTTGGTCGACGAACCGGATGGCGACGGCCATTCGTTGAGGTGTAGCGTAGCGGAAAGCTATTCCTTTCAGGATGCTCCAGCCAGTTAAGAGACAGTTGGTATAGGTCACCTGAATAGATGGTATTGTCGCCTGCAGTGTAAGTAATCAATCCACTTCGGGCCATCTGGCTAAGCCAGTCAGGATCAAGTTGATTGGGAAGGCGGATTTCATAGCGTGCCGGATGAACGGCAAAAAGCGCCTCGGCCAAAGCAGCCAAACCATATTGGTCAAGAACACATAAAGTCATACTGGCGATATCATCAAGGACGATCTGATTTGATGTCAGTGAAAAATAAAAGTCGTGATTCTCATTTTCGCCAGACAGATGCAGGTGCCCACCTTCGACTACTGAATGCCACTTGTCCCCCTGCTGGAAATGTTTGATCTGAAATGTTTTCATCGAGGATTGTGTTGGGCTTTCTTGTGTCATGACATTCATGTCCGGGACTCCTTGTTTCCATGGTACCAGCCCATCGGGGCCGATTATCTTGCTCTAGTCCGGACGAGTGAGAGGGCAGGAAGTTCAGTGATCTTTTTTGCGTTTGCGTGCAGAAAAAACTGAATTTACATCCGAACGGATCGTCTCCCCTGCAAATGCAATAATTGCTTTGTCAGCATGGAGACGACCATGAACGGTTCTCAGGCGGTATCTGCCGCTTCTTTTGATTTGGCTACAAAGCCCTTTTCCAAGTCAGACCAGCACTTGATTGCGAATGGATTACCTTGGGCAGAGGCCCCTTGGCCCATGACGGGGTATCCACATGAAGTCATTGACCGTTTTTGCCAAAGCGATCCGGACCGGACAGTCATTCTGGCGACCAACGATGACTGGTCGCGCAAACGTTTGAAGCAAACCTCTGATGCGATTGCACATGCGCTTGTGGCAAGGGGTGTTGGGGTTGGTGACGTTGTTGTTGTTGTTTTGCCGAAGTCAGCGATGGCGATTGCCGCCATTCTGGGGGTCTGGAAGTCGGGTGGTGCGTTTGTTCCGGTGGACCCACAGCATCCCGAAACCCGCAACCGGCATGTGCTATCTGATTGCGGTGCGCGCTTCGCCGTAACCAGCCGCGATGGTTTGGCAAGCTTGGGCAACCATGATCTTGAAGCCGTTCTGGTTGAAGATGTCGGGACAGAGGAAGTCCGGTTTGAAGCTACAACACCGAGTGCAGATCAACTGGCCTATGTCATCTACACATCTGGTTCGACAGGAAAGCCAAAGGGCGTGATGGTTGATCACGGTCCTCTCGTTGATCATTTGAACGCGACTGGTCCGCTTTATCTTATGGATGAAACATCGCGGGAACTGCCATTTCTTCCTTTTTCTTCGGACGGTGGCCACGAACGATGGATTGTCCCGCTGATGGCCGGGGGCAGCATTCTGTTGCCAGATCAGCTTCTCTGGACACCTGAAGACACGGTCGGTGCGATCCGCAATCACGGCGTTACGCATGCATCGTTTCCGACAAGCTACGTTCATGAATTGGCCGGCTGGTTACGAGAAAAGGAACAGACACTTGATCTGACGCTTTGTTCTTTTGGTGGCGAGGCAATGCCAAAAGAAACCTTCAATCGCATCGCTCGTGCGATCAATTCACGCTATCTGATCAATGGTTACGGCCCGACTGAAACGGTGATGACCCCAATGTTATGGCGGGTTAATCAGGATCAGCTTTGTGAGACAGTAACCGCCCCGATCGGGCGTCCGGTTGGTGATCGTTGGGCCTATATCCTTGACGGTGATGGCAATCCGGTTGCCGATGGCGAGATCGGTGAAATCCATCTTGGTGGATATTGTGTGGCACGCGGCTATAACAATTTGCCGGAAAAGACCGACAGCCTTTTTGTTTATGACAAATTTGCGCTTGCCGATGACGCGCGGATGTATCGCACCGGTGATCTGGGGCGTTTCTTGCCAGACGGCATGATCCAGTTTGCCGGACGTGTCGATGATCAGGTCAAAATCCGTGGTCATCGGATTGAACCAGCGGAAATTGAAACTGTCCTGCGCGGGTTTGATGATGTTGCCAACTGCGTGGTTATCGCGGCGGATGTTGCATCCCGGCTTGAACTGATTGCCTATGTGGTTCCGCGATCGGGTGCGTCGGTTGATACCCGGTCAGTTCGTGCGCGCTTGCAGCAGCTTTTACCAAGCTCAATGGTGCCTGGTTACATCATTGAGATGACGATGCTTCCGCTCAATGCCAATCACAAGGTCGACAAGGCACAGCTTCCTCTGCCACGTCGGGAAGGTACGATAACGCTTCCTGCAAATGATGATGAGATCGCTGTGCTTGCGATCTGGAAATCGGCGCTGGGACTGGATGACATTGGCGTTAGCGATAATTTTTTTGAAATCGGGGGAAACTCGATCACCGCTCTTCGGGTGCTGGGAAAGATTCGTGAACAGTTCCCGGATAGAAATGCTGAAATCACGGATCTTTTCAATTTCCCGACAGTCCGAACCTTTCTGACGGCGCTTTTTGAACCGGAATGCAAACCGGGTGCTGACATTGTGCATTTGCAGAAAGGCAGGCCAGAGCAGCCCGTTCTTTATTGTTTTCCGGGGCTTCTGGTCAGCACGCGTGAATATATGAAGCTGGTTAAGAGCCTTGGTGCGGATCAATCGGCTGTGGGGTTCATGTGCCATTCGCTTTCAGACAGTCAGGAACTTGACGTTTCTGTATCAGACATTAGCGCACGCTATGCCGAGATCGTGCATCGCGAGGCCAAAGGACGATCCTGTGCATTTCTTGGCTGGTCGTGGGGAGGCTTGCTTGCCTATGAAGCCGCCCGGATGTTGGGCCGCGATATTGATCTGCGTCTGATCGGTATGGTCGATGTTTGTGACATGGATGATGATTTTGATCTGAATGCCCGACCAAAATTCCAACCGGGGGAGCGTGAGGAGATCGAAAGCAACATTCGCCGCTGGCTACAACAAACCGCAATGCGCGAGGAATGGGAACGCCTTTTGGCGCTGATGGATGATCTTGCCTATGCGCAGTTTGTCCATTTCGTCGGTAAAAGCGAATTTGGCCTTCCGATAGATGGTCCAGGAATTGGGACACGGGAGCACACTTTTTGGGTGCTGATTGATAATGCCCTTGTCTTTCGGCGCCATGAACTTCTTCCTTATGACGCACCAATCGCATCCTGGTTGGCAGGTGATACCGTAAGTCGCAAGCTTGATCTCATTGACTGGCAGGCCCTGTCACGTCGGGCGGAGCAACCAGAACACATTCCTGGCACAGACCATTTGACCATCATTGGTGACCCTGCATTTCACAGACTGTTTGGACGACGTTTGCAACGTGCGTTTGAACAGACAGTCAGCTCCGAATTTTCAGGCAATTAGAAGGACTCAGAAGATGGATAAGCTGGATCTGGTCGGGATCGGGATTGGTCCTTTCAATCTTAGTCTTGCGGCACAACTTGATGACGTTCGCGATGTGAAATATGCATTTCTGGAACAAAAGGCTGAATTTGCCTGGCATCCCGACATGATGCTGCCCGGTGTTGAACTTCAGACATCTTTCCTGAAGGATCTTGTGACCCTTACCAACCCGACAAGCAAATGGTCGTTTCTGTCCTATATGGTCAGCCAGAAACGTATGCTTGATTTCATGAATGCCGATTTTGCAGCCGTACCGCGTCGGGAGTTTGCAGCGTATCTGAAATGGGTTGCGGATCATCTTGGCGGGCTTGTGTTCAATAATGCGGTGCGGGAAGTCGAATTTGACGGCAATGACTTCCAGGTGCGTTCAGACAATGGCACCTATGTGGCGCGCAATCTTGCAATTGGCATCGGAAAGCCTGCTTTTGTGCCCGGTTGGGCACGTCATCTGCCGGTTGAGAAATGTTTCCATACAAGCCAGGCAAAATCGCGATTGCCTGATTTACATGGCAAACGGGTCGCGGTTATCGGCGGTGGTCAGAGCGGGGCGGAGCTTGTGGAGTATCTGCTTGGCGGAAATGACGGGAATGTGGAAGAAGTCCTTTGGCTATCGCGGCGCGATAATTTTGAGCCACTTGATGATACGCCGTTTGTGAATGAATATTTTACCCCCGGATATGCTGATATCTTTGCCAGATTGCACGATAGCCGGAAGCAGGAGCTTATGTCGCGCCAGAAGCTGGCAAGTGACGGGGCTTCGCTTTCGACATTGAAGTCGATCTATCAGCTGATCTATCGGCAAAGATATCTTGATGAGGGTAACGTCATTGCGCGATTGTTGCCGCAACGTGAGGTCTTTCAGGTTCAGCATGATGGGGAAGATTTCAGGATAGCGGCGCGCAACGGCCTTAATCAGGATGTTGAATTCTTCCATGTCGATGCATTGATCCTTGCAACAGGATATGAAACGGCCTTGCCGGAATTCATGGCACCATTGCGTGCACGTCTTGAAGAAGGTGTGTCTGGTGCCTACCGGCTTGATGCGGATTTTCGTGCCTGTTGGGATGGCCCGGCTGATCGTAGCATCTTCGTTCAAAATGCCGGGCGTATTGATCTGGGAATCTTTGAACCACAGCTCAGCCTGATGGCATGGCGCAGTGCGAAGATCGTCAATGCACTGATGGGGCAGAATGTGTTCGATCTCGATCAAAACCGGCCAATTGTCGATTGGGTTGCAGATGGGACGCATGTGGCAGATGGCGCTGTGGTTCAGGCGTGGGGATAGTATGGTGTGATAATTGATCGGCAAGCGGCCGGGACAAATATTTTTTATCCCGGCTGCCGATCCTCCTTACCAATCAGGCGGGACGCACCAGTTCGGCATTTTGCAGGGCCTTGCGACAACTTTGATCGGCCAGATGAATATAGGCGCAGACAGATGCCTTTGAAACGCCGATATCTCTGGCAATGACGTTTTGCGCATACCCATCGACACGGTGGCGATAAAAAGCATTGCGAACATGGGGCGGCAGTTCCTGCAAGGTGTGTTCAATGACGCGCAGGGCCTGACATCCGCTTAGTCGTGCTTCCGGACAATTGGCAGTACCTGCCGGGCAGAACTCGGTTTGGTCGCTGCCTGAAAACAGGCTGCGTTCAAATGTCATCTGCCGCACCTTGTCAATGGCCATGTTGCGTACAATGCGGGTGATAAATGCACTTGGCGTGGAGACTTCCTCGTCAATCTGTATAGTTAGAAGTTTGGCATATGTGTCCTGAACAATATCATCTGCAAGATGTGGGCATTTGACGATGGATTGGGCAATGCGACGCAACTTTCCTTCAATGTCCCGGGTTTTGATCAGCAGTTCGTGTCTCTGTTTGTGCTCAAAGGATTTCGGCTCAAGTCGGTTTGATAGGTGCATTTTCCAATAGTCTCCATTGGTTTGCTCGTAAGTGAAATTAATAGTCACTTGCAAGTTTGGGACGTGGCTTTGCACTCTCCGTGAGGTCGATACATCTTTTGTTTTTTGAGCAGGGCCTGATGGTGCTCCAAACCCGCCTCATGATTCATGAGACGGGATTTCTGATCGCTTTCAGTAAGGAAAACTGCGTGTCCGGAAAGTGAACGCAGTTATGCAAGGGGCTTGTGGAATTTCTAGAGTTTTGCGAGCGGGCAGGTGGGGCAGATTTCGACACTGGTGAGCAAATACCGCAGGCAACAGACACGCCTGGAAAGGCTGCCATCTTCTGATTGTTTGGTGCTGTATGGATTTGCCAGAGGGTTGCGCATATCGTCGGGGCGTTTTGCGTCACTGATCAGCGGTACAAGCGAGATACGGCTGTCCTTGAGAACGTGTTTTTCGACATAGGCAATTACCACCCCAACATTTGACCAGAATACTTTGGGGGAAACCTTTGATGAGGTTGAAAGCGACATAATCAGAGGGGTGAGATGCATGGATATCAAATTATCAAAATGTACCCATGGACAAGGTGCAACAGGATCGGTAACCGTTTGGCGAACGTACCCGTCGGTTAAATCAAAGCCAACCGGGCAATTGACGTCATCTGACTTCATGCTGACAAAGCCAGCCTGAAACGGCAGTACTACTTCACCCCCGGAACCCATGACCAGCATAGGCGATAGAAGAAGCCCGAAATACCACTGTGACCACATCGAAACCGCGGCACGACGATCATCATTGGGATATTTCATCTTGCAATAGTGATCCAGCAGCGGGGAAAGGCATTCGGGATCATGCAAGTCAAAACAGTCAATACCGGCCTTGGCGTCGGCAGTAACGTGATGACGTTCGCCGAGCCCCTGATAGGGGCCCTGAAAAACCTGAGCCTTGATTTCCGAAAGCAGTTTGCTTTCTGTCCCGTTGATGGAGGGCTGCCGCGGCGGCAGGTTCGATTGATTGTGTGGTGCTGACATCATGATGAGGTTTGTCCGATACGCATAAGCAGCCAAACCAGAACCGGTCCGGCAATGATCGCAGCCATCAGGCCAGCAGGTATTTCCCACGGAAAGAACAACATCCGTCCAAGCCAATCGGCACTCACCATCAGGGCGGCACCGATAAAAGCAGCTCCGATACTATGTGAAAGCGCGTGGCGGAACCCGGCTAATCGCGCAAGATGTGGGGCAATCAAGCCGGCAAAGCTGAGCGGCCCTACCAGCAATGTTGCCGCGGCCGTCAGAATGGCAGCGAACAGCAACATGCTGCCACGTGACACCGACAGGTCCACACCCATCGACTTTGTGGTGATGGGGCCTAGCGGAAATAGATTAAGCCAGCGTGCAAGCGCAGGCAGGATTGGCAGGGCGGTAACAGCAACGATTGCAAGAATAGTGGCACGGTCGAAGCCCAGCCCGTAAGTGGACCCCGAACTCCAGGCCAGAAGGCGTGCGGCACGTGGATCGCCACCTGCCATCAGGAATGCAATGAAACCATCAAATAATGCTCCGATTGCAATTCCGGCAATGAGAATGCGCTCCGGTGCATATCCCGATTTCCGCGTCAGGACAAAAATCGCAACCAGTGTCACGAATGCGCCAATTGCGGCCCCGGAAATCTGAAGCCATGTAGATGGTGCATCAATCGCAAAGATGATGGCGATCATGCCAATTGCCGCCCCGGCACTAACACCGAGACTTTCGGGGCTGGCCATCGGGTTTGCTGTCATGCGCTGCAAGACGGTTCCGGCAATTGCCAGCATTGTTCCAGCCGCGATTGCCCCCAAAATGCGCGGGCCACGCCATGGCCAGACAGTTTGCAGATCATTTGTCCATTGAAGTTGCCAGAACCCATTTACGTCACGTCCTATGAATATCGCACCCGCAATGGCCAGCAGGACACAAGTTCCAAGGATCATTCTGCTTTGCCGAAGGCTCCTATCCTTCGTCGGGATTGCTGTTGTGCTGCGTGATGGTGGGGAATTGGCACGTAGTTGCCTTATGAGAATAATCAGTAATGGCCCGCCGAAAACACCGGTCAAGGCCCCTGCAGGAACAAGAGTTCCGAGATGACCCGAAAGGACCTGTACTCCTTGGTCGGCGGCACAAAGCAGTAGAGCTCCAAACAGTGCAGATGCGATCAGTTTGTGGCGCAGGCGTCTTATACCGATCATGCGTGTGATTGCGGGACCGGCCAAGCCAACAAAACCGACAATACCAACTGCGGCAACGGTAACTGCCGTCAGCCAGCAGCCGATCAGGAGGCACAGCATACGCAGTCGGGCCGGTGATGCACCAAGGGCCGTTGCCTGATGATCATTCAGGTTCAGCATCTCAAGCGGGCGGGTCAGCATAATTGCAACGACCATCCCGATCGCGACTTTGATGGTCAGCGGATTCAAAATGTACCAGCCATCCTGAGTAAGATCACCGCTGCCCCAGATAAACAGGCTTTTGAGCCATTCATGATGAATGATTGCAAGGGCGGTGGTCACAGCCCCGCAATAAAGCCCAATGATCATACCCGTCAGGATCACCACCAACGGCGAGAAACCGCTACGTCGGGCCAAGGCAAAAACCAACATACCGACCACTAAAGCACCCAGCAGGGCAATGATATCGTGGCCAATGACAAGTGCGCCGGGAACATACAGTGTTGCCAGTGTCAGAAACAGTTTTGCCCCACCAGCAAGGCCAAGTGTGGACGGTGACGCTAACGGGTTTTTGAGTGTGTGCTGAAACAGTGCACCGGCCGTCGCCAAACCTGCACCGGCGACAAAGGAGATCAAAAACCTTGGCACCCAGCCATGGGTTAGCAACAAGGATTGTGTACCCGACGCAGATGCAAGATCGAAAATTATTGCAGGGTTCAGGCTTCCCGTTTCGATATGCAGTGAAAGGGCGCTTAGCAGCAAAGCTGCAATGAAAATCGTCGTCGGTATGGTGCCCAGATATGCGGGGTGGTTACGCAATGTTGTTGTCATGATGATGTCGCCTCGGCATTCTCCGGCGTGGCTTGGGTAAGCGACTTTGCCAGCAGGTCGGCAAAACGACCGGCGGCAAACAGGCCACCAAATGTTGCAATCGGGGGCATCCTGATCAGCCCGTAGCGTTTGATCGGTGGAAGTTCGGAAAGAATGGGACTGTGATCAATTGCCCGGTCAACATTGTCAGGCACCGGTTCGATGGCAATCATTGCGGCATCGGTATATTGCGCGACCTGATCAATCGAAACGGTCGCAAACCCCCAATGATTGGTTGGGCCAGTCCAGGCATTCTGGATGGGGAGTTGCGCAATAACATCCTGCATCAGACTGTTTTGGCCAAATACGCGCATGTGTCTGGGGGACAGCATGCTGGTAATCAAAACCGAACGGGCTTTTGGAGTTGAAAGTTGTCGGGCAGCATGTTCAATTCGCGCAGCTGTATCAGCAACCAGTCTATCGGCGGCGTTCGGGTGACCGGTGACGTCGCCAATTTTGCGTGCTGCGGTAACCGCATTTGAAAACGGGGTTTTGCTGCTGCTGTAAATGTCGATTTTTTCAATCGGTGCCAGATCACGTAGGCTGGCATATTGGTTTGCATAGAAGCTGCTGGTCAGGATCAGATCAGGTTTAAGCTGTGCCAGACGTTCAAGGCTTGGCTGGAAACGTGCGCCAAGGTTAATGACCCTATCTGGAACAGCCGGTTCCTGCACCCATGCCCGATAACCCGGAATATCGGCCATCGCTAACGGAACAATCCCCATCGCCAGTGCCGTTTCGCTGATTGCGCCGTCTGCGATCACGATGCGTTTGGGAACTGCCGCCGATGTGGTTTCTGCCATCAGGCCGGATAAAGCGTAACCGCATCCTGATATAATCGATGCCTGCGTGACAAGGCGCAGGAATGATCTGCGTGAATATAAAGGGATTGGTTTATGCATTGAAATTCGTCCCGTCACACATTGGCCAAGGCAACAGGATGCCCATTGGTTGGATGGGGCTGGACAAGCATGTCGATGCCGAAAATATCGCGCAGAATATTGGGCTGCATAATGGTTTGAGGGGATGCATCCGCAATCAGATGGCCATTTTTCAAGGCAACGATTTGATCGGCAAAGCGTGCAGCCAGATTGATATCGTGCAAAACGGCGATGATGCACAAGCCATCTTGCTTGCTGAGTTCTGAAAGCAAAAGCAGGATTTCATATTGATGGGCAAGGTCGAGTGCTGAAATTGGCTCGTCCAGAAGCAGGCAAGGTGCCTGCTGGGCCAGCGTGACTGCGATCCATGCACGTTGCCGTTCTCCACCAGACAGGGTGTGGACAGCACGTTGACGTAATGATTCCAGCCCGGTCAGAGCAATGGCACGTTCGATTGCTTGTTTGTCGTGGTCCTGTAATCGCCCGAATGGTCCGTGCCAGGGATACCGTCCCAGAGCGACCAGTTCCTCGACGGTGTAATCTGCGCCGTCGCCGGGATCCTGTGCCAGATAGGCAACGTTTTTTGCAAATTCGCGTGT
This sequence comes from Thalassospira sp. MBR-102, assembly GCF_040549275.1. Classification (NCBI taxonomy): domain Bacteria; kingdom Pseudomonadati; phylum Pseudomonadota; class Alphaproteobacteria; order Rhodospirillales; family Thalassospiraceae; genus Thalassospira; species Thalassospira sp. MBR-102. The sequence goes on from NZ_JBEPTC010000021.1 coordinate 14,877, forward strand.
GCCAAAGCTTGCAATATTTTCGCCATCAAGGGTGACGGTCCCCCCCGATGGTTTGTTCAGCCCAGCCAGCATTTTAAGGGCCGTCGATTTACCAGAACCGTTATGGCCTACAATCGCGGTCAGGCTGCGCGCCCGAAATGTGACGGAGACTTCCTTAAGAAGGATTGAGCCCTCTGATGTTTGGAAATGGGTGTCCTGCATGGCAAGAACGGCGGGGCGATCAGACAAATCCATGGCGATGAACCAGTTTCTTGGAAACGCAGAAAATCCGCGTTGGACGCGGATTGCGGAAAACGGACCCGGGGCGCGGTATTGCGCCCCGGGATGCGTGGTTACCAGTCGTATTTTAACGTTGCTGCAATGGTCTGCCCCTCGTTCTGGTAGCAGTATCCGTTGTTGCAAATGTCGGCTTTGTTGTCGGCGAGGTTGGTGCCGTTGATGGCGAGTGTCAGGCCTTCAAGCTTGTCGCTGACCGCACCGAAGTCATATCGGATTGCGGCATCAAGCAGTGTGTAAGACTTGTTCTTGCTGGTGTTGGTATAGTTGGCATAGCTTGAGTCGATGTAGCGAACGCCAACGCCAAGTCCGAAGCCACTCAGAGGTCCGCTCTGGAAAGTGTAATCCACCCAGGTCGATGCGGTTTTTTCCGGCGTTACGAGCGGCGTGTTGCCACGATAGGAGCCTTTGACGATCTTGGCATTGTTATAGGCAAAGTTTGCAACAAGGCTCAGGCTTTCGGTCACATTTGCCTTGCCTTCTATTTCAAGCCCGCGTGATTCAAGTTTGCCGATAGGCTCATAATACGAACCAATTGTGGTACTGTAGCCTGCATAGCGGGCAACATTGTCCTCGGTCAGGCGATAGGCAGATACGGTGACTAAACTATCGAACCCGATTGGTTCGTATTTGACGCCAACTTCATATTGTTCACCTTCGGTCGGGGTGAGCATCTTGCCGTTGATATCCTGACTGGTGCTTGGCAGGAATGAAGTGCCCCAACTGACATAGGGCGATACACCGTTATCGAACGCGTAAAGTGCGCTGGCATTAAAAGTCGTTGCGGTGTTGTAGTCTGTTGAGCCGGTATTTGTCAGGCGGCTGATGCGCTTGCGCTCTGCATAGTCGAAACGAACGCCGCCATTGAAATGCCAGTTCCCGTATTCCAGCTGATCCTGAACATAGACGCCTGTCTGGTTATAAGTAACATCATCCAATGTCGTGTAGGCAGGCGTGCTGCCGGAAATTGATCTGTTTGGGTCATCAAGATAGAAGCTGTAGTCGCTCAGCACCGCACTTGAACCAAATCGATAATCGGATTTCGAGTACATTAAATCCAGACCGGTCAGCAATTCATGAGAAACCTCTCCGGTTTCAAAGCTGGTAATTGCCTGATTGTCGACCTGTGCGCTCCAGAGCGTTTCCTGGACGGCCTGCGCCACGCGTCGATATTCGTTGGCGTCAGAGGGGTTCCAGCCAGCTCCGGCAACGCCGCCAGTGAGATAGCGGGCCGTAAGGTCAAAATAACCAAATCGGGTGTTTTGAGCCAGGGTGACCGGCACGGAGTTCAGATGGTGGGTGAGTTCATAGCCGACCTGAAACTGATCTTGCTTCTGATAGTCGTAATCTGCGTCACTGGTACGATAGTCAAGGACTTCGCCATTCAGGTTCAGCAATGTCGCAGATGCGTCCGTCTCGTCATGTTGTAAAAGGGTATAAACGGTCAGGTCCGTGTTCTCATTGGGTTGCCAGCGAATGGTTGGCGCGAACATCTGGCGATCATCCTGGATGTCATTGCTTGTTTCGCCATAACGCGCCATGCCGACAAATCGCGAGGCCCATTCGCCATTCTCGCTGATATCCAGATTGTAGTCGAAACCACCTTCATAGGATTCCGTGTCGGTGAAACGTCCATAGACGTTGTTTTTGGCATCTTTGTGCGGGCGTTTGGTGACGCTATTTAGCAAGCCGCCGGGTGTCGTCTGACCATATAGTGCCGCCGTCGGTCCCTTCACGATCTCAAGCTGTTCAAGGCTGTAAGGTTCGGTTCTGAAGGTTGCGTAAACACCTGTCATCTGCCGCAGGCCGTCACGATAATCGCCATAGATATGAACCGGATAGCCACGGACATAGACCTGATCGAAGCGTGGATCATAGCCGTAATTATTGGTCACTACACCTGCGGTATAGGCGACCGCATCCTCAATGCTGGCAACTGCGCGGTCTTCAATTTCCTGTTCGGTCACGACCGAGATGCTTTTGGCGGTTTCGATCAGGGGAGTGCTGGTTTTGGTTCCCGAACTGCTGGTTGTTGCGACGTAACCATGCGCCAGTTCGCTTGAACTTTGTGCATTTGCTTCGACATAGACCGGATCAACAACCGTCGACGCATCAACATCGGAAGTTTCCATCTTTGACAGGGAAACAGTGCTCTCGCCCGTGAACCGATAGGTCATACCGCTACCCAGCAGCAGGACTTTAAGTGCATCAGAAGGCGTGTAACTGCCTTCCAGTTCCGAACTTTGCAAACCGTCGACACGGTCCAGATCGTAGAACAATTGCAAATTTGCCTGATCGGCAAAAGTCAACAGCGCCTGATTAAGGTCCTGTGACGGGATTGAAAATTCCATCGGTGTTGCACTGCTTACCGACGTATTGTCCTGTTGTGCTTTCGCCGTGGCTGGAACCCCCGTAACGATCAACCCGGCAGCAAGTGCAAACAAACTTGCACCACATATCAACTGATATGCCAAACCTTTTGCCAACCGGGCTTTGCCGGCTTTATTTACCTGCATTATGCAGACCCCCATCTTCGATATTTTCTTAATAACGCAAATGATTTGCATTTGCTGATGTTAGGTGAGACGGGATTTGCATTCTGATTCAGTAAGATAAATTTCTATTTTTTTGTTTTTCTTCAGGAGGAGGGTCGGGACATGGCCGAAATGCGGCTATTCCGGAAGACTGGGCGTCCGATTTAGTAAAGGAATGTCAGCAGCGGTGTGATGGAAACCTTGCGGATAGACAGCTCTGTCGCAATCAGGTCCAGCCCGATTTGTGGATCGCTCATGTCGAAAACACCACTGACACGCTTTCGTGCAACGGCTTCATTGGCGATCAGGATTTTTCCATGCTGATATCGGGAAAACTCGGCAACCACTTCACGCAAGGCAACCCGGTCAAAGATCTGCTTGCCCTTTTGCCAACTCAGAACACGGTCCGAATTGACGGGATAGATATCTTCAAGTGAATATCGGCTGTATCTGACAGCCTCATTGGGGCTCAGAACGAGCGATTTTGTGGGGCGCGCGCCGTTTGTCAGGCTGACTTTCACGTTGTGTTGCAATACGGAGACCGACGCATAATCATCGAATTTGTCGATGACAAAACGGGTCCCTAAAGCGCGTGCGATACCGTCGCCGGTGGACACGACGAAGGGACGATCACCGGCATTCTCCATCGGAACTGCCTGAAAGTCGACGAGGCCGGTAAAAATTTCGATCCGTCGTTCCTGTTCACTGAATTTGACGTCAATGGCGCTATCGGGGCCAAGTGTTATCTTGCTGCCATCGTCAAGGGTGATCGTCCTGATTTCGCCAGGTGCAGTATGATAATCTGCCCCCCAGACCAAAGCCGGATCACCCATCAGCACCCTGCCGGAAAACAGTGCGATGAGCAGACAGGCTGCCATCGCAATCGCGGCCCATTTTCCGATACCTGTGCGAGGCGGTTTTTTGCCTTTGCCTGTAATTACCGGAAATGGCCGGATTTGCGTGTTCTGCCTGTCTGCCTCATGCATAGAGCTTTGCGCCGCATTTACGCCGTCAGAAAACAGACTGGCATCCATCATCGCAAGTGCGTGATTGGCATCGGCAAATGCTTGCTGGTGGGAACGGGATTGTGCAAGCCAGGCATCAAGAGCTTTGTGTTCTGCATCATTCAGGCCGCCGTCAATCATCCGCGCAACCCAGTTGGCGGCACAAAGATCAATGCTTTCCTGCGTCTGTTGCGTTTGATTCACGTTACTGGTCCACGCCCGAAAATCGCTGTTTCATTTGGTCCATAACTTTAGGACGTTCAAAGTACAAGAAAAGGCTAAAAAATTTTGCACCAGATCACACGCCTTTCTTGCCCAGCCGTGCCATGACGTGGGCAATGGCACGGGCAATATGCTTTTGGACCGAACTGTCGGAGATACCAAGTCTCTCGGCAGCCTGATGATAGGTAAGCCCATCTACGCGCACCAGCACGAAGATATTGCGCGTCCTTTCGGGAAGTTCATCAAGGGCACGTCGCACGAAATCAAGTTCAGACTGATCGCCGACAATTTGTTCTGGCGAGGGAGCATTGTGAGGGATCGTTCCCAGATTGCTGTCATCAGCCCTATTCACCGGGTTACGCTTTTGTGCGCGAACATGGTCCACGGCAAGATTGTGGGCAACCCGATACAGGTAGGAGCGTACATGCGTCACATCATTCGATTTATTCTGCCGGGCGTGTTCGGTAACCCGCAGGAATGTTTCCTGTGTCAAATCCACAGCAATATCAGCGTCGCGCAACAGGCGAGTGAGATAAATCTGCAATTCCCTTTGATGGGAAAGGAATAGCGTTTTGATGTCGGTTATTGCCAAACCGAAAACCTGACTCTAATGATCCGATACTTGTTGAGTTATCAAAAATAATACTCATTCGCAATTAAATTGGGCCGCGTAACGGTTTAAAGAATGTGAAATATGCTGTTAGATCGCTGTTCTGCTGATCAATCCACGCCCTTCAAGCAGAAGAAAACGAGCAATAACTTATTCATTCTGCAGCATTAAATCCGTGCCATACGACAATTCCCTTTTCTAAGGGCAACCAGATTTCAATTGTCAATTTCAGGCGTACGAATTGGGGGCAGCCCTGGGGCATATATAAAGTTTTTCAGATTTTTCGAAAAAAGTTCTTGATTTGTTCTTTTATTTGTGGCATAAGAGACAAAGTCAACGGGAGAAAAGCACCCGGACCGAAACCCGCGCGGCCTTGAGCTTCGCGGGTTTTTGCATTTGGGGCTGGATGAAAGAGGTGATCAGGATGATGCGGCAAAGAGACGGACAGAGACACGGGCAGGGCGGCGAGGTGACCCGCAGGATATGGGGCGGCGGATGGCGGAGCCATTACGGCGGGATTCTGCCCAAGGACTAAGGGGACTAACCCGGTCATTTGTCATGACGGGAGAGGTGCGTCTTGTTGGAAAAGGAGCGTTAGATTTGCCGGGAGTGGCAGTAATGGCAGCAGCGGGCAGCGGTGATCTGTGACCCGTCGATGGTGGACCAGTGGGGGCCGTGCGCCCGAAGTGTGTCCGGACCTCGGCGGTTAGCGGAAAGTGCCGCCGTTGCCGAAAGTGACCGGAGCGGGTAGTGGGCCCGAAGACCGTCCGAGGGTGAGGATAAAGCATTTTGCGTTTTATAGGAATCATTGAAGGGATTCCCCTTAGTGTATTTATGTGATTCACTTCCGTCAGGAGGTGCTTCATGGGCAAACC
>NZ_JBEPTC010000022.1:0-19552 GCF_040549275.1 Thalassospira sp. MBR-102
ATGACTTCAGTGGTTCGTTTGATTTGACGGTGACGGCGCAGTCGGCTGATGGTGACGATGTTGCGACGAGCAGCGGCACGATCACTGTTGATGTTACGGGTGTGGCGGATACGCCGACATTGGATGTCTCTGACACCAGTGGTTCGGAAGATTCTGCGATTGCACTCGATATTGACGCAGGCCTGACGGACAGCTCCGAAGTTCTAACCGTTACGATCAGTGGTGTGCCAGAAGGTGCGGCCTTATCTGCCGGTACCGATAACGGTGATGGCAGTTGGACTCTAAGTCCCGATCAGCTTGCAGGCCTGACGATTAACCCGTCGGATGATTTCTCCGGCAGCTTCGAGCTTGGTGTGACGGCAACGTCTGCCGATGGCGAAGATATCGCGACCACAACGGGCAGTATCACGGTTGACGTCACAGGTGTTGCCGATAAACCGACGCTTGATGCCGCAGATGCCTCTGGCTCGGAAGACAGCGCGATTGCACTGGATATCGATGCCGGTCTGACGGACAGCTCCGAAGTTCTCACCGTTACGATTAGTGGCGTGCCAGAAGGTGCAACCTTGTCGGCAGGTACGGATAACGGCGATGGCAGCTGGACCTTGTCGACGGTCGACCTCAACGGTCTGTCGATTACCCCGGCGGAGGACTTTAGTGGTTCATTTGATCTGACGGTGACCGCGCAGTCTGCGGATGGCAACGATGTTGCGACCACAACGGGCCGCATTACGGTTGATGTTGCAGGTGTTGCCGATGCTCCGACGCTGGAAGTTTCGGATGCATCTGGTAACGAAGATTCGGCCATTGCGCTCGATATTGACGCAGGCCTGACGGACAGCTCCGAAGTTCTGAGTGTCACGATCAGCGGCGTGCCGGAAGGTGCGACCTTGTCTGCCGGTACCGACAATGGTGATGGTAGCTGGACTCTGAGTTCCGATCAGCTTGCAGGCCTGACGATTACCCCGTCGGATGATTTCTCCGGCAGCTTCGAGCTTGGTGTGACGGCAACATCTGCCGATGGCGAAGATATCGAGACCACAACGGGCAGTATTACTGTTGATGTCGCAGGTGTCGCCGATGCGCCGACGCTGGAAGTCTCTGACACCCGTGGTTCAGAAGATTCTGCGATTGCGCTCGATATTGACGCAGGCCTGACGGACAGCTCCGAAGTTCTGAGTGTCACGATCAGCGGCGTGCCAGAGGGCGCGACCCTGTCAGCCGGTACCGATAACGGTGATGGCAGCTGGACTCTAAGTCCCGATCAGCTCGCAGGTCTGACGATCACACCAGCGGATGACTTCAGCGGATCGTTTGACCTGACGGTCACCGCGCAATCTGCGGATGGTGAAGATGTTGCGACGAGCAGCGGCACGATCACTGTTGATGTTGCAGGTATTGCCGATGTTCCGACGTTGGATGTCTCTGACACCCGTGGCTCGGAAGATTCTGCGATTGCACTCGACATTGACGCAGGCCTGACGGACAGCGGTGAAGTTCTAACCGTTACGATCAGTGGCGTGCCAGAAGGTGCCGCCTTGTCGGTTGGCACGGACAACGGTGACGGGACTTGGACCTTGTCGGCGGCTGACCTGAACGGTCTGACGATCACACCAGCGGATGATTTCAGCGGATCGTTTGATTTGACGGTGACGGCGCAGTCGGCTGATGGTGACGATGTTGCGACGAGCAGCGGCACGATCACTGTTGATGTTGCAGGTGTTGCCGATGAACCGACGTTGGATGTCTCTGATGCCAGTGGTTCAGAAGATTCGGCCATTGCGCTGGATATTGATGCTGGTCTCACGGACTCCAGCGAAGTTCTAACCGTTACGATCAGCGGCGTGCCAGAGGGCGCGACCCTGTCAGCCGGTACCGATAACGGTGATGGCAGTTGGACTCTAAGTCCCGATCAGCTTGCAGGCCTGACGATTACCCCGTCGGATGATTTCTCCGGTAGCTTCGAGCTTGGTGTGACGGCAACGTCTGCCGATGGCGAAGATATCGCGACCACAACGGGCAGTATTACTGTTGATGTTGCAGGTGTGGCAGATACGCCGACATTGGAAGTTTCTGATGCCAGTGGTTCGGAAGATTCGGCCATTACGCTCGACATTGACGCAGGCCTGACGGACAGGTCCGAAGTTCTAACCGTTACGATCAGCGGCGTGCCAGAAGGTGCGACCTTGTCTGCGGGTACAGATAACGGTGACGGCAGTTGGACACTGTCGGCGGCTGACCTGAACGGCCTGACGATCACACCAGCGGACGATTTCAGCGGATCGTTTGATCTGGCGGTCACCGCGCAATCTGCGGATGGCAGCGACATTGCGAACACAACAGGCAGCATTACGGTTGATGTTGCCGGTGTTGCCGATGCGCCGACACTTGATCTGTCTGATGCCAGTGGGGACGAGGGCAATGCTGTTGCGCTTGATATCGACGCAGGCCTGACGGACAGCAGTGAGACCCTGACGATTATCATCAGTGGTGTACCGGGCGGTGCGACCCTGTCTGCGGGGACCGATAACGGGAACGGTACCTGGACGCTGAGCCCGGCCCAGTTGAGTGGCCTGAGCCTGACCCCGGCAAGTGATTATTTCGGGACGTTCGAGCTGACGGTCTCGGCCCAGTCGCGTGATGGCAGCGATACCGCCACGACGACCGCGATCCTTCTGGTCACGATTGAGGAAGAAGCCGCCGATCCCAATGAAACCCGTTGGGGGTCGGAAGCAAGCGAGATGTTCCAGACCGGTTCCGGCAACGATACCATCGGCGCGGGTGGCGGTCATGACACCATCTGGACCAATGCGGGCAACGATACGATCTGGGCCGGGAACGGCAATGACGTCATTTATGCCGGTGACGGTGATGACAGCATCACCGGCGATGGGGGCAGCGATTATATCAATGCCGGTGCGGGCAATGACATCGTCCATGGTGGCGAGGGCACGAATACCATCTATGCCGGAGAGGGTAATGACTATGTCACCGGCGGCAGCGGCGATGACAAAATCCACGCCAGCGGTGGTGACAATATTGTCTATGCCAACGAAGGTACGAACACCGTTCAGACCGCTGAGGGCAACGACACCATCTATACCGGCAGCGGCCGGGACACCATTGTTGGGGGGGATGGCAACAACATCGTCAATGCAGGTGAAGGCGATAACCGCATCTGGACCGGGACCGGCAATGACACGATCCGTGTCGGAAGCGATGACGATTATATCGATGCCGGGGATGGCGACAACACGATCACGGGCGGCGAAGGCCGCAATACCATCCTTGGCGGCAGTGGCGATGACAGCATCACGACCGGCAGCGGTAAGGATACGGTCGCGTCTGGTGACGGCAATGATCGCATTGATGTTGGCGGCGGGGATAATACCGTATGGGGCGAGGGCGGCAACGACTCGATCCATGGCGGATACGGTGATGACACCTTCCTTGGCGGTGACGGTAACGACATCCTGAACGCGGACGGCGGATCGAACTATTTTGACGGCGGATCGGGCAACGATACCCTAACCACCGGCTGGGGGCGCGATACGCTGTATGGCGGATCGGGTGACGACACGATTGATGGCGGTGGCGACAGAGACCGTCTTTATGGTGACGATGGCAATGACACCCTGATTGGCGGTGCGGGGAAAGATACCCTGTCTGGTGGTGCCGGGAATGACATGCTGCTGGGTGGGGATGATGACGACACGCTGATTGGCGGCACCGGCGATGACCAGCTTTACGGTGGTGGCGGGTCGGATCTGTTTATTTTCAACATGGGTGACGGGGCGGACCATGTGGACGGTGGGGCCAATGGATGGACCACCGATACCATCGAATTGCATAGTGCCAATGGTGGCAATATCGATTCGAGTGACTGGACCCTGGTTCTGGATGAAGGCAGCATTACGAAATCGAAGCACAACTATATGGAACTCTCCACCGATTCGTCGGGAACCATTGTGTTTTCTGATGGAACCGAGTTGACATTTTCCAATGTCGAACGTATCGAGTGGTGACGAAAAGACGATTTGGATGCCGTCGGGACGCAATCTCGGCGGCATTGTCGGTTTTCTGGGGGAACTCACCCTGTCGCGATTGACAGCCATGGTGTGAAGTCCTATACAGCGGACCTCGAATTTTATCGGATTACCTTTATTAGAACGGAGTAAGTGCAGTGAAGCGCACCTACCAGCCAAGCAAACTCGTACGGAAACGCCGCCACGGCTTCCGTTCCCGCAGCGCGACCGTCGGTGGCCGCCGTGTGCTTACCGCACGCCGCGCCAAGGGCCGCAAGCGTCTGTCGGCCTAATGTTGTGACCGTTTCGGTGGAACGCTTGAAAAAGCGCGCAGAGTTTCTTCGCGTCGCAGGCACCCGCCGGAAATGGGTTACACAAGGATTGATCCTTCAGGGCGCTCCGCGTCCCGGGATCAAACCGGACACAGAATACGCCGGTGAAGATCGACTTGCACGAGTCGGGTTTACCGTCACCAAAAAGGTGGGCAAGGCCGTCGTTCGCAATCGCGTTCGGCGGCGTTTGCGTGCCGTGGCGGACCAATTGATGGCGGATATGGCATTGCCCGGTTGGGATTATGTCGTGATCGGTCGTCAGCAGACCATTGACCGGGATTTTGAAAAACTGGTTGATGATATGCGGTTTGCCCTGCGGCGTATTCCGGATGCCAAACCTTCCGCCCCCGATAGCCAGCGCCCCCGCAAGGGACGTGGATCAAGGCCCGGTGGTGCGACGAAGGCAGGAGACTCTGCTAAATGAGTAACCTTCCCGGATCGAATGTGGGCCCCTTGGCGCGTCTTCTTCAAATCGCGGTTCGCGGCTACCAGCTCTTTTTATCGCCCTATATCGGGTGGTCCTGCAGATATCAGCCGACCTGTTCGGCTTATATGATGGAGGCACTTGCCCGCCATGGGGCAATAAAAGGCGGCTGGATGGGTTTTAAACGGATAATGCGTTGCCATCCATGGGGTGGTCATGGTTATGATCCCGTGCCCGGATGTGGCTGTGAACAAAACAAAGCGCCGTCGGAGGATGAACTCCGGTTAACGGCGCTTTAGTCATGTAAATAGAATACCGGTCAGGCGTCTTGCGCCGCCGGACGAAAGCGGAAAGAGGCGATGAACGAACAACGTAACCTGTGGATTGCGATTGCAGCTTCGGTCGCAATCCTTGTCGGGTTCCAATTCTTTTTCGCTCCCGAACCTGCGCCGCAGGATCGAGAAGCGCAAGTTCGCGAACAACTTGACGTCAATGGCAATACTGCACCGCAGTCTGCCTCGAACGTGCCCAGCGTACCAGGTGGTGCTGCACCGGCGGCTCCGGTCGTCAACCGCGACGCAGCACTTGCAAAAGCTCCGCGTATCAAGATTGAAACCCCGCGCGTCGAGGGTTCGATCCGTCTGGTTGGTGGCGTGATTGACGACATCCAGTTGCAGGATTACCGCGAGACCGAAGAACCGGACAGCCCGCTGATCCACGTTCTGAACCCGACCGGTAGCGACAATGCATACTTCGCCGAATTCGGCTGGGTTGCCGCAGACAGGTCGGTCAGTGTTCCCAATAGCGACACCCAGTGGACGGCAAGCTCCAACGAGCTTACCCCGTCAAAACCGGTAACGCTGAGCTGGAACAACGGCAGCGGCCTGACCTTCAACCGCGAGATTTCGATCGACGACAATTATATGTTCTCGATCAAGCAGTCGGTGAAAAACGACAGCGGTTCGGACGTTACGCTGTATCCGTATGGCCTGATTTCGCGCAAGGGCAAGCCGACCACGGCAGGGTTCTATATCCTGCATGAAGGTCCGCTTGGCGTTATTGACGGCACCCTGACGGAAATCGATTATGACGATCTTGCCGAAGACGGTGCCGTGGAAAAGAAAACCACCGGCGGCTGGCTTGGCATTACCGACAAATACTGGCTGGTTGCTCTGGCACCGTCCTCGGACGAGGCCCTGACCACGCGTTTCAGCCACCATGTTGCCGAGAATTCCGACAAGTACCAGACGGATTATCTTGGTGCGGCCCGCACGGTTGCGGCCGGTTCCGAAGCCGCTTCGGAAACCCGTCTGTTTGCCGGTGCCAAGGAAGTGTCGCTTCTTGATCAGTATGCCAATGACTATGGTATTACGAATTTCGACCTCGCGATTGATTTCGGCTGGTTCTACTTCCTGACCAAACCGTTCTTCCTGTTCCTGCAGTGGCTGAACCATCTGGTGGGCAACTTCGGCGTTTCCATCCTGATCTTCACGGTCCTTGTGAAGGCGGTGATGTATCCGCTGGCCAACAAGTCGTACAAATCCATGAGTGCGATGAAGAAACTGCAGCCGCAAATCACCAAGATGCGCGAGCAGTTCAAGGATGACCGTCAGCGTCAGCAGCAGGAAATGATGGCGCTTTACAAGCGCGAAAAGATCAACCCGGCATCGGGTTGCCTGCCGATCGTGGTTCAGATTCCGGTGTTCTTCGCACTTTACAAGGTGCTGTTCGTGAACATCGAAATGCGTCACGCACCGTTCTTTGGCTGGATTCAGGACCTTTCGGCACCGGATCCGACCTCGCTGTTCAATCTGTTTGGCCTGATCCCGTGGGATCCGCCGCAGATGCTGATGATCGGTGTATGGCCGCTGATCATGGGGGTCACCATGTTCCTGCAGCAGAAACTGAACCCGGCACCGGCTGATCCGACGCAGGCCAAGATCATGATGTTCCTGCCGCTGATCTTTACCTTCATGCTGGCAAGTTTCCCGGCGGGTCTTGTGATCTACTGGGCATGGAACAACCTGCTGTCGATCGCACAACAGCGTTACATCATGTACAAAATGGGGATTTGATCCCCATCCTCTCCGCGGGGCGGGCAACCGTCCCCGCGGGGCTCAAGGAACGACAATGACCGAAGAAAAATTGCCATCGGCAACTGCAATCCCGACATTTGAATCGGCTCAGATCGAAGCCGGGCGGAAACTGTTTTCCCGCCCGGTTACTTTCATGTTGGGGGTGGCGCAACTTGAACAGTTGCCCCCCGAAGACAAGATCGAAATCTGCCTTGCCGGGCGGTCCAATGTGGGAAAATCCAGCCTTTTTAATGCCATAACCGGTCGCAAGGATATGGCCCGGACGTCGAACACGCCCGGCCGTACCCAGCAGCTGAACTATTTCGATCTGGATGGGGCGCTTAATATCGTCGATCTGCCGGGCTATGGATTTGCCAAGGCCCCCAAGGATATCGTCGATACATGGCAGAATGTGATCAAGCAATATCTGCGCGGACGGGTCACGTTGCGGCGCGTGTTTGTTTTGATCGATTCCCGGCACGGCTTCATGAAAGCCGATCTTGAAATGATGAAGATGCTGGATGAAGCCGCCGTGTCTTATCAGATCGTTCTGACCAAGGCCGACAAGCTTAAAAAAGGCCAGATGGAAAAACGCATTCGCGAAGTGGTCGAAGCGGTGAAAAAACACCCCGCCGCCCTGTCGCAGCTTTTTGCGACATCAAGCGAAAAAGGCACCGGCCTTGAAGCGCTTCGCGCAGAAATCGCAACGCTGCTATAATCACCCGATAGCGCTCGTATAACATTGGGGAGAAGACATGAACGAAGAAGTCCGTTCTGAAGAAGAAAGCTCGGAATCCAACGCTTACCGGACATTGGCACGCGCCAAGGTCCTGTCCGAGGCTCTTCCCTATATGCGACGCTATAACGGTCAGACGATCGTGGTTAAATATGGCGGGCATGCCATGGGGGACCCGGAACTGGCCCGCCTGTTTGCCCAGGATATGGTGTTGTTAAAGCAGGTCGGCATGAACCCGATTGTGGTTCATGGCGGCGGTCCGCAGATCGGCCAGATGCTCAAGGAACTTAACATCCAGTCCGAATTCGTTGATGGCCTTCGCGTGACCGATCAGCAGACCATTGACGTTGTCGAAATGGTTCTGGCTGGCAAGATCAACAAGGAAATCGTTTCGAACATCAACCGTGCCGGGGGTGTCAGCGTTGGTCTGTGTGGCAAGGATGCCCATCTGATCAAGGCGCGCAAACTTCAACGCACCAAGCGCGATCCCGAAAGCAATATCGAGAAGGTCCTTGATCTGGGCTTTGTCGGTGAACCGGTCGAGGTCAATCCGCATGTGCTTGATTGCTTCATCAATACCGACATTATTCCGGTAATTGCACCGATAGGGGTTGGTGAAGACGGTCAGACATACAATATCAATGCTGATACGGCTGCTGGTGCCATTGCACAGGCTGTCGGTGCCCGTCGCCTTTATATGCTGACTGATGTCAAAGGTATCCTTGATGCCGACAAGCAACTGGTGCGTGACGCGGATATCGACAGTATCAATGCAATGATTGCCGATGGCACGATCCAGGGCGGTATGATCCCGAAAACGGAAACCTGCATGGATGCAGTCCGCAATGGGGTCGAGGCCGCGGTAATCGTCGATGGTCGTGCACCGCATGCGGTCCTGCTTGAACTCTTCACCGAACGCGGGGCCGGTACAATGATCCGGAGCAGCTGATTTAAGTCCTTTCGGCTGTAGATCACCGAGTGATTACCATTATGGATGCGTGGCTGAGGCCCGCGGATTAGGCTAAGTTCCTTGCGAACAGGATGCCTCCGCGGGCTCAGGCTCTCTGAAATATGATGGGCAATCAACAGGTGGAGTACCGTTGTGACAGCGACGGATCATTATGTCTCAAAACACTGGGATTATGCCAAGGCAACGCTGGATGCTTTGCGCGATCACGGGCTGCGTCCGACACCCGAACTTTACCATGTCTGGTTCGTTTATTACGCCGAAGAAAACCCGGAAATCCTCCGCGTGATTGATGCTGTCAAAGCAACCGGCGAGACGATTGGCGAAGAAACGCTGCTGCAACTTTACTACCGCTATATCTTTGACCGGCAGGCGGCTGATTTTCTTCAGCGCGGCATGGAAGATTTTTCCGATGTTGTCGAAAATAGCGATGCCAGCCTTACAAATACCCGCGACGAGCTGCGTGTTTACAGCGATGTGCTGGGTAAGGCGGAAACATCCCTTAAAACCGGTGAAAAGGCCGACGAAGTCATTCACAATGTGGTCCTGCATACCGGACGGATGCAGACGACTGTCGAAAGCCTGCATGAGCAGCTTGGCGACTATCTGAAGACAATCGCCCATCTGCAACGTGAACTGCATGAAACCCGCGAACGATCCTACACCGATGGCCTGACCCGTGTTTCCAATCGCATGCATTTCGAGGAAGTCCTGGCCAGTTGCTGCGTCGAGTTTGATAGCGGGAACATTGACGAACCATTTTGCGTGATGATGGTCGATCTTGATCAGTTCAAGGCGGTGAACGACAAATACGGCCATCGGATCGGCGATGAAATCCTTGTTCTGATTGCGTCCATGATCAAAGCCAATACCAAGGGGCGGGATCTGGTGGCGCGCTATGGCGGGGACGAGTTTGCAATCCTGCTGCCACAAACACCGCTCAGGGATGCGATGATGCTGGCCGATGATATGAGCAAGCGGATTGCCGCCCGCGAGGTGCGCGCCAAATCAAGCGGGACGTCATTCGGTCACATGACCGTTTCGGTCGGTGTGGCCGAATATGTTAAGGGCGAAGGGGCCGCCAAGGTCGTTGATCGCGCGGATAGTGCGCTCTATCGGGCCAAGAGGGATGGCCGCAATCGCAATTTCGCCGCCGAATAGAATTCCGTCCGTGCTTGATGCATGTGTGCCATGAACCGGCCAGACTTGCATTAAAACTGCTAAAAGCGTATGTAACCAGCGCCCGGCAAGGCGATTGAGCTTGCCGGACTTTCCGTACTGGCAGCAGGCAAATCATTGGCTGGCGCCGACGGAAGTGTTTTCCAAACCGGAATGGATCATTAAAAGGGCGAGCATGACAGAGCCGCGCGTCGTTACATTTGGTTGTCGCCTGAACACCTATGAATCCGAGGTGATGCGCGACCATGCCAAAAATGCCGGTCTTGATGATGCGATCATCATCAATACATGCGCGGTTACGACCGAGGCAGAACGCCAGGCCCGCCAAAGCATCCGTCGCCTGCGTCGTGAAAACCCCAATGCCAAGATTTTCGTGACCGGCTGCGCTGTTCAGGTCAATCCCGACAAATTCGCCAAAATGACCGAGATCGACCGTATCTTTGGCAACGATGCCAAGATGAAGGCCGAAACCTTCCTGATGCCCGAACATGAACGTGTTGTCGTCAATGACATCATGTCGGTCGAGGAAACCGCAAGCCATCTGGTTTCAGGCTTCGAAGGCCGCGCACGCGCCTTTGTGCAGGTCCAGAACGGCTGTGATCATCGCTGCACATTCTGCATCATCCCGTTTGGTCGCGGCAATTCGCGCAGCGTGCCCATGGGCGAGATTGTAACCCAGGTGCGCGAACTGGTCGCCAACGGTTACGGCGAAGTGGTTCTGACCGGGGTGGATATCACCTCCTATGGTCATGATCTGCCGGGCAAGCCGACATTGGGGCAGATGGCACGCCGTCTTCTGGCCCAGGTGCCCGAACTGCCGCGCCTGCGGATTTCATCGATTGACCCGGTCGAGGTCGACGAGGATATCTTCCGCCTGATCGAAACCGAACCACGCCTGATGCCCCATATGCATATCAGCCTTCAGGCAGGTGACGACATGGTGCTCAAACGCATGAAACGTCGCCATCTGCGTCAGGATGTCATCGATTTCTGTGACAAGGTCCGCGCACTTCGCGCCGATGTGACCTTCGGGGCCGATATCATTGCCGGTTTCCCGACCGAAACCGATGAAATGGCGGAAAATACCCTGCGTCTTGTCGATGAATGCGGGTTGATTTACCTGCATGTGTTCCCCTATTCCGCCCGTCCGGGAACACCGGCGGCCCGTATGCCCCAGGTGCCCAAGGATATCCGCAAGGAACGCGCCGGCGCGCTTCGTGATGCCGGTGAAATTCAGTTGAACAATTTCCTGAAATCACGCATCGGCCTGACCGAAAATGTGTTGGTGGAAAAGGAAAATACCGGACATACGGAGCATTTTGCTCCCGTTACGCTCGATCGCGTGATAGAACCGGGCACGATTGCAAAGGCCAAAGTCATTGGCGTTGAAGACGGAAAATTGAAAGCGGAGCTTGCGGGATGAGTGAAGAGGGGAAAAAAAGCTGGTTTGCCCGACTGAAAGACGGGTTGAAACGCTCCTCCTCGAAACTGACCACCGGGATTGCAGATATCTTCACCAAGCGCCGTCTGGATGATGATGCGCTTGAGGAATTCGAAGATCTGCTGATCACATCCGATCTGGGTGTCACCACGGCGGCAAAACTGGGCGCAGAATTGTCGCGCACCCGTTTCGACAAGGAAGTCGATCCCGCCGAGATTCAGGAATTCATCGCCACCGAAGTCGCCAAAATCCTTGAACCCGTGGCAAAGCCGCTGGTGATTGATGCGACCAGAAAGCCCCATGTGATCCTTGTGGTTGGCGTTAATGGATCGGGCAAAACCACCACAATCGGAAAACTTGCCAAAACCTATCGCGATCAGGGGCTTAAGGTCATGATGGCGGCGGGCGATACATTCCGTGCCGCTGCTGTTGAACAGCTCAAAGTCTGGGGCGAACGGACCGGATGCCCGGTGATTGCGCGTGATACCGGTGCCGATGCCGCCGGGCTTGCCTTTGATGCGATTGATCAGGCCAAGCGCGAAGGTTATGACCTTTTGCTGATCGATACGGCCGGGCGTTTACAGAACAAGGCGCATCTGATGGACGAACTTAAAAAGATCGTCCGTGTCATTCACAAGCGCGATGAAACCGCCCCGCATGATACGTTGCTGGTGCTTGATGCCACCACCGGACAGAATGCCCATTCCCAGGTCGAAGTCTTTTCCGAGGCAACCAATGTCACCGGCCTGATCGTGACCAAGCTGGATGGCACGGCAAAGGGCGGCGTTGTTGTCGCACTGGCCGAAAAATTTGCCAAACCGGTTCATGCAATCGGGGTGGGCGAAAGTGCCGAGGATCTTCGCCCGTTTGAGGCCAAATCATTTGCCCGCAGTCTGGCCGGGCTCGAAGACTGAGCCGCCAGACATCAAATCAGAAAAAGGCGGGGGAAATCCCGCCTTTTCTATGCCTGGAATTCATCCAGACTTTGCTGCAAATCACCGATAAGCTCCTTCATATCCTTAAGGGGCGCGGATATGTCGCCCGGAATATCGTCAAGAGCACATAGATCAAGTGTCTTTCCGAGTTCTACGGACTGGTTTTTCAGACCGCGTGCAAGGCGCATATCGGCATCGGGCAGCATCCATGACATCGCCCGGTCACGTAACTGTTCCAGACTGTGCAGATCCGGATCGGGGGACGATGTCGGCAGGCCATAGGGCCGAAGGGCCAGTTCAAGGCGGCGATTGATGTCACGCAGGCGATTGGCGGTATCGTGGCAGATCGCCTTCATCTTGTTGTCTGTGGCCATGGGGTAGATGGCCGATAGCCGCAAAGAAAGGTCAAGCGCATCAAGGGCAGCGTCGTTGACGATTTCCTGATCCTGAAACGATGCCGTGCGGTCCGTCTCGCCGTGAAAGGCGTTGGGGGCGAAAACCGGAAGAACCTTGGCCTCCAGGGTGAAGTGCGCAGGCAACTGGCTTATGATTTCGCCGTCGGCCAGAATG
The DNA here is from genome assembly GCF_040549275.1 of Thalassospira sp. MBR-102. Lineage (NCBI taxonomy): Bacteria > Pseudomonadati > Pseudomonadota > Alphaproteobacteria > Rhodospirillales > Thalassospiraceae > Thalassospira > Thalassospira sp. MBR-102. The sequence continues at coordinate 12,685 of NZ_JBEPTC010000022.1, forward strand.
GGTTCACCTTCGCCACCTTCAAGGCGTATGTCGTCGCATTCCTGACTGATCGCATATGAACTGTCATCAACAGAGCCAAACAGCAATTCAGCCGCAATATCCATGCCCGACAATGTGTCGACATTGGCCTGAATGGCAAACATGTGAAGTTTGCCGTCATCAAGGCGTTTGTTTTCGCGCGGACGCAAACCGCCGCCAAAATACTGGCCATTGGTAACCGTCAGCTGGCGCAGTTTCAGATTTCTTGCCGGATTGTCGCCACAGGTCACACTCAGTTCCAGTGGCTTCATGTCGTTCCAGCTTTGCCAGTTGGCTACCGCATAGCTGATGGCCCCGGTCCAGCGTTTCAGATCCGGGTCAATGCGTTTTCGGGCATCGGCGGGGACGCCGATACTGGCCGCATTGACAAAGCTTTTGCCATTGACCCGCCCGATATCAAGCATGGCAATCTGGCCATTGATTGCCGCGCGCGCGGCCTGAAGGATGTCATCGGGGATATACAGGCTGCGGGCAAAATCGTTTGCCGTGCCAAGCGGCAGGGGAACCATCACCACGCCCGCCTTGATCACGGTATCGATAACCGCATTGATCGTTCCATCACCGCCGCCGATCACGACAATATCGCCCCGTTCGCAGGACGTATTGATGAAATCATTCATGGCGACGGGATCGTCACACAGTTCCAGTTCGGCCCGATAACCGGCATCCTCGAAAATGGCCCGCAATGGTTCTGCACCATTGTCCCGCCATGCGTCGGGCACCTTGTGGCGTGTCAGAAGGATGCAAACCTTGCCTGTCAACTCGGTCGATTTCACCTTGATGCCTCCAAAACGGGTGCGGGACTTGCTGTCTGTTTACCATGCTCAGACAGAACGGCAAGATTGAGACACAAAACCGGCGCCAATCTGGCGCCGGTTTTGTAACATGTGATTTAGGAAATGGTTGCGCGAAGCATCCATGCCGCTTCTTCGTGAACGCCAATGCGTTCCGTCAGAAGGTCGGCGGTCTTGACGTCCTCTGCCGCTTCGGCCTCTGCAACACCTTCGCGCAACAGGCGCGATACGCTATCGTGGTCTTCGACCAGTTCCTTGACCATGTCATTGGCCGGAAGAAGTTTGGTCTGATCCTTGACCACGGAATGTTCCATCATTTCCGCAAGGCCGGTGGGGGCCTGGAAGCCGATTGCACGAATGCGTTCTGCCATATCGTCAATCGCTTCGTTCAGGTCCTCATATTGCTCTTCGGTCATTTTATGCAGCGAATAGAAGGCCGGACCAACCACGTTCCAGTGAACCCCGCGAATTTTGGCATACAGTACGTGCGACGAGCCAATGATCTTGGTCAGCATCTTGGCCAGTTCGCGACGGTCTTTGCGGTCGACGCCGGTTTTGACCGGAAATTCTTTCGCAACGCTCTGCATACTGCTGTGTGCCATTTTTAACTCCTGTATTTCTTTATAACGTTCTGTCGCTCTGACCCCGACCCCGTTATTGGCGGCCGGGCATATCCCGAACGCATGCCCCAAAAACGTCACCCGAAAGCAAAGGTTCCAGAAAATAAAATCGGAATAATTGGAACATTCTTTTGGATCACCCGTTTGAATGGGCAAGCAGTGCGAAAGAAAAAGCGCTGTTGTTTAATAACCAGGAGGTTGTGATGCTGAATAAAACTGTTCTTATGGCTGGTACTATTATGATGTCTGTTGCCGTGACTGCACCGGCTTATGCAGATGCATCGAAAAGCTCGGATCAGACAGGCACGATGGCAACCGATGACGCGATGAAATCGGACGCCAACAAAATGGCTGATAAGGCCGAGGCCGGCTATGAAGATGCCAAAGATTTCACCTATGAAGAAAAGAACGAATTTCTTGCCTGGGTTGAAGAAAAATCCAATCAGCTTGGCGAGAAATACGATGAAGTATCCGCAAATGTCAGCGAGGAAAGCGAAGACGCTGTGGATGAACTTGCAGAAGCTTGGGACGGCGCCAGTGAAAATCTGAACGAGGCGTATGAAGAAACCAAGGATGCATCGGCTGATACCTGGGAAACCATGAAGGCCAAAACCCTTGAGGCTCTCAACAATGCTGAGCAGGCGCTCTCGGATGATCATGCCACCGAATAAGACATCACAACCTTGACTCGGTGATGTGGTGTTCCGGGTGTCCGCGGCCCGCCCTTTAACGTGAAGGGCGGGCCGCTTTACGTTTGACGATGTTCAGTCAGAGGCATCTATGGAAAAAGAAGACAAAAGCCAAAACCAAAACCAAAACAATAAAGGTCTTGTCGGATGGTGGCGTGTCTGGCAGCAGCGTCTGGAAAAACTGGCCGCCGGTCGTAAAGGACTTGGCGGCATTGCGGTGGCTTCATTTCTTGAAACCACGATTATTCCCATTCCGATTGAAATCCTGATTGCGCCAATCATGGCAGCATCGCGCAGGCGCGGTGTGATTGTTGCGACCGTTACATTGCTTGGCAGCGTTGCCGGTGCGGTTTTCCTGTATTTGATTGCCTACGGCCTGTCGGGCGAGCTTATCCAGCCGATCATTGAAACAGCTGGCGGGCAGCAGGAATTCCAGAAGGTCGAACAACAATTCGAAGAAGGCGGGTTCTGGGTTGTCTTTGCAATCAGTATCGCGCCGATACCCATGCAGCTTGCCGCTCTGGCGGCCGGGGCGACGACATATCCTTTCTGGCTGTTTCTTGTCGCCATCGGGATATCGCGTGCCTTGCGCTACTATGGTTTGTGGTTGCTGGTTCTTGGTTTCGGTGTCGGGATCGCCCGTCTTTTCGAGGGCAAGAAACCTGACAGGCTTGAAAAGGCCGAGAAAGGTGATTCGGTTTAATCCGAAAACACGCAAAATCGAGATAGAAATAACAAAGCCCGGCTATTTGCCGGGCTTTTTTCAGAGATATTGAAAAAAAATCTCTTCGGACTATTCCGCTTCAATCCGGAAATCGGTGGTGGTTTTCCCTTCGGTTTCCGGATCTTCGACATCCTCGGAGACCAAGCCGCGGCGAATCAGTTCACGAATGGCTGCTGCCCGGGTTGGCATACGATGCTCAAATCGCCAATCGTCGATGAACTTCAGCTCATCGTCGTCGAGCATAATCTGAAGCTTTTCAGTTCGTTTCGAGGTTGACACTCGTGGGCCCTCATTAAGTTCAGACGTTCTAGGGTGCGTCTGAAACCATTGATACGCAACGTGTTCAGAAATTTTGGAGTAACTTACGTTACCTCCGTTTTCTACATATTACAACCAGGTTCCTGAACTGAACCAGTCAACGCAACCTGATCAAGTAATGTAAAGTAATGATTAAATGTTATCTGCGTATAATGATCATATTAATGTGGTTATGTTTGTTGAGCTTGTTGTTGTTGTTAATGATTTGAAGCAGGTTCATTGTATTGCCTAAGTGAACCATACGATTTTACTTTAAATAATATTTTCTTTTGTTACGGTGGGGACATCCAAAAACGGAGGTTGTGATGTCTGATCAAGTTATGAACGAAATTGAAGATCACGTTCCCGCTCTGCGTCGCCATGCTTATCGGCTGACCAGCAGCATGGACCGTGCACAGGATCTCGTGCAGGACACCTTGCTGAAAGCCATCAGCAAAAAAGATCAGTTTGAAGAAGGCACCAGCCTTAAAGCCTGGTTGCACCGGATTCTGTTCAACACATTCATTTCGGGCAAACGTCGGGAGAAAACCCGCGGGCATCATGTCGACTGGGATGATCTGGGCGATGTCTATGGACATGGCAGTAATCAGATGGCCCGTTTGCAGTTGCGTGATGCCGATCGTATCCTTGGTGAACTTCCTGAACAGGAACGTCAGGCGATCCTTTTGACGGCTGTTGATGAAGTTTCCTATCAGGACGCCGCCGACCAGATGAATGTCGAGATTGGCACGGTCAAATCCCGTGTAGGTCGCGCACGCCGGAAGCTGCGTTCTTCCGTCGGCCGTATCGAAGCCCGGGAACACGCATCGCGGTTCGTGGGGGAGGCAGCCTAATGACCCATGTGCTTGCTGTTTACGGCAAGGACGACATCGTAAGTTACGTGCACGGATCCATTGACGATGAAGACAAGGGCGATATCGAAGATCTTGTCCAATCGGATCCGCGCGCCGCAGGAATTGTCCGTGATTTCGAAAAAGATCATTTAAGTGACGGAAAGACAGTTGATCTCCTGCGTTACCGTCGTCTTAAAAAATTGAAGTCTCTGGCTTCTGGTGCCGGTCTCCTGCATGAGTGATGCGTTAAATGCAATAGTGCATTGAAGCGAAAATTTATTGACTTTGTTGACCAACGGTCAGATAAATTATGCATCGGAGTTGATCGTCTTTTCCCTCAACGTCTAAGGCCCTTCTCCGAAATCGGCCGGAACCTCTTGGTTTCGGCCCTTTTTTTGTCTTGATGCTGCCTTGCCTGCGATGAGGCCGCGAATCGATGATTTCCATCCCCGCGTCGGGATGAGTTTCGCGTCATGGTTATGAGCCATGCATCAAAACTGTCATTTGGATTTTTTGAAAATAATCCCGACATATATGTCTGGCATGTTTCCGTGTGGCCCGGCTTTATGCGCCTCCGGCACAATCGGTATCCCAACTTTGCGTAACGGATCCGCCGTTTTGATGTTCGGCCATGCATGAATTGGGGGTTGCCAGAGGCAAGGCTAGCGGTGATAAATCTCTCGCTCAATACAACAATAAGAAAAAGGAGCAACTTATTATGGTATCCGACGTCCACGGATCGGTCCGCGATCTGTTTGAATTTACTGACGCCGAAAAGGCAATTGCCCGTATCAAGGAAATTTATACGACGGGTGCGGAATCTGTTCGCGAAGCCTTCACCCGCTTTGGAAACGGTCAACAATCCTCGCCTGTGCGCGCCTATTACCCGTATCTCGGGATCGAGGTGCCGCCCGAGAAATTGCATGTCGAAAGCACACTGTCCTACGGTGCGCCGCGTGACCCCGGCATTTATGGCACGACTCTGACGCGCCCGGACCTGTTTGAACAATATTACCGTGAACAGATCGAACTTCTGCTGAAAAACCACGATGTGCCGGTCGTCGTTGGTGTGTCGGATCGCCCGATTCCATTGCCGTTTCTTGTTGAAACCGCAACCGACAATATCGGCCCGACCGACATCCGACAGCTTCAGATGATCTTTGACATGCCCGATCTGGCGCGCACCGATGATGATATCGCCAATGGTGTGCATTACGGCATTACCGAAGGGCCAAAGCCCTTGTCGCTGTTTTCCGGCGAACGTGTTGACTACTCGCTGGCGCGTTTGCGGCACTATACCGCGACACTGCCGGAACATTTCCAGAAATTCGTGCTGTTCACCAACTATCAGCGCTATGTCGACGAATTCATCGAATTCGCCAAGCTCCAGCTTGAAGATCCCCAAAGCCCCTATGTCGCCTTTGTCGAACCAGGCCCGAAAGTCCATGTTCGCAAAGACGCGCCAAAGGGCTGGGGCGAAAGCGGCGAACCGGTCGCACAATTGCCGCAGATGCCGTCCTATCACCTGATCCGTGAAGACGGGCTTGGGGTGACGTTGGTGAATATCGGCGTTGGTCCGTCAAATGCCAAAACCGCAACCGACCATATTGCCGTTCTGCGCCCGCATTGCTGGTTGATGCTGGGCCATTGTGCCGGTCTTCGGCGCAGCCAGCTTCTTGGCGATTATGTTCTGGCTCATGGTTATGTGCGCGATGATCATGTGCTCGACTCCGATTTGCCGCTCTGGATTCCGGTGCCCCCGATTGCAGAGGTGCAGGTCGCCCTTGCCAATTCGGTGGCCAAGATCACCGGTCTTAAAGGGCGCGAAATGAAGGCCCGCATGCGGACCGGGACCGTGGCGACCACGGATAACCGGAACTGGGAACTGCGTTACAGCGAATTGTTTGTCCGCCTGAACCAGTCGCGGGCGATTGCGGTGGATATGGAAAGCGCCACGATTGCCGCCAACGGTTTCCGTTTCCGTGTGCCTTACGGCACGTTGCTGTGTGTTTCCGATAAACCGGTGCACGGCGAACTGAAACTGCCGGGCATGGCCAACAACTTCTATCGCCAGCGTATCGGTCAACACCTCCAGGTCGGTCTTGATACCATCGATACCCTGCGAAACGAGGTCAACCAGCTGCATTCGCGCAAACTGCGTTCCCTTGACGAGCCGGCCTTCCGCTAGGTTATCCTGACATTCACGAGAACGCCCGTTGCCTCACGGCGGCGGGCGTTTCAGACCGCTGACACAGCCCTCCCAACCTGATCGTCATTCCGTTTCGATGGGATGTGGATTCCGGCTCTGCGCCCCGAATGACGATTTGACCAACCGCCCGGCTAATCCCGCCAGCCAACCAACCCCGGACCGCTGACAAAGCATTGTCAACCTGATCGTCATTCCCGCGACGGCAGGAATCCAGTCTCTTTCAACGGGGCATGGATTCCGGGTCTGCGCTTCGCTGCGCCCGGAATGACAGTTTTGATCAATCGCCAAACGCCACCAACCAGAGGGGCCGCGAACCGAACCCTGCTGCCTCGAACAAACGCTGCTCGCTCCCGGTTGCCCCAAAACACACCTCACCCCAAGGGCAACGGCGTTGCGGCATGGCAGACACACAAATCCCGCCATCTATCACCGGCCTTTCGGCATCTCCGAACGCACCATCGGCCCGCTGGCAACCGATCCCGCAGTCGCTCCGGGCAAACCGATCCAATCCCGCCAAGCCAAGCCCGTTGCCCCCGGCATTGCCAAACGCCACCAACCGCACCCCGGACGGACCCCGCTGCCCTGAACAAGCACCCGCCGCCCTCGGTTGACGCCGCAAACGCACCTCACCCCAAGGGCCAC
>NZ_JBEPTC010000023.1:0-18877 GCF_040549275.1 Thalassospira sp. MBR-102
CAAGAAAATAGCCCTGGCTTTGGGCCCCAAGGGGCCAATCGCCGAGGGATAATCCCCTCGGCACACTCAAGCCAGCTTTCAAACACCTCTAAAAGCAAAACCCCGCCAAAATATGACGGGGTTTGTCAGCAGTCTGAGGCGGCATCTTCTGATGTCGCCTTTTTGTTTTCGTGAGGGTTGAATTTACCGACGTAAAGCGCGCGAGCGGGTAATGATGTCTTTGGTTTTGTCCCAAAGCCTGTAGTCATCAAGCTGCACGAAAGGCACCCAGCGGGCATCGGCAGCATCGCCGCCAGTCTTTAAATCGGTTTCTTGTGCTTCGGCGACGAAGTCGATCAGGGTATAGTGATATTGAACCTGCCCATTGCCATCTGGCGTGATCAGGTCGACTGTATCAATCAGAACCGGGGTTGATACGATGATACCGGCTTCCTCCAGGACTTCCCGCCGAACCGCATCACGCAATGTTTCACCAAGCTCCTGTGCGCCGCCGGGAATGCTCCAACTGCCTTTACTTGGCGCCTTGCCCCGTTTGATCAGTAAAACATTTTCGTCATTCCAAATAACAGCACCAACTCCGATGATCGGTCTGGCAAGGTAATCTCGCTTATCGTCGATATCAGACATCATCCTCATCTTCTATGTCTTCATCCGGATCAGGAACGTCATGGGCGACTTTTCCTGTCATTTCCCGCGCCCTTATGGCAGGTCGGCCAAGAAACTGATCTTCGGATTCCGGATGCAAAGACATCACGAAATCGACTGCTGGTGCGTCACCCAGGGCAAATTGCCGTGCAGTTTCATAATCGGGCGCTGTTACCTTCGCTGTGCGGATACCGACAGAGCCATTATCATCGTATATGTATTCAACAATCCAGACCTGCAAAACAACTCCTTTTCAATGGCGGTTGATGCCGCCTGTTTTGTTTGGTTGCGCCACAAACTTGAATGCTGCTATCACTCTATAAATGGGAATTTCCCAGCTTAATAGTCGCAGCATTGCCATACTGTTAATGACAAATGGTGAATGCAAATATGTATTACAGGTCAAAAGATGTAATGCGACGTCTCTTCACAGGTGATCAATGACCGCCAATCACGATAATCAACATGATTCGGATAGCGAAAACGCCGGACATGCCCTTCCCAGTCCGGGCTTTTTTGCCCGTGTGCGGGCCTATTTTCTGACAGGCGTTCTCGTCAGTGCGCCACTTGTTATAACATTTGGTTTGGCATGGTGGTTTATAGAATTCGTCGACAGTAAGGTCATGCCGCTGATTCCGGGGCATTACAACCCGGTCTATTACCTGCCCGAAGGTTATCAGGAATACGGTATCCCGGGATTTGGTTTGTTGGTGATCCTGATTTTCATTACGGTTGTCGGCTGGTTCACCACCAACTTTGCCGGACGCGCGCTGATCAAGCTTTATGAACGTATTCTGGCGCGTATTCCTGCGGTTCGCAGCATTTATGGTGCGGTCAAACAGATACTTGAAACGGTGCTGGCCAATCAGTCAAATGCATTCCGTCAGGCTGTTTTGTTGGAATATCCGCGCCGCGGCATGTGGGCTATTGGCTTTATTACCGGTGAGACAAAGGGTGAAGTGCAGAACCTGACGGAAGATACGGTTATCAATATCTTTTTGCCAACCACACCAAACCCGACATCGGGATTCCTTTTGTTCGTGCCACGCCGGGATATCGTGATCCTTGATATGACGGTCGAAGAGGCGATCAAAATGGTTATGTCAGGCGGGATTGTCACACCACCTGATCGTCGCAGTGCTGAACTTCAGGCCAAGCCGCGTGTTTCCGCAAAGACATACGAAGACGTCGATGTTTTGCGTGAAAAAGAAAACATACCGGTTCTGGTTTCCAAACATCCCGAACCGGGGAACGAGAATACCGATGACAAAAGCCGCGAGGATGCGTAAAGCGGTTTAATGGAAAACAAAAAACAAGGGTGCCGCAATTTGCAAGCGCCCTTGTTTTTAGCCGGACCGGAAATAGCGAACGGCTTCGTCGCGCTCGAAAAGATACAGCAACAACCGCAATGCTTCGCCGCGCGGCTTTTGCAGATCGGGATCAAGTTCGACAATCAGTCGGGCATCATCACGTGCAATTGCAAGCAAATCCCCATGCATCTCAAGGCTGGCTAGGCGATAGGCTTGCAAGCCGCTTTGCCGGGTGCCCAATACTTCGCCAGCGCCTCTCAAACGAAGGTCTTCTTCGGCAATGATAAAACCGTCTTCGGTTTCGCGCATGATTTTCAGGCGAGCTTTTGAAATTTCGCCTAATGGTGAACCGTAAAGCAGCAGACAGGTTGATGCCGCGTCTCCACGTCCGATCCGTCCGCGTAGCTGATGCAGCTGTGCCAACCCAAAGCGTTCAGCATGTTCTATGACCATGATTGTCGCTTCCGGGACGTTGACACCAACCTCAATCACGGTGGTTGCGACAAGAATTGACAGATCACCGTGGGCGAAGCGTTCCATCACGGTGTCCTTGTCCTTGGCTTTCATTTTGCCGTGGACAAGCCCGACACGACTTTCGCCAAAAAGTTCGACCAGAATGCGATAACGTTCTTCTGCTGCCTGCAGGTCAAGGATTTCGGAATCCTCGACCAACGGGCATACCCAGTAAATCTTGGTTCCGGTGCGCATGGCACGCCCGATGCCTGATATCACGTCATCCGCTTTGTCAGCGGGCAGGACACGTGTATCAACGGGCTTTCTTCCTGGTGGTTTTTCATCCAATCGCGATACTTCCATATCCCCAAAGGCCGTTAGGGTCAGGGTTCTGGGGATCGGTGTTGCCGTCATGACCAGTACGTCGACAGCCTGTCCCTTGCCAGCCAGCATCAAACGTTGATGGACGCCAAATCGATGTTGTTCATCGACAACGGCGAAAGCCAGATCGCGGAATTGCACGTCTTCCTGAAACAGTGCATGCGTACCAACGGCAATCTGAAAAGTGCCATCTGCAAAACCTTCGAGCGCAGCTTTACGACTTTTGCCTTTATCACGACCCGTCAGGATTGCGCAGGTCACACCGATCTTTTCAAGAAGCGGGGTGATCGTTTCAAAATGCTGACGGGCAAGAATTTCAGTCGGCGCCATCAAAGCAGCCTGACGGCCTGTTTCGATTGCATTCAGCATGGCCATCAGGGCGACAACCGTTTTTCCCGAGCCAACATCCCCCTGAAGCAGGCGTAGCATGCGTCCGTTGCCACCCATGTCTTCGTAAATGTCTTTCAGTGCGCGTTGCTGCGCACCTGTCATGGCAAAGGGAAGTTCTGCTTCAAGTGCCTTGCGCAAACGGCCATCACCGTTTGTTGCTCGTCCGCCCAGCTTGCGCATCTTTGCTCGAATAAGCGCAAGGGCAAGCTGATTTGCCAGCAGTTCGTCATAGGCAAGTCGTTTGCGGGCAGGGTGGTCGGGTGACAGGTCGCCATCATTTTCAGGGTTATGAACCTGATGCAGGGCGGACTTCAGAGCAGGCCATTTGTGCCGCGCCTGTAGGGCGGGGTCATGCCATTCCGGGAGCTCCGGTACCATCGCAAGAGCCGCACGAGTTGATTTGGTAAGAGTTTTACCCGTGACACCAGCTGACATCGGGTACACAGGCTCCACGGTTTGAATTTCATCACGCTCGGCCTCGGTACCAATTCGGTCAGGATGGGTGATCTGGTATTCACCGCGATAATGATCAATTTTGCCCGAGACGATACGCTTTTCACCAACCGGCAGAACTTCGTTCAGATATTTGGCCCTGGCATTGAAAAACGCCAAAACCAGAGGGACACCTTGAGTTTTGCAAATGACCCGATACGGGCGGCGCCGATTTGGCGGGGCATCATGGCGTTCTATCCAGACATCCAGCGTAACAATCGATCCATCAATTGTTTCTGTTAGAGGCGGAGAAAAACGTCGATCAATCAGCCCCGATGGCAAATGCCACAGCAAATCGACCACATGTTCGCCGCCGATCAACCGCGCAAGCAAAGGCTTCAGGCGCGGGCCAATGCCGGGCAAGCTGTCGATTTCAGCAAAAAGCGGGAACAATATTTCCGGGCGCATGACGGTTTTCGTTGTGTTTTCGGATAAGAACGTTAATAGAACAAATCGGTTTAGATGCTGGGTATACAACAAAATTATCGTGCGACAACCGACAAGTCACGAGCCAATGCAAATTGGATGGATGACAGCATGGACCAATTGGCGAATTTACCGTACAAACCATGCCACAAAAGACAAACTGTGCCTTTGGTTTTATGCCGATGCACAGTGACCAGAAAAGACAGGAGATCGAACGTGAGTATCGACAGCAAAGAACTTGAAGTCCGACGCAAGAAATTGCTGTTTCGCGGCGGCCATCGCGGTACCAAGGAAAACGATATCCTGATCGGTCGTTTCATGGAGGCGCACCTTGCCACCCTGTCAGAAGAACAGCTCGAACGTTTTGAAATCCTGATGAATGATGTTCCCGATGCCGATTTCTTTAAGTGGGCAACGGGCAAAGAGCAGGCACCGGAGGAATATGATACCGACGTGCTGCACATGATTCAGGAACTTAGCAACGCCAGATAAAACATTGAATAAATTAAAAGAAATCATTTCAACAAAAGGTCGCAAGCGACTGTGTGGTGTTCCCGAGGGTGCCGACGCTTTGTTGTTGCGCGAATTGCTGGATGCATCGGCAAACGACGCCACAATCCTGCATATCGTGCGCGATGACAAACGCATGGCCCAGCTTGCCGAGGCACTTGCTTTCTTTGCGGGCGAGGTCGAAGTCTTGACCCTGCCGGCGTGGGATTGCTTGCCTTACGACCGGGTTTCACCGATTGCCGAAGTAACGGCACGCAGGGTTGAAACATTGACGACACTGGCTGAGGATATCAAACCGGCCAGCGGGCAGGGACGTATCGTTCTGGCAACAGCAGCGGCGGTCATGCAGCGCGTCCCGCGGGTAGATGTTATGCGCGATGGCAAACTGACCTTTAAATCAGGACAGGAGCATTCGCGCGCCGATCTGACCGGCTATTTTGATCGGATGGGCTATAACCGTGCCGAACAGGTTATGGAGCCCGGTGATTACGCGGTTCGCGGCGATATTGTTGATATCTTTGCGCCGGGTATGAAAGAGCCTGTGCGACTTGATTTCTTTGGTGACGAGATCGAAAGCATTCGCCGGTTTGACGTTGAAACCCAGCGCACTGTCGGACGGATCAACGAAATCGCCCTTCTGCCCGTTGGCGAAGTGTTTCTGGATCACGAAAGCATTTCCCGGTTCCGCAGCGGATATCGCGAACTTTTTGGCGTCGTATCGCAAACTGATCCACTTTATGAATCGATCAGTAACGGCTTGAAATATGGTGGAATGGAGCATTGGCTGCCGTTGTTCCACGACGGTATGGATACAGTTTTTGCCTATCTTCCTGATGTGATGGTCAGCCTTGATCATCAATATGGCGAGGTCATCGAAAACCGCCTTGAGATGATTGACGATTATTATCAGGCACGCCTGAATATAAAGGGCGGCGGGCTTTCGGGGGACAATGTTTATAAACCTGTGCCGCCCGAGCGGCTTTACCTTGATCAGGCCGAATTTGACCGGATGCTGAATGATCGCACGGTTCTAGAACTTTCACCTTACTACGAAGAAGAAAGTGCTGAGCGTGCCGTTTTTGACATGGGCGCACGTCCCGGGCGCGACTTTGGTGATGTTCGGGCACGGGCCGATACCAATCTTTATGATGAATTGCGTGATTTCATCGTCGCCCAACGTGGAAAGAATCAACAGGTTGTTATCGCAGCTTATTCCGATGGATCACGTGACCGTATGATTTCGGTTCTGCGCGAACATGGAGTTGCAAAGGTTGTTACGGCAGAATGCTGGGAAGATGTTACTGACGATCTGACGCCAGAACAGCTTGCTGTTGTTATTCTCGATCTTGAACACGGGTTCCGCCGTGAAGGTCTTTGGATACTTTCGGAACAGGATATTCTTGGCGATCGTATGAGCCGTCCAGGCGGACGACGTCGCAAGGCTGAAAACTTCCTGCGTGAAGCATCCGAGATTTCAGAGGGGGACCTTGTCGTCCATCTTGACCACGGGATCGGTCGTTATCTTGGTCTTCGGACCGTTACGGCGGGTGGTGCGCCTCACGATTGTCTGGAACTGGAATATGATGGCGGCGACAAGCTTTTTGTTCCGGTTGAGAATATCGAAGTTCTATCGCGCTATGGCTCGGACGAGGGGCTGTCGATCCTTGATAAACTTGGCGGCGTTGCCTGGCAGGCCCGCAAGGCCAAATTGCGCGAGCGCATTCGCGATATGGCAGGCAAGCTGATAAAGGTTGCCGCCGAACGCCATCTGCGCAAAGGGGCGGCCTTGACCGCCCCCGAGGGAAGTTATGACGAATTCTGTGCAAGCTTCCCGTTTGCTGAAACCGAAGATCAGGCACGTGCCATTCGCGATACGCTTGACGATCTGGCCGCAGGAAAGCCGATGGATCGTCTTGTATGCGGGGACGTTGGCTTTGGCAAAACAGAGGTCGCATTGCGCGCAGCCTTTGCCGCCGTAATGTCGGGCAAACAGGTTGCGATTGTTGCGCCGACCACATTGCTATGCCGTCAGCATTACCTGACCTTCAAGCAGCGCTTTGACGGGCTTCCGGTGCGGGTAGAGCAACTGTCGCGTCTGGTGACCGGCAAGAATGCCAAGCTGGTCAAGGACAACCTTGAAAGCGGGCATGTAGACATCGTGTGTGGGACACACGCGCTTTTGGGTAACGGTGTAAAGTTCAAAGATCTTGGACTTCTGATCATCGATGAAGAGCAGCATTTCGGCGTCAAGCATAAGGAACGCCTGAAAGAGCTTAAAACCGATGTCCATGTGCTGACATTAACAGCGACGCCGATCCCACGCACATTGCAGCTTGCACTGACCGGGGTAAAAGAACTTTCGATTATTGCAACCCCGCCGGTCGACCGTCTTGCTGTTCGGACTTATATCACGCCATATGATCCGGTTGTTGTGCGCGAAGCGATATTGCGTGAACGTCATCGTGGCGGGCAAATCTTCTATGTCTGCCCACGGGTCAATGAACTTGGACGGGTTGCCAAGGAACTTGAAACACTTGTGCCTGAAATCAAGTTTGACGTTGCACATGGCCAGATGGGGCCTCGTGACCTTGAACAGGTGATGACCGATTTCACTGATCGCAAATTTGATCTGTTGCTTGCGACCAATATTATAGAGTCCGGCATCGATGTTCCGAACGCCAATACCATGATCATACATCGCGCCGACATGTTTGGTTTGGCGCAGCTTTATCAGTTGCGCGGGCGTATCGGTCGATCAAAACAGCGTGCCTATGCCTATCTGACATTGCCAAATGGCAAGAAGCTTACAGCAACCGCATTAAAGCGACTTGAAGTCATGCAGACGCTTGACAGTCTTGGTGCCGGTTTCAATCTTGCCAGCCATGACCTTGATATTCGCGGAGCAGGAAACCTGCTTGGCGAGGAACAATCAGGCCATATCAAGGAAGTTGGGATCGAACTTTATCAGCAGATGATCGAAGAAGCCGTGGCCGAGGCCAAGGGCGAGATAGAGGCCGATGACGCGGCATCCTTCGTGCCGCAGATCAATGTCGGAATGCCGGTGCTGATACCGGATCGTTATGTGCCCGACCTTGGCGTGCGACTTGGCCTGTATCGACGGATTTCGGAACTGCGTTCCCGCGAGGAAGTTGACCAATTTGCCGCCGAGATGATTGACCGTTTTGGCAAGCTGCCAAAAGAGGTCGAAAACCTTTTGGACGTGGTCACGATCAAACAATGGTGCCGCACATCCAATGTTGAAAAACTCGATGCCGGCCCCAAAGGGGCGCTTATCACGCTTCGGAATAATGAATTCCCGAACCCGGCCGGTCTGGTTGGTTTTATCCAGCAACAGGTTGGCGTGGCCCGTTTGCGCCCGGATCACAAGATCGTTTATGCTGCGGGGTGGGATGGTCCGACAGATCGATTGGAAGGTTTAAAGCGCCTGATGCGTCGCTTGGCCGATATTGCTGCAAAAGCATAACGAAAAAGGCAGGTACCCGTTCAGGACCTGCCTTTTTTATTCCCATACGGGATACATGTCAGATGGGTGTTTCTTCCTGACGCGCCAGACGGATCATGCGTTGCAGGATTTCGGGTTCCTGCGCGCCCGAAAGAGCATGGCGGCCATTAAACAAGAAACATGGGACCCCGGTTACGCCCATTTGATGGGCAACCCGGTTTTCCTGCGATACGAATTCGCGATCCATGTCACCCCCAAGGTAATCGAGGATTTCGTTTCTATCTTCGCCATGGGTGACGGCAATCTCAACCAGAACGTCAAGATCACCAATGTCGCGTCCATCAAGGAAGTAAGCCGTAAACAGATCTTCAACCAGATCATTCCCGACAGCAGGGCGTTCGGCGCAAACTTTATAGATCACGCGATGGGAATCTGTTGAATCCGGCGTCAGACGAATGGCATCGAAATTGAAATCAATCCCGACAGCCGCACCCGCAGCCTCAATCGCCTTGTAAACCCGGCCTGCACTTTCAGTGCCGCCAAATTTGGCCGACAGATATAATTTCCGGTCTATCCCGCCCGTTGGCATATCGGGGTTCAAAAGGAATGGACGCCAGGTAATTGGCATATGGTCAAGTTTTTCCCGGACAAGCGCCTTTTCCAAACGTTTCTTGCCGATGTAACACCATGGACACACGGTATCGATGATCGCCTCGATACGGATCGGCGCCATCGGTGCTTCGCTATGACCGGGTTGCCAGTTCATGTTTTATCCATTCAGGAACGAAGTACCCGCGGCCAGCGGCGCGATGCCAAGGTGATCCGCAACGGTTTGGCCAATATCGGCAAAACTGTCACGCATGCCAATCGGCCCGGGTTGAATGGCTGGACCGAATGCCAGAATCGGCACGAATTCGCGTGTGTGGTCATTGCCGCGCCAAGTTGGATCGCAGCCATGATCCGCGGTGATGATGACAAGGTCGCCCGGCTTTAAAATCGCGCGCAGTTCGGGAATGCGGGCATCGAACTCTTCAAGGGCATTGGCATAACCCGGCACATCGCGACGATGACCAAACTCCATATCAAAATCGACAAGATTGGTGAAAACGATGCTGTTATCAGGCGCCTGATCAATTTCAGTCATCATGGCATCAAAAAGGGCCATATTACCCGATGCCTTTACCTTCTTTGAAATGCCGCGCTGCGCATAGATATCGGCAATTTTGCCCACCGAGATGACCGTGCCGCCAGCCTCGCTAAACTTATCCAGTAGGGTCGGTCTATGAGGCGGGATCGCTATATCGCGACGATTTGCCGTTCGCTTGAAATCAGCCGGACTGCTGCCGACAAACGGGCGGGCGATGACACGGCCAATATTATATGGTTCAACCAGTTTAAAGGCGATCTCGCAAACCTTGTACAACCGATCCAGACCAAAATGCTCTTCGTGGGCGGCAATCTGAAACACGCTATCGGCCGAAGTATAGCAAATCGGCATGCCGGTTTTGATGTGTTCTTCCCCGAGTTCGGCAATGATTGTTGTACCAGATGCATGACAATTGCCAAGAATACCGGGCAACTTTGCCTGCTTGATCAGCGTATCGGTCAATTCTCTGGGGAAGGTCGGCACTTCAAGCGGGAAATAGCCCCAATCAAAATCAACGGGCACACCCGCAATTTCCCAATGGCCGCTTGGCGTATCCTTACCGCGTGACAGTTCCTGGGCATGGCCATAGGCGCCAATCATCGCGCCACCATGTTCAAGTCCCGGTGGGACACGACCGGTTGCATCCCTGGCGGCTTCGCCAAGACCTAACGCGGTCATGTTGGGAATATTCAGTTCTCCCTTGCGAATATCATTGTCTGCCAGACCATTAGCACAGTTTTCTGCAATGTGACCCAAGGTGTCTGAGCCCTGATCACCAAACTTGGCTGCATCTGGGGCTGCGCCGATACCGAAACTGTCTGCAACAATGATTATGGCGCGGGCCATTCCGTCTTCCTTCAGCTGTGTCTGCCATTTGGATTGATTGGCAGATAGTCATAATTCTCAGTAGTTGCCAGTCGTCTTTGGCGCAACAGACTGATCAATACCACAAGTTTCCAACAAGGCTGTCAAAACCCCGCTGGCACCGAAACGGAACGTGCTTGGCTCTGCCCAGCCTTCACCCATTATTTCATCCGCAATTGCAAGAAACAATGCTGCGTCATCAGCCGTTTTGACGCCGCCAGATGCCTTGAAGCCACAAGCAAGACCATCTTCCTCCCGGGCATCGCGAATGGCCGAAATCATTGCTACCGCCGCCTCGGGCGTCGCGCCAACTGGCACTTTCCCGGTCGAGGTTTTGACGAAATTCGCACCATGTTTGATCGCAAGGCGGGCGGCATCATAGACCTTGGAAAGATCGTCAAATTCGCCGCTTTCAAGAATGACCTTCATCGTGGTCATCGGACCGCAAGCCATGCGGGTTGCTTCAATAACATCAACGACAGTCTGGATATCCCCGGCTATAAAAGCCTTGTAAGGCAAAACCAGATCAACCTCGTCCGCACCCTTGGCAACGGCGTCTGCTGTTTCGTCGCCCACGCGCTGCGCATTGGTGCCACCGTCCGGGAAATTGACAACAGTAGCAGTTTTAACACCGCTTTGGCCCAGCGCCCGCCATGCGGTTTCGATAAATGGCGCATACACACAAACAGCGGCGGTATTTCCTGCCGGGCTTTGTGCGCGCTCACACAGTGCTTCGATCTTTTCGACCGTGTCATCGTCATTCAGGCTGGTCAGATCAAGAACGGAAATGGCCAGTCGCGCGGTTTCCGCATCGCTTCTTGCTGCTGCTTTGGCAGCTGTAATGACTTCTGAAACATAATTCGGGTCGAACATGTCGATATCCTTAAAACGCGCGGGACGCGAAGTGTTGAATTCGGCAAGGATTATACCGAACTCTTGCTATCGCGTCCCGTAAAGAAGGTCAACGTGCGGTCAAAAGAAGCCCTTCGCGACCAGGCAATGCCTCGGGCCCTGCGACAGAGCAAAGCAAACCGCCGGGGACCACAAGACGCCCACCGACACGTGCGTACATGAAACCGTCTGTACGGCTGGAAAACGGTGTTTTGTCACCTGTTTCGCAATCAAGAACATAGCCCAGTTCCTGACCTGCTTTTACATGGACACCGGCATCGACGGAAAACACGATCATCCCGCCATGGGTTGCCGTTACGCGATCAACACCTGCAAGCGGTGTGGCCGTGCATTTTGCCTGGGGCAGGGGGCCGGGGTCACCTGCGATAACGCCACGACGTTGCAGGAATGCAAACAGGTTCTTCGCATCCTGACTGGCAAGGTGATCATAAACGTCCTGTTCACCGCGCAATTCGATTGTGGTTGAAAGTGTTGCCATCGGGATCGGAAACTTGTCGCCATAAACGCGGCGCAATTCGACCCAGGGGCGGCTGAAAGCTTCGTCGAACGGGTTCGCACCGCTTTCTTCGGCAATCAGGCAGGCTTCTGCACCGATTTGAGCCGACAGATCTGCTGCATCCGGCCAGCTGGAATCGCTGGTATAAAGATGCATGGCTGCTTCCCAGTCGCAATGCAGGTCAAGAACATAGTCCGCATCAATTGCTAGTTCCGCCAGTGTCAGACGCAAATCCTCAAGATCGGTCAAGGGCCCTGCATTGCTGCGGTGTTCCTTGATCAAGCGACGAAGTTCGACACGCGCACATTCAACATTGGCATCCGGATCCTGACCAAGCTTACCATCAACAGCCGCAATCAGTTCCTTACACAGGTCGGGATAGTGACGGTTGAAGTTCTGTCCGGTGCGCATTTCAAAACGCCCGAGCGGTTTCATATCAACATACTGAGTGAAACCGATCGGATTGGCGAACGGTACAACCACGATTTCACCGTTGATCTGGCCGCTTTCTTCGGCAGCTTTCAGGAGCATTTCCAAATGGTGCAGGGCGATTACACCAGGGAGCTCGTCGGCATGAAGGGCTGCCTGCAGATAAGCTTTTGGTCCTTGCCCGACTTTGCCATAGCGACGGACGGTAAGCGCGCGGGCAGTACCCATTTGAGGGCGAATCAACTCAATGCGTTCTTGTTGCATGATATTCCTGTGGGATTTGGTGGTGGCATTATCAACAGCACTTGCAAACTACTGGGTTGCATGGCTGGCTGGGACGCGTGGCCCCGAGCGATGCTTATCTTCGCTCGGGGGCAGGCACAAAAGGCTGGATCAAATATGTCCGCCAGCTTTGGCCGGAACGGATTTGTTTTCTTTCCGGTTTTCGTTTCGGCGAAGGTGCTTCTCGATCCCCTTGAAGCCAAAGGTGAGAACGTAAACAATGATCAGGTAGATCACACCGGCCGAAATAAAGGCTTCATATGGCAATGCAGTGCGAGCAACAATTTTGCGCGCGGCTCCGGTTAGTTCCATCATTGTCACCGTTGACGCCAGTGACGTTGCCTTAAGCGTGAAAATTACATCGTTGGTGTAGGCGGGCCAGATAATCTGCCACATACGCGGGAAGATGATCCGGCGATAAATGGTGGCGGGGGCCATTCCGCACGCGCGCGCCGCCTCAATCTCGCCATTCGGAACGTTCTGGATGCCGCCACGCATGATCTCGGCCATATAAGCCGCCGTGTTAAGAACAAACGTCAACAGACAGTACCAGTAAGGATCACGCAGATACGTCCAGGACCAGTGATCCTGAATACCATCAATGCTGGCGATCAGCTGCCCGCAGCCATAATACATCATGAACAGCTGCGCAATTAGCGGCGTGCCGCGAAACACATAAATAAAGGCAAACGGAAGAGCCTGAACCCAGATCAGCTTTGACACCCGCGCAATCGCAAGCGGAATGGCAAGCAAGGTGCCAAAAACAACCGAAACGACAAGCAATTGCAGGGTCAGAAGGAAGCCCTGCCAAAGCCATGCATCGTACTTGGTAAGGACGTATATCAGATCTTCAAACATCGATCACGCCCTCGCAATGCCGCGGGAAGCCCGCTTTTCAAGTCGATTGAAGACAAATAGCGATACGGTGGTAAAGGCCAGAAACATTGCCATGGCGACCAGATAAAACGTAAAGGGCGCTTTTTCTGTACCTGCACCGACCGCGGCCTTACGCAGGATTTCTTCGACGCCCACGACGGATATCAATGCCGTATCTTTGATCAGAACCTGAAACAGATTGTTAAGGCCGGGAAGGGCAAACCGCCAGAGCTGCGGCAATTTGATGCGAATGAATATCTGCGTGGGTGTCATGCCGCATGCGGTTGCCGCTTCTATCTGGCCAAGTGGAATGGACTGCATTGCAGCCCGGAATACCTCGGATGCAAAGGCCCCCTGAACAAGTGCAAGGGCAGCAACCCCCGACCAAAATGCAGGAATGTCAACGCGAACCGCCTCACCGCCGATCAGTTCGGCGAGGTTCTGAATGGCAATAGTACCGCCAAAATAGATCAATAAAATAACCAGAAGTTCCGGAATACCGCGAATAATAACGGTATAACTTTCCCCGATGATCCGAAGGGCCTTGTAACGCGACAGCTTTGCCGATGCGCCCAGCAAACCCAGAATAATCATGAATGGTAGCACGGTCAGGCAAAGCTGGACCGTCACAAGTCCACCTTCAAGCATCTGCCAACCGCGGCCGTATAAATCAAACATGCTATCTCCTGCAAACCTTCATGCCGCGTCAATATGGGGGCAATAAGGAAGGGCGGCACATTAAGTGCCGCCCTAAACTGCCTTCCGATCAATTCGGGTGCAGGTTGATTTCTTCGAAGTACTTTTTGTTTATTTCCTGATAGGAGCCGTTTGCAAGCATTTCTGCCAGTGCCTTGTTCAGGATCTCTTTCAGGTCCTGGTCTTCTTTGCGGATACCGATACCAGTACCTTCGCCAAAGAATTCTTTAGGCGCAAAGGTATCGGAAATAAACGCATAGCCTTTGCCCGCGTCCGATTTGACCCATTCAACCAGCACGCCGGAATCAGCAAGCGTCGCATCAATACGACCTGCTGTCAGATCGAGCAGCGCGTTGTCCTGCGTGTCATACATGCGAATTTCCGCATTCGGGAAATTGTCTTCAAGGAAGGCCGAATGGGTGGTCGAACGCTGAACGCCAATGACCAGACCATCCAGCGCATCTTCAACTACAGCATCGTCTTTCCATGCAGTGACAGACATTCCTTCCTTGCCAACAAACACAGCCGGTGTGGTGCTGTAATAGTTGGTGAAATCGATCGAACGTTTGCGCTCTTCGGTGATCGACATCTGGGCGATGATTGCATCATATTTTTTCGCCAGCAGCCCTGGAATGATCCCGTCCCAATCCTGAGCTACGATCTCGCATTCGATGCCAGCGGTTTCGCAAAGTTTTACAGCGAAATCGACATCAAATCCCTGCAGGTTGCCATCCTTGTCTACATAGTTGAACGGAGGGTATGCACCTTCGGTTGCGATGACGACTTTTTCCCAGGCTGCACTTGCTGCCGATGCACTCAGTGCGACACCCACGGCTGCAGCGGTTGCAACCTTGATCCAGTTTTTCATTCATAGTCTCCCTTGTTGTTGAGAACAGGCCGTGTCGACACTGTCCTTTTCGGAAGGTTCTTTAAGGGAACCGTCCTTTCCAGATCAGAAATCTCGCTGAAGGAATTGCTTCATGCGCTCTGATTTTGGATTTTCGAAAACTTCTTTCGGGGCACCAAACTCTTCGACCCGTCCCTGATGAAGATACATAACGTGGCTTGATACGCCTTTGGCAAATCCCATCTCGTGGGTTACGACCAGCATGGTTCGGCCTTCTTCGGCAAGGCCCGTCATAACGTGCAGAACCTCGCCAACCAATTCGGGGTCAAGAGCCGATGTCGGTTCGTCAAACAGCAGAACTTCGGGCTCTATCGCCAAAGCACGGGCAATGGCAGCGCGTTGTTGCTGTCCGCCGGAAATATGGCCGGGATAATAGTCGCGGCGTTCATACATCCCTACTTTGTGAAGCAGTGCATCAGCACGTTCTATTGCTTCTTTTTTGGGAATGCCAAGAACATGCACCGGTGCTTCGATCACGTTTTCAAGAATGGTCAGATGGCTCCAAAGATTGAAGCTTTGAAAGACCATGGCCAATTTGGTGCGAATGCGTTGAAGCTGTTTCTTATCGGCGGGCTCCTGACTTCCGTCTTTCAGGCCGCGCATTTTGATCAGTTCGCCGTGGACATGCACGGCACCGGAATTCGGTGTTTCAAGAAGGTTGATACAACGCAAAAAGGTACTTTTGCCAGAACCGGACGAACCGATGATCGAAATCACGTCACCGGTATTCGCGGTCAGATCAATACCTTTGAGGACTTCATGCTCCCCAAAGCTTTTGAACATCCCTTCGACCTTTAGGGCGGGTATGTTTGTGCTCATATCGAGATAAAAAGTCCCCTGTTGAAAGTTCTTGTTGTGTCGGGCCAGTCCGATCCGCATCAAATCGATGCTTCACCCCTTTGGACAATCCCAATCACATTTTCCCCTGAATAATTGCCTGTCTGGGCACCGTAATTCTACTGATTTTTTGCAGTTATATGAAGAAAACGGTCGTCACGGCATTATATTTGGTCGGGCTTTGGAAAGCTTGGCAAATATACTGCTGTGCCAAGTGGTTTTACGCAATAAAAATTCCCGCCATTGCCAAGGGCACCGAATCACCCATGGATCTGCTGTAAATTTTTGCACCTAAATTTTTGCGATTTGATTTTCGACCATTTTTACGGCAGCCAAATGGCAAATTAAAAGCATGCACCATGATTAACACACGATGCGGGGACCAATTATGACAAAGGGTCAATTATCGCGAACCGTTTTAAGGAAGCCAATCACTTCCTGGCGAAGCTTTCCAGCCAAAGCCTGCATTTCATTTGACGACTGCAAAAGGGCACGGGCCTCGTCACTGACCATGGTAGAAGCATCGGAAACCGCCGATACGTTTCGCGAAACATCCTGCGTTCCCGATGCGGCGCGTTGCACGCTATCTGCAATTTCCTGTGTCGCAGCTCCCTGTTGCTCAACAGCCGCGGCGATCGCATTGCAGAACTCGTTAATCCGTTCGATTGTTGTGGTGATATCGCCGATCTCTGTTACCGAGCGGGTAGACGAGGACTGTATGCCATCGACCTGCGTCTGAATGTCGCCGGTCGCCTTGTCTGTCTGATTGGCAAGAGATTTGACCTCGCCGGCGACAACGGCAAAACCTTTGCCAGCATCTCCGGCGCGGGCAGCTTCGATGGTGGCGTTCAGGGCCAAAAGGTTTGTCTGCCCTGCAATATCTTGAATTAAGCCGACAACCTTTCCAATCCGTTCTGCTGCATCGGCAAGCTCCGTAATCGTCTGGCTGGTATTATTCACACCGTTAACTGCCATGCTCGCAACCTGGATCGATTGCGTAACTTGCGCTGCGATTTCCCTGATGGCGGCAGATAACTCCTCGGTGGCGGATGCGACGGTCTGAACGCTTTCAGTCGTCTCGGCTGCGGCTTTGGAAACGGCAGCTGCCCGCGCATTGGACTCTTCGGCACTTGCTGTCAGCTGTTTGGCAACATGCTGGGTCTGCTAGGACGCATGTGCGACAGTTTCAACGATCGAAAGGACATTTTTCTCGAAACTGTCTGCCATTTGGTTGAGTGCGCGTCTGCGTTCCTCCGCCAGCAGCTTTGTGGCGGCCTCGTTCTCTTTGGCAAGGCGTTCCATTTCGATAGCATTGTCCTTGAATACAACAACAGCAGCAGCCATTGAACCGATTTCATCCTTGAGTTCGGTACCCGGTACTTCTAAGCTGCGATCACCACTTGCAAGGCGTGTCATGGCATCTGTCATGCTCAGAACGGGTCTCGATACCCATTGGCGTACCAAAATCCCCAGAAGTCCCATTATGGCAAGGACCGCGATAATGGCTGTGATAACGGATGTCTGCCGGAAGTTTGTCAGTGACAGGTAAGCAAGGTCACGGTCGATGGCAAAGCCAAGGTACCAGCTTACGGCAGGCAGACCTTCAACCTTGAAGAAAGTGAAAATTTGATCACCACTTCCATTCAGGACGTCATCCATGCCTTCCTGAACAGTCGGGGTACCCTCCGGAAAGGCTTCTGCAATTGGTTTGAGGGTTAAATTGGTATCAGGATGGATCAGGATAGTTCCCTGGTCGTTAACCAGAAATCCGTACCCGATCCCGCCCAGATCAACGCTCCGCACCAGTTCCCCCAAGGTGGTGATGTCAATATCTCCCCCTACGACGCCAAGGATTTTCCCATCAGAAGAAACCGGTGTAGTCGCTGTCACAATCAGCTTTCCAGTTGAGGCATCCGTATAAGGTTCGGTAAGCGTACTGCCACCTGCGGTAACTGCGTCCGAATACCATGGTCGTTTACGTGGATCGTAATCGGCAGGCAGTTCGTCCGGTGGAAACATCAGCATTTCTCCAGATGCACTGCCAAAATACGAGAACATGAATGTATTGGCGAGGGCAGGGCGGCTGACCAGATCCTTCACACTGTCACTGTCATTCTTCTGAGCAATGTTTTGCCCAAGGCTCTCTACCAGCAACTTTCGGCCCTCAATCCAATTTGCGATCCCTGTTGTTGCCAGAGAACCCGTTTCAATCAGCTTGGATTGAAGAGAATCCTGAATTGCAGATCTTTGTTGAAGGTCGAAATACAGAATGAATGCCACAAATGTGGTCACAACAATCAGTGCCGCTGCCAAAAGAATACGGCTGCCAATATTCAGTGACATCAGGTTTTCTCCGCTGATACGCTCCACCCTGTTTTATCAAGTTGGCATCATGTACCCCGGTTACAAGAGAACTTAAGCACCCCAAATATTAGGGTCTGAACCCAATTGGAATGCTTGAAATTGATATTGGAAATGTGATTCACCCTTATGGAAAGGGAGTTATCACATGGCACGATTTGATTTGAGCGATGAAGAATGGGCGATTATCGCCCCGCTGCTTCCGGTTGAGGGTCGAGGTCCAAAGCGGCGCGACGACAGAACCGTTCTCAATGGCATCTTTTACATTTTGCGAACCGGCGCCCCCTGGCGGGACCTTCCGGGAAGATATGGCCCGCCTACCACGGTCTATAATCGGTATATCCGATGGGGAGAGCGTGGCATTTGGCGCGAGATATTCGAGACTTTGGCGACGGAATGCGAGGATGCTCTCGTCTTTATCGACAGTTCGATTGTGAAGGCTCACCGCGCAGCGGCCGGGTCAAAAAAGGGGAACTGGCAGAAGGTATTGGACGCTCACGCGGCGGCAGGACAAGTAAAATTCACGCCGCTGTAGATGCATCGGGTCGTCCGTTGCGCCTTGCCATCAGTGGTGGGCAGCTCCACGACAGCAAGATGATCGACTGTTTCCTGAACTGGTCGAAGCCGCCTCTGACCATCGTTGCAGACAAGGCTTATGGCAGTGCGCGTATTCGGCGGGAAATCGAGGATGAAGGCGCATTACCCGTCATTCCGGCCAAAGCAAACGCCAACAATCCGATCCCGCATGATGTCGGGCTCTATGCAAAACGCAACCTTGTTGAACGCTTCTTTTGTCGCATGAAAGACATGAGGCGACTGACCGTCCGATACGAAAAGCACGCAGAAAATTTTCTCAACATGGTGCGATTGTTCGCAATCAGGTGTTGGTGCAATTGAGTCCAGACCCTAGGCTGAATCGACATTTACATCCATAGAGTGGCTGCGGCGAGAAATACGAAAGACAGATAATGGCAGGCCTTGCGGTCATATCGTGTGGCCA
>NZ_JBEPTC010000024.1:0-14208 GCF_040549275.1 Thalassospira sp. MBR-102
GAGGGATAATCCCCTCGGCACACTCAAGCCAGCTTTCAAACACCTCTAAAAGAAAAACCCCGCCAAAATATGACGGGGTTTGTCAGCGGTCTGAGACCGGGGTATATCGCCCCGGTCTTTTTCTTTGGGGGGCGATATTGTGCCTTTGTGTTGCGACGAAACATGCCTGAGCAATTGTGCGCGGGCTTTTTTTCGTCATAATCGCCTGCCACAAGATGTGCCGGAACTACGGGCAGTTCAGGGCGTTAAAGCTTTATTGCGATCTGCTGTATTAGTGGTTCGAAAGAATTTGGATATGTCGATCCATCGGCATGAGAAGGAGCTCAAAGATGATCACGATTTCCCGAGGCTGGCGCAACGCGATGAAAGCTGTTTCGGTATGTGCCTTGCTGGCGACGCCGCTTGCGGCCTGTGGGCCGTTACAGATGCCGCTGGAAGACCGGACCGGGAATGACCAGTGGCTTGATACCCAGATCAAGTCAGGCATCCTTGGCGAGTTCTCTAAGGTCGACCATACCTACCTTATCGACGTGAATGTCGATATCTGGAAACAGCAGGTGATGGTCACCGGCATGGTCGATTCCAAAGGCAAATATTTTGATGTGATGTCGCTGGTCAAACAGGACAGCCGCATCAAGACTGTCTATGACCATCTTGAAGTCGCAGATGCGGCAACCATCGAGGCCTATCACAAGGCAGAAGACGAATATGGCAAAAATGCCGTGCCGGCGGATTCGGCGACACAGACAGGGTCAGACGTTTGGATCGAAAGCCAGATCAAGGCATTGTTATTGGCCGAAAAAGGTGTCAGTTCGGTGAACTACCGTTGGCAGTCCGTGAACAATATCGTCTACATCATGGGTGATGCCCAAAGCAGCGAAGAGCTCGACAAAGTGCTGTCAATCGTTCGTCGTATCAAGGGTGTCAAGCGCGTCGTCAGCCATATCGCAACTGTCTGATCACCTTGTGATTAAAAGATTTTCTCGCGATCCCCTGCAAATCTGCCAGTTTGCGGGGGATCTTTTTTTATCTGCGTGTTGCAAAAGTGTTTGAAAACTATTCGCATGTGGATTACAGGTAGGTTGCTGTCATTAATAACTGATTGCAATTACGCTGATGTATGTTTGCATTTGTAACGCCATAAAAGAACGCGATGTTCGTCGTGCCGTAGAGGAAGGTGGTGCAACGCGCCCTGCGGACGTATTCCGTTTTCATGGCTGTGCCCCGCAATGCGGGAAATGCGCCTGCCACATGCGTGCGGAATTGCTTCAGGCGAAAACATGCGGCAATTGCGATTGCGATGATGCGGCCGCTGTCACCGCAAATGTGGCTCCGATTGCCGCCGAATAAGCTCCAATATAGATCGGGAAATTTTGATGAAGCCTCCGCAAGCGGGGGCTTTGTTGTTTTCAGACCCGGAAACCTGCCTGCGTTCCGGGAATGCAGGCAGGTTTGAAAATCAGCGCTTCCCGAACCGTTCCTCGGCCAGGCGGTCCGCAACAAAACCGGTCGACAGGTTTTGGCGGTCTGCACGTTCAAAGATTTCGCGCACGGTGGCGGCGATACCTTCGATATGCTTGTTGGTTTCGCTCACCGGCCTGCCTTCGCGGCAATAATAGACTTCGACAACGCCACCCGCATTGATCACATAATCCGGCGCATAAAGAATGCCCGCCTCGCGCAGCATTTCGCCGTTTCGGTCGGCTTCAAGCTGGTTGTTAGCGGCACCGGCAATGATGCGGGCGCGGATTTTATCGATGCTGCGGTCGTTAACGACACCCCCCAACGCGCAGGGGGCCAGAATATCGGCATCAATGAACAGGATTTCGTCGGTTGAAACCGCAGTAGCGCCGAATTCTTCGACCGCCCGGTTAACGCTGTTGGCATTCAGGTCCGACACAACCAGTCGTGCACCCGCCGAATGCAGCATGCGACACAGGTGATAGCCGACATTGCCAAGCCCCTGAACAGCAACACGCAACCCCGCAAGATCGTCATGACCGTTTTTAAAGCGAACCGCTTCTTTCAGGCCGATAAAAACGCCGTAGGCGGTGAAGGGGGATGGATCACCGGTCCGTGCTGGATCTTTGCCGTCATTAATACCACCGACATGCTTGGTCTGGCTGGCGATCTGTTCCATGTCAGCCGGGCTGGTGCCAACATCTTCGGCCACGATGTAGCGACCGCCAACCCGTTCAACAGCCCGACCTACTGCGCGAAACAGCTCGGGCGTTTTCTGACTGCGCGGATCACCGATAATAACCGATTTGCCGCCACCAAGCGGCAGATTTGCAAGCGCTGATTTATAGGTCATGCCACGGGACAGTCGCAGCACATCGTGAATGGCTTCCTGTTCCGACGCATAAGGCCACATACGGCATCCGCCCAGCGACGGGCCAAGATTGGTATTGTGCACGGCAATAATGGCCTTGAGGCCGGTGTCGGGATCACTGGCGAAAACAACCTGTTCATGGCCGTCAAATGCGGTGTCGGAAAAAACGTTCATCCTGGTGTCGCCTCCTGGCGCAAGCTCGTTATTCTGCAAGGGTCGGTCCCTTGGTTATTCCTTTATGTTTGATGCTTCGGGCTTCTGATCAATTTCAAAATCACCTTTGGGTTAAAAAAGACCGTTTCGGTAAAACGCGCGACAAAAGATGGAATTTTGTGATCGTGAGGAGGGTGCTTTGAAATAATCTTTCGCGTACTGAAATGCGTATTTTGCGATTTATGGTTATCTTGTGCATTTGTCGTTGCGCGTCGCGATCCCGTTTTTGTTGTTCAAACGGCGCTTGAAAGGTCGAAATCCAGACATAAGGGTACACTGAAAGAGACAAGTTGCGCTGCGATGGGAATTCGTGCTGCACCGCAGAATTACGCCATTTTGGACCCAGCCATGCAAAACCGTCACACTTCAATCCGGATCAATTCATTTAAATATGGAATCCAGCCGGATGATTTACGGCTCGTTAAGCCACTTGTTCCACACTCGTGGTTGGGCGTTTCATTTTTATGAAATTCCCGGTTCAGGACACAGGCGGCGTCGGGCGGGCGCCGCAGGCAAAAGTAAGGAGACCGGGTGGACATGTCTGCTTTCACAGACCCACGCCAAACCGTTTATCAGGTTGAACTGCACAACCAGGCCGTTCGTGAATGCGTCAAAGAGAATCGTTCCCACGAGGTTTTTGATGATCGCTGGGCCGATGTGCAGACCCACGAAGTTGCTGCCAAGGACGAATACAAGGCACTTGCCATGATCGAAAACACCTATCCGTCTTGCGACGGTTTTGTTGTCGATCACGTCAAACGCCGTGACTAACCGGCACAACGGGATTTCCGGCCAGCGGCCAAAACAACAAGGGCGGGTTTCAACCCGCCCTTGTTGTTTTCTGTAATGATCGGAATGCCTTACTTCGCAAGTGCGCGATCAAGGAAATCAAGTCGGTCCTGTCCCCAGAACATTTCGCCATTGGCAAAATATGTTGGAACGCCAAAGATATTGTCTGCTTTTGCAGCTTCGCTGTTGGCATCATAAATTTTGGCAATCGCCGGATAATCGGCATGTTCGATGTATTCGCCCGACAATCCGTTCGTCACAAGCGCCTCGCGGACGACTTGTGGCTCGGCAATATTGCGATCTCGAAGCCAGACATCCCCCATCAGCGTATGGATCAGTCCGGTCGGGTCCTTGCCTTCGTCCTGAACCGCGATAATGGTGCGCGCGGCCAGTGTTTCGTCCACGGGAAACGCGGCAGGGTTCAGATTGACCGGAATGTTCAAAAAGTCTGCCCAGCGCTTCATTTCGACCATGCGATATTCCTGGCGCGGTTTGGGGCGTTGCGCCAAGGGAACACCGCCGCCATGTTGCCAGACATCCGCTGCCCGGCATGGCTTATGGATGATCGGTGTATCATGTTTGCGTGCGATTTCGACAACGCGGTTAAACCCGAAGAACGACCAGGGGGACTGAACAAAGAAATAATGGATGATGGGCGTAGACATTCAAAACCTCCAGGGGCTGCCTGTCAGCGGCATATTGTTTTGGAATGATGCAAGATTGCCCGATCTGCTCTGTCACCGTCAAATGGTCTGACGGCATATCCCGGATTTGTGATGAATTCGCAGGTGGCCATGATCAGGATCTAGTAATCCAGCCACCAGCTATATTCATTCAGCCCGCCCAGCATCACACCATCAAACCCAAGCTTCATGATACCGCCCAGATAGCTGTTTTCGCTGCCGAACAGAATATTCTGCCATGCCTGTGACCAGTAATAGACATGGTGTTCCTGCCCCCAGCGCGCATCAAGGTTGCCTTCGCCGATGAATTCAGGGCTGCCCGCACGCCAGTTATTCTGCCAGTAGTAGCGATATGTTTCAGCCGTTCCGATATTCAGATAGGCAAGGATGGTGCGCGGTGTGCCGACTTTTTTATAGCGCAGACGCTTCATGTCGTCATAGGTCAGCGGGATTGTGCCGCGATGGAACGGATCAATGATCAGGACATCGTAATTGGTGTCGATCATTGCGTTGATAAACGCGTCCTTGGTTCCATAAGGTGAACTGTCGAGCACGATCGCGTAATTTTTGGCTTCGCGAATATTATCGATGATATGCGGGTTCGCACCAATTGGTGTGCGCGGTACTTTCGCCAATGTCGAAAGCTGCTTATCGGGCGGCGGAGCCGCGTAATAAAGTGCGTTAAGGTCCCGCAACTTCTGGCGTGCGGCCTGCTGTGCATCGCTTTTATCGGTGTAGTCCAGCGCGAAATATTCAAGCCCGGATGATTTCATACGATCCAGATAGCCAAGGATATATTTGGTTTCCTCGCTATCTGTGGGCTCGCCATATTTGTCGAAACCGTAAAACGGGGCTTCGATCATGATACCGTCAAGCGCACGCAGATAATTGCGTGCAGGCTCTGCCGTCCCGCGCGATGCAAACAGCGTGGTTTCAAGATATTCCGTCAGTTCCAGACCATTAAGGGCAATGATCGAAAAATCGCTGCGATAGGATTTCGCCCACCGGCTAAGCTGAATGACGAAATTTCGCATTTCATCGGCAAACTGAACATCCGGCTTTTCCGTTCCGGTTGCCTCGCTTCGCTTGCTCGGTGAACTAAGACTGTTGGGGGGCGGAACGAAAGGCTCCAACTGCTGGGCGTTTACCGGAGCAGTCAACGTGACAGGCGCGCAAAGGCTGCCAACTACCAAACCAAAGGCGACAAGGCTGCGTTTCCAGCGAAATCTGCTTTGCGGATTGCTGGTCAATTTGCCCGAAACTTTTCCCCGGCTCAAATCGCGTACTTTTTGCCAGTTTGCTTCTGCCATCATGACGCTGCCTTTGCCTGCGGTCGTGAAAGGACATTTTCGACATGGTCCGCTATTGCAAGGCATGCCGTCAATCCCGGTGATTCAATGCCATAGAGTATCACCAGACCATCAATGCCATGGGCTTCGCGATCCGAAATCAGAAAGTCGCGGGCGGCTTCGCCCGGTGCCTGAATTTTTGGTCGGACGCCGGCATAACCGGTTTGAAGGGCATTTTCGTCCAGTGCCGGATAGTATTTGCGAATGGCAGCTGCAAATCCCGCACGTTTTTCTTCGGGCACGTCATAGTTCGGTTCTTCAACCCAGGTCACATCCGGGCCAAAACGCGCCTGTCCCCCCAGATCAAGGGTCAGATGAATGCCAAGCCCCGCCTGTTCGGGGGCCGGATAAATCAGGGTGGAGAAGGGGGCCTTGCCCGAAAGCGTGAAATAGCATCCGCGCGCATAATGCTGTGGCGGAATGCTCTGTTCTGGCAGGCCGGTAAAATTATGCGCCAATGTCTGACTATGCAGGCCCCCGGCGATCAGAAGCTCGGCACAGGTCAGGCTCATTTCCTGACCGTCGCGGTCACGCGTTTCGATGGCAAAAATGCCGTTTTCAAATTTCGCGGCCACAACATCGGTATTAAGTGCCAAAGTTGCCCCGTTTGCCTCTGCCTCGCCCAATAGGGTCACCATCAGCTGATGGGAATCAACAATGCCGGTTGACGGGCTTTCAAGTGCTGCCACGCAATTCAGGGCCGGTTCGCGCGCAATCGCGTCAAGTCCGTCAAGCCAGACAAGGTCATGGACCCCATTTTCATGTGCCCGTTTTTCAATGTCGCGCAGGGCGGGTATCTGATCGTCGTGGGTTGCGACAATCAGTTTGCCGGTTCGTTTATGATCAATGCCGTTTTCTGCGCAATAGCGATACAGCATATCGCGTCCTGCCACGCAGAACCTCGCCTTCAGACTGTTTTTCGGATAGTAAATGCCGGCATGGATGACTTCGCTATTGCGTGCGCTGGTCTCGGTTCCGATTGCATCGTGACGTTCGATAATCAGAACTTCCCGGCCGGCTTTGGCCAGGGCGCGTGCGCAGGCAAGGCCGACAACGCCGGCGCCGATAATGACGGTTTGAATATCGGTGGTCATGTTGAAAAAATTGTCCGGGGCTTAAGAGTTGATCTGACGGAAATAAACGGCCTGGCCCTGATTGTCCTGACCTTCGCCGGTCACACTGCCGGGGTCTTCGCTTGTGTAATGGCCACGTGCAGATGCCCCGTCGTCACAGAACACATACCAGCTGCCAAACGGCAATGTGTTGCTTTGATAAGCGCCGCCATCATGCCGCCATATGCCTTCACAATGGCGAAGGTCACTATCGATAATCATCGTGCCTTCGCCGGAGGGCTGATCAAATTTCAGCATTCCCTGTCCGCGTGATCCTTGCCAGTTGGTGCTGATCGGTAATCCTTCGGACGGTGTGTCTGTCGTATTGCTATCTGGAAGTGCCGCTGGTGACGGTGTTTCGACAATTTCCGGGGTTGCTTGCGTTGACGGGATCACGACACCGTCGGGAAGCTGCACGTCAAACCGTGCAAAGAAATTAGCCCCGAACAGCTGGGCATCAACCACATCAAGCTGTTTAGGTGGGGCTGTGAAATCTGTCATGGTCTGGCGCGCGACCGGGTCACAATAATAACCAAGCAGGCGACTGCCACGCACCGTTGGTTTATCCGGGTTCCATTGACCGACAAACGACACGCATTGTGAACCGGCGCGAATGAAGGGGGTCATTGCAATCGGCCCGTATCGGGTATCTTGCATGAAATTCATGCCATTGGTGGCACTTCGTCCGCGCAATCCGTCAAACATCTCCAAAAGCTGTTCGGACGACATTTCATTGTTAAAGGCAAAGCCCGGGGCGGAAGTCGAAAAAACGCTTTCAACAAACAAATCATCGCTTGCGCCTTTGATACTGCCTTCCGCCGCAGGCGACAGCCAGCGACCAACAAAAACGGTACTGTTTTCGCGATATTGGCGCAGAAAGACCGTTGTAAGCGGTATATCGGATTTAAGTGAAAGCGGGCTCTGATCCGCTGGAATCTGCTCAAACCCGCCAACATCCTGCGCGTTCGCAGGCGACATTCCGGTCATCATCAAAGTGCCGGCAATTACGCCACCCCAAAGGGCCCCCCGATTGGTCACTTTGCGTCCTTCCTTCATGTTATTGCTGGTGAAATCATTTTTCCCTACTCCTATCTTTACCTGTACGGTGATAGATTGGCTAGGGGCCAGTAGACAACTTGCCTTCAATGAAATTCTTTGTTCTTGATTTTTACGGGCAAAGACGCTCATTGGAAGCAGGGTTTCGGCCCTGGGGACAGAAAATTGCCTGAATAACGGAGCAAACTTCAATGACGGTGCACGAGACCAGCGCAACCGGGGAAAGCGCAGGCCAACAGATCGCTACCGCCAAGCAGCCAGGCGCGAAGCGCGCCCATGTGATCGTGATTGGCAACGAAAAAGGTGGATCCGGAAAGTCGACAACGGCGATGCATTTGATCGTATCGTTGATGAAAATGGGATTTTCCGTTGGTTCGCTCGATATTGACGCCCGTCAGGGGACACTGACCCGATATGTTGAAAACCGGATTTCATTTAACGAACAGAAAAAGCTGAAACTGCCTGTTCCGGATCATCGTCCGATTTACCGCAGCGAGCTTGATGATGGCAATGCCGCCAAGCTTGACGAGCGGGAGCGTTTCACCAATGCACTTGGCGAACTGGTAATGGGCTGCAATTTTGTGGTGATGGATTGCCCGGGCAGTGACAATTACCTGTCGCGTCTTGCGCATTCCTGCGCCGATACGTTGGTAACCCCGATTAATGATAGCTATATCGATCTTGATATGCTCGCCCGGATCGATCCGGACACCCTTGATATCAAAGGACCCAGTATCTATGCCGAAATGGTCTGGGATGCACGTAAACGCCGTGCAGCGGTAGATGGCGGCACGATTGACTGGATCGTCATGCGTAATCGTCTGTCACATCTTGATGCACGCAATAAACGTGATATCGCCGAAATCGTCGACAAGCTGGCAGCGCGTATCCGGTTCCGTGTGGCGCCCGGCTTTGGCGAACGCGTGATCTACCGGGAATTGTTCCTGAAAGGTTTGACCCTGCTTGACCTTCGCGAGAAGGGGGTGGGAATCCCGCTTAGCATGTCACACATGGCAGCCCGGCAGGAAGTTCGTGCGTTGCTTGAAATAATCGGCTTCACACCGGCAGATGGCGAAGAGTTGCCGATCTGATATAAGCGCCCCTATATCAGGGTGATGGTGCCCTGAAAAATGGTTGGTGGCCGTGCCCGGAAACAAATCGACACCCGAAACACAAGCCAAACAGCAAAGCCGTGTTGCGTCTGATGTCTCAAACCATACAGACGTGACCGCCTTTGTGAAGCAAGCGCGTACTTTGGCGGCTGTTGCACCGGCTTCTGGTCCTGCGCAGGGGCGTTTGATCTTTGCGATGGATGCAACGGCTAGCCGTCAGCCAAGCTGGGACAGTGCCGCGGTTCTGCAGGCTGAAATGTTTGATGCCGTCGCAGGCATTGGCAGCACACTGGATATTCAGCTTGTTTTCTTCCGTGGTATTTCGGAATGCAAGGCCAGTGCCTGGTATCGGGATGCGGCAAGGTTGCGTGACTCCATGACAAAAGTCACCTGTCGTGCGGGGCATACACAGCTTGCCCGGGTGCTTGGCCATGTTGAAAGTCAGGCGAAGGATAAAAAGATCAACGCCTTGATTTATGTCGGGGATTGCCTCGAGGAAGATATCGATAATCTTGCCGGGCTGGCGGGGCAACTGGCGTTAAAGGGGATCAAGGCATTCATGTTTCAGGAAGGATATGACGTGAAAGCCGAGACTGCCTTCCGCGAAATTGCCCGGATCACCGGTGGTGCTTTTACCCGTTTTGATGCCAGCGCAGCAGACCGTTTACGCGATTTGCTTGGCGCGGTTGCAAGTTATGCGGTTGGCGGGATCAACGCGCTCGAGGAATACGGCCACAAAACATCATCGCAGGATGTCAAACTGCTGGGCTCCCAACTGCGGAAACCCCGATAATGCAATGGTTCTTGTTGGGGATAGGGCTTTTCGTTGCTGCCGGATTTATCATCAGATGGTTATCGTCAGCCGAGCCAAAGGACGTCAGGAAGATCGGTATGTGGGTCGTCGTTCTGTCGCTGGGCGTGCTGGCAGCGTGGTTGCTTCTGACCGGAAAGCTTGCGGCCATGGTTGCCGCCCTTGTTGCTGCCATACCCTTCCTCTCTAGAATCCTCAAAATTGGCTTATTGTGGCCATTATTGCGCAGGATGTTCGGTTTTGCCCGCTCTGGCGGCGGCAGGCCTTCCGGGCGTGCGTCTGCCGGTTCAGGACGGGTATCGGAGATAAAAACGGATTATCTGCGCATGTATCTTGATCACGACAGCGGTCAACTGGCTGGCACAATCGTGCGCGGCTCGATGATTGGAAGGGATCTGGATACACTCGGGGTTGACGAGATGCGCGTGCTTTATGTTGAATGTTGCGGCGCACAAGATCAAAGCCAGACTGTTCTGGAAACCTATCTGGAACGCCGACCGGATTGTTCAGGATGGCAGAACTGGCAGGCGTCCCGGGATGAAAATGATAATGGAAACGGCCGTGCCGGAAACGATTACGAGCAAGCTGACAGTGGATTTCGCAGCGGAGAGATGAATGCAGGTGAGGCCCGAAGAATCCTTGGTGTTTCCGAACAGGCGACGCGCGAGGAGATTAATCGGGCCTATCAGGTCCTGATCAAGGCAGTTCACCCGGATCATGGCGGATCAGATTATCTTGCATCCAAAATCAATGCGGCCCGGAGCCTCCTGTTACAGCTTTTTAAAGATTGAACTGAATAAACAGCGCACTCGCTTGATCCGCGTTCTTGAAATGTGGCAGAAGCATAAGATTGGCCGAATGCGAATGAGGCGGGTATGACGCGGTCAAAACAGAGGAAAAAAGGCATGTCGAAGCGAATCAAAAAGGCTGTATTCCCGGTTGCGGGTATGGGAACCCGTTTTTTGCCAGCAACCAAGGCAATGCCCAAGGAAATGCTGCCAGTGGTAGACAAGCCGCTTATTCAATATGCCGTTGAAGAGGCAATCGCGGCGGGCATCGAAGAATTCATCTTCGTAACCGGTCGTGGCAAAACCGCAATCGAAGACCATTTCGACCGTTCTGCCGAACTCGAAGCGATCCTGATGGAGCGCGGCAAACATGATGCGCTTGAAACCTCGCTTGCGATGATCCCGGAAAATGGTCGTGTGACCTATACCCGTCAGGGCAATCCTCTGGGGCTTGGTCATGCCGTATTGTGCGCCAAATCTCTTGTCGGTGACGAGCCCTTCGTCGTTCTTCTGGCCGATGACCTGATCCAGTCAAAAGTGCCTTGCATGAAGCAGATGGTCGAAAGCTATGGCCGGACGGGTGGCAATATGGTTGCCGTTATGGACGTCCCGCGCGAGGAAACCCAGCGTTACGGCGTGCTTGAAGTCGAAGGCACCAATGGCCGACTGGTCAGCGCCTGCGGCATGGTTGAAAAGCCCAAGCCCGAAGACGCGCCATCGACCTTGTCGGCGATTGGCCGCTACATCCTTGATCCGGGTATCTTTGAGGTTCTTGAGAATATTCCGCGCGGTGCGGGCAATGAAATCCAGCTTACGGATGCGCTTGCGGCCATGATTGGAAAAGTTCCGTTTTACGGCTATCGCTTCGAAGGCCGTCGTTTTGACTGCGGCAACAAGATCGGTTTCCTGAAGGCCACCATGTCTTTCGCGCTGGCACGCGAAGACATGCGTGATGACGTTCGCAATCTTATTCACGAATTCGCCGCGGGCGAAGCCGCGGAATAATAGAATTCACTTAATATATTTTGGCAGGAGCCGGGACAGGCTCCTGCCAATGACGACTATTGGGGTAAAGCATCCATGCGCATAGCAATGATCGGGACCGGATATGTGGGGCTTGTCTCCGGTGCCTGTTTCTCGGAATTTGGCACTGACGTTATCTGTGTTGATAAGGACGAAGCAAAGATTGCCCGTCTTGAAGACGGCATCATGCCGATCTACGAACCGGGCCTTGATGTTCTTGTTGAAAATAACGTCAAGGCGGGGCGTCTGACATTCACGACCGACCTTAAGGAAGGCGTGAAAGGTGCCGAGGCGATCTTTATTGCCGTTGGCACGCCGACCCGTCGTGGTGATGGTCACGCCGATCTCAGCTACGTTTATGCCGCAGCCGAAGAAATTGCAGACGCAATGGAAGGCTTTACCGTCATCGTGACCAAATCGACCGTACCGGTCGGCACGGGGCGCGAAGTCGAACGCATTATTCGTGAACGGCGACCGGATGCGGAATTCGCGGTGGTTTCCAACCCCGAATTCCTGCGCGAAGGGTCCGCAATTGGTGATTTCATGCGGCCGGATCGTGTTGTGATCGGAACGACCGACGAACGCGCCCGTGACGTGATGCGTGATCTTTATCGTCCGCTTTATCTGATTGAAACACCGATTGTCTTCACCTCGCGCGAAACGTCGGAAATGATCAAATACGCGGCCAATACCTTCCTTGCAGCCAAAATCACCTTCATCAACGAAATCGCCGATCTTTGTGAAAAGGTTGGTGCCGACGTTCATGATGTTGCGCGCGGTATCGGGCTTGACGGACGTATCGGAAAGAAATTCCTGCATCCCGGGCCGGGTTATGGCGGGTCATGCTTCCCGAAAGATACTCTGGCGCTGGTACGCACAGCACAGGAACATAACAGCCCGCTGCGCATTATTGAAACTGTGGTCGATGTAAATGCGCAGCGCAAAAAGGCTATGGCTGATCGCATCATTTCGGCCTGTGGTGGCTCGGTTTCGGGCAAAACCATCGGTATCCTCGGGCTGGCGTTCAAGCCTAATACCGATGATATGCGCGATGCGCCAAGCCTTGACATCGTGCCGGCCCTGATTGCGGCGGGCGCAACGGTCAAGGCCTATGACCCGGAAGCCATGACAGAAGCAAAAAAGCTTCTTGAAGACATAATTTATTGCGATACCGCCTTTGACACCCTTGAAGGTGCCGATGCGATGGTGGTTCTGACCGAATGGAACGAGTTCCGCGGGATGGATCTGGATCGCATCAAATCTGCGCTGAAACACCCGATCGTGGTGGATTTGCGAAATGTATATGACCCCGGCGAGATGGCAGAACAGGGTTTCAGCTATTCCTGCATCGGGCGTGCATCAATCGGAGGCTAAGTTAGAACTATGACCATCTCTGCCGGACACAATTTTGATCCTTCCGTGCTGCGCGAATATGATGTGCGCGGTATCGTGGGCAAAACCCTGCATGCGGTCGATGCGCTTGCTCTTGGCAAGGCATTCGGTACGAAAGTGCGCCAGTCTGGCGGAAAACGGGTTGCCGTTGGCCGGGACGGACGGCTGAGTTCGCCCGAACTGGCAAGTGCGCTTGTCGAAGGGATCGTTTCGACCGGTTGTGATGTTGTCCGGATCGGGCGTGGGCCAACTCCGATGCTCTATTTCACGGTTTATGACCAGAAAACCGATGCTGGCATCATGGTCACCGGGTCGCACAACCCGTCTGACTATAACGGCTTCAAGATGCTCAATGCCGGAAAGTCGGTGTTTGGCGAAGCCATTCAGGAGCTGGGCCGTATTGCTGCATCGGGTGATTTCGAAACCGGTACTGGTTCGGTTACCGACATTGATATCGAAGACCACTATGTCGAACGGTTGCTGACCGAACTTGATTGTGATGTTGCCAAGCCGATGACGATTGTATGGGACTGCGGCAATGGTGCCGCAGGCGATGTGGTTCGCAAACTGACTGCAAAGCTTCCGGGCAACCACCACCTGCTGTTTGACGAGATCGATGGCACTTTCCCAAATCATCACCCGGACCCGACGGTCGAGGCCAATCTGGTCGATCTCAAGGCCAAGGTGGCATCGCTGAATGCCGACTGGGGTGTTGCCTTTGACGGCGATGGTGATCGTATCGGTGTTGTTGACGGGCAGGGGCGTGTCTTGTGGGGCGATCAGCTGCTGCAGATTTATGCTGCCGACGTTCTCGGGCGTCTGCCGGGCGCATCGATCATTGCCGATGTCAAAGCCAGCCAGACGCTGTTTGACGAGGTCACCCGTCTTGGCGGCAATGCCATCATGTGGAAAACCGGCCATTCGCTGATCAAAACCAAAATGGTTGAGTCAAAGGCACCGATTGCCGGTGAAATGAGCGGTCATATCTTCTTTGCCGAACGCTACTATGGCTATGACGATGCAATGTATGCCGCGGTCCGGCTGTATCGCATTCTGGTTCAGAGTGGCAAAAGCCTTGATGACTGGCGTGATGCGATGCCGGTGGCCGTCAATACCCCGGAAACCCGCATCGACTGCCCGGATGACCGCAAGTTCGCCCTGATCGAAGAAGTACGTGGTCGTTTGTCCGAAGCTGGTGCCGAAGTCAGTGGAATTGATGGTGTGCGTGTCAGCACGGATGACGGCTGGTGGTTGCTGCGTGCTTCCAATACCCAGCCTGCGATCGTGGCCCGTTGCGAGGCCGCTGATGAAAGCGGTTTGTTGCGGTTGAAAGCACAGGTAACCGCACAGCTGCAAAAAAGCGGTCTGACTTCGGATGATTTTTTTGCACCCGGTGGCGGTCACTAGGCCGTTTTCTGGAAGGTACAAAAAAGCCCGCTGAATTGCTTCAGCGGGCTCAGACTGCTGACAAAGTCCTCGCCATTGGCGGGGATTTTTGATTCAATGGGGAATGCTTAAGAAACCCAGCCCACATCAAACCGAACTTGA
>NZ_JBEPTC010000027.1:0-1216 GCF_040549275.1 Thalassospira sp. MBR-102
CAGACCTTCCAGTCCGAACCGGCCCATGGCCCGGCCAATACCTTCCCGGTCGGCACCCCGGCCCTGGTCGATCAGGCTGCCAGGGCCGCCGAGGAAGCATTCTGGTCCTATGGCTATTCCACCCGCGAAGAACGGGCGAAGTTCCTGAATAGGATCGCCGATGAAATTGATGCCCGTGGTGCGGAAATCACCGAAATCGGTACCCAGGAAACCGGCCTGCCCGAAGCACGCCTGAATGGGGAACGCGGTCGTACCGTCGGCCAGCTTCGCCTGTTTGCCAGCCACATCCTTGCCGGTGATTATCTCGATCGCCGTCATGACGAAGCGCTTCCGGATCGCGCACCTTTGCCGCGCCCGGACCTGCGTCTGATGCAGCGCCCGATTGGGCCGGTAGCAGTGTTTGGCGCATCGAACTTCCCGCTGGCATTCTCGGTCGCAGGGGGTGATACCGCGGCCGCATTGGCGGCGGGTTGCCCGGTCGTGGTCAAGGGCCATTCGGCCCATCCGGGCACGGGGGAGATTGTGGCCCAGGCGATTGATGTTGCGGTCAAGGCATGTGGCATTCATCCCGGTGTGTTCAGCCTGATCCAGGGTGGCAAGCGCGATGTCGGCCAGAGCCTGGTGCAGCATCCGCTGATCAAGGCGGTCGGCTTTACCGGGTCGTTGGGCGGTGGTCGTGCATTGTTTGATCTGTGCGCACAGCGCCCGGAACCGATCCCGTTCTTTGGCGAGTTGGGCTCGGTCAACCCGATGTTCCTGCTGCCGAAGGCCATGAGTGCGCGCAACGAAGAGCTCGCCAAGGGCTGGGTCGGGTCGCTGACCATGGGGGCAGGGCAGTTCTGTACCAATCCGGG
The DNA here is from genome assembly GCF_040549275.1 of Thalassospira sp. MBR-102. Classification (NCBI taxonomy): domain Bacteria; kingdom Pseudomonadati; phylum Pseudomonadota; class Alphaproteobacteria; order Rhodospirillales; family Thalassospiraceae; genus Thalassospira; species Thalassospira sp. MBR-102. Next base: position 855 of record NZ_JBEPTC010000027.1, read on the forward strand.
GATTGCGGTTGTCCTTGACGGTCCGGATGCCGATGCGTTCGTCGCAACCGCCAAGGCGGGCCTTGGCGATGTGGCGGCGCAAACCATGCTGACCGATGGCATGGCTGATGCCTATCGCAGTGGGGCGAAACGCATTGCTGCGACGTCGGGCGTCAAGGAAGTCCTGACCACGTCATGTGATCTTCGCAATGCGACGCCGTATCTGTTTGAGACCACCGGTGAAAACTGGCTGGCCAATCATGTGCTGGGCGAGGAAGTGTTTGGGCCGCTTGGGCTTGTTGTCCGGGTCAAGGACATTGCCGAAATGCAGGCGATTGCCAGGGCGCTTGAAGGTCAGCTGACCTGCACGATCCATATGGATG
>NZ_JBEPTC010000028.1:0-1172 GCF_040549275.1 Thalassospira sp. MBR-102
AAAAAGCAGCGGTGTTATGTGTCAAGCACCGCTGCATGATATTGGCGCATTCTTGCATTTGCCCTTACGATCATTTTACGCATGACGGCGACAAGCGCGACCTTTCCGGGTTTTCCATTTTGTTTCAGTCGTTGATAGAAGGCTTTCATGTCGGGATCAAAACGAATAGCAGGTAATGCGGCAACATAGAGAACGTCACGTACCTGTTGTCTGCCTCCGGCAATCGTTCTTCTGCCTCGCATAAGGCCGCTATCGCGATTAAGCGGGGCCACACCAACCAGTTTGGCAATCTGACCTTTTTCCAGTCGTCCGAGTTCGGGCAATCCAGCCAGCAGGAAGCAGGCGGTTCGCATCCCGATACCTTTGAGCGACATCAGAACGTTTGCCCGGGCCTGCAGGTCCTCATCTTCCGCCAGACAGATTTCCATCGCCCTGATCACTTTGCGGCGCTGTTCAACAAGGAAATCGAGCGTTTCCTCAATCCATCCCAGCGTTTTATCGACCTGCTTTTCCCGTCGGTTTTTCTCCTGAACGATCATGTGGGAAAGTTGGCGGTAGCGCAGCACCAGGTCGGACAGTTCAGACTGTCTTGCTGAAAGTGGCTCAAGCAGACGGGTTTCCATGCGCCTGCCGTAGTCTGCGATAACGAAGGCATCAATCCGGTCGGTTTTGGACAACTGGCCACTGGCGCGTGCAAACTGGCGGATATATTTCGCATTCACCTTTGCAACGGGCAGGCCTGCTGCAAGCAAAGCTTCAACGATTGATCGTTCATAGCCTCCTGTCGGTTCAACGAGGAGACGCTCAATATCCTCATACCCGGCAAGCCAGCCAAGAAAGCTGGCAATGCCCGAACGCGTGTTGGCAAAAGTTTTTGTCCGGTTTTCAGGTAACAGGCAAATGTCAAAGGTGGATTTCGATATATCGATCCCCACAAAACGAGTAGTATAAGTCATTGGCTTTGTCTCTCTTATACGCGAGCGTAAAAGCTCTCTCAGCGGTTCGACGAAGCCTCAAGGTACGCAAAGGGTTCTGCTTTTTTACGACCGTCAAAGGTCTTGCCCGCACGGGCCCAACCGCTCTGCGCACCATGAACTGGTGGTGGCCACCACCAGTTCAAACAAAAGAGGCAGAAGGATCATAACAAATCCTTCTGCCTCTCAATGTATAAG